>JBDQGY010000193.1:0-8657 GCA_040265175.1 Nannocystaceae bacterium
CTCCGTCTCCGTCTCCGTCTCCGTCTCCGTCGCCGTCGCCGTCGCCCGACGACGACCCCTCCTCGGTCCCGGTGTCGCCGGTGCCACTGGTGGAGTCCTCATCGTCCCCACATCCCGCGAGGGTGACCAACAAGAGGCTCGATGCAAAGAATCCAAGGGCGCGCATTTTGAGATAGTCCCACGGTCTGTAACCCCGCGCAACGCCGCGGAGACGGCCTCCATTAAGCGAAGCCACCTCGCCCGTGGAGGGCTGTCGCTGCGGCCCGGACCCCCTCGTTGACGCAGCCTGCCAAGTGCGCAAAAACCAAGACAATGGGGGCCACAACCGACAAGCGCGTCACGATTCACGTGGGGCTCCACAAAACGGCCACCACGTTCTTGCAAGAGCGGCTATTTCCTGCCCTCCGCGACGTCCGATTCATCCATCCCCTCCATGTGCCGCGGGACGGAGACGGACCGATCGAGACATTTATCCTCGAATGTTTCTTCCGTAATGGCGCTTGCATCGACATGGACCGGCACGCGCGCGACATCGACGCCTGGCTCGCGCAGGTCGACGAGTCCCATCTTCTGATCAGCTCGGAAGCTCTCGTGGGCTGGCCCTCGGAGAACCACGGCAATCTTCGAGTCAACGCCGACCTCCTCCACGAGATGTTCCCCGCCGCAAAGATCTGCTTGGTCACTCGGCGCCAAGACAAATGGGCCGACTCGGCGATCTCCCAGGCGTTTCGCTCCGGACTCACCACCACTCCTGAGCGCTTCTTGAACTACCGCGACGGTGAATTCGGGCGCTCCAATATTGGCCTGTATCACGGCCCCAACGTCGACGCCCGCGACCTGAACTGGGAGGCCTTCGACCGGTACTACCGCCGTGTATTCGGAGAGGACGCGGTCCTCTCCTTGCCCTTCGAACGCTTCGTGCACGACGCCCCTGATTTTTTGGCCCGGTGGTTCGAGTTCTTTCACATCGACCCGTGTGAACTGCCTGAGACCGACGAGCAAATTAACCAGCGATGGTCCCGACGCGGAGTCACGGTGGCCAAGCTGGTGAATCAGGTGCCCATGCCGATCCAACGCGTTGTCCGCGACAAGCTCGGGAAACGCTGGCATCCCTCGGAGGTGATGGCGCGCACCGTCGATCGGTGGTTCCCTTCCAAAAAGAATACCTTCCTCAGCTCGGAGCTCGCCGCGAAGGTGTTGGCACTTCATGCCGAATCCAACCGCATCCTCGCGAAACGAACGGGCGAAGATCTGGCCGCCTTCGGATACTTTTGAACGGCTTCGAGGCTCCCTAGGGGATCATCCACCCGCACCCGATCTCAAAGAAATTGGGGTCTGCGTTGGCGTAGGCGTCTTGCCACCAAAGCTGCCAGTCCTCCGCGCGCATGGCAAAATCTGCGACCTCAGGATCCGCGGCCGCCGCCTGCGTCATGTACGGCCCCTGCAAATCGATGGTCCCCGTAGCATTGCCAAGCCCGGGGACTCGGTTGGCGAGCCGGGGAAAATCCTCCGCCTCTCCCCACATGTCCTCCTCTGTCACCGGGCTGAGGCCCGGCAGGTAGGACCACGCCTCGATGAACGTCATCTCCCCCGCGTCGTTGAACGTAAACTCTTCATAGATCGGGCACGGGCTCGTGTCTTTTTCGTAGACAAAGTCCACGTAGCAACGCGCGAAGGGCTGCGTTTCAAAGAACCGACAATCACGGTTGGGGACGGTTGAAGGATCGATGATCTTGAGCAGCGCGTTCCCCTCAATCATCGGGTCATCTCCGTAGGCCGTCAGCAGCAACCACGGCGGCCACTCCCATCGCGCGACCTGCGGGTGATAGTTCGGCACGTTCTCCTCGGGCGCGGTCGTGTCGAGGGTGTCGAAGTAGTACTCCGCCTGTGTCACGTAATACTCGGCAGACTTCGTGGGCGAGAGGCACGCGGCGGTGGCTCCCTCCGTCCCCTCATTTTCGCAGCCGGGCGGCGGCGGGTCTGCGCCATCGTCAGACCCCGTACTGTCCGAAGCTGCGGTGTCCTCAGTTTCACCGCTCCCACGCACGCTGCTTGTGCAGGCCACGGTGATAACAAGGGCAGCGCCAGCGCATCCGCGAAGAAAGAGGCGTAGGGGGCGTTCAAACATACCTCGATGCTAGCGCGAGCCCACCCCAGACGTCACGCCGCAGAGGACCTCGCGCATAAAGGTCGTCCCATGGCCTCCACGAGGCCAGCCGGCCGGATTCCTCGGCGCCGAGGCCACGGACAGAGGGGTCATGCCCGCACAACGCCGTCTATTTCGTCCCATCCATGCGACCTCCCACATGCATTGACAACGGGGTTCCTGCTCGCGAGTCTTTCGGTGATTCGCTGAAAGTTCACACGGATGATGTTCTCTCTCTCTGTTCCCTTCGTAGCTCTGATGACCTCCGTCTCGATGAACCCTGGCGCCGGACTCTACAAAGAATTCGTCGTGATCGATCGCGGATCGGGCGACGAGTATTACGACACGTACGGAGTCGACCAAACCACCGACTTCGGTGGACTCGAGCTCGGCGCCTTCTGTCCCACGGGGACTCCCCTGCTCCTGTCTGGCGGCGAAGCGAACAGTTTCCAGAACGGCAACGATGACGTTCAGAGCACGACGCTCTTCTACACAACCTTCGAGGACGGCAACCGTCCCACGTTCCCCCTGTTTTACGGGGTCAACCTCGATTACCAAGGGCAGTTTTACGACTTCACGTTCAACAGCCTGAACAAAGAGTGGCGGACGACGGGCTCCAACATCGACCTCACCACCGGCGCCGCAGCGGGCGACTACGCCGTCGAGGTGTGGTTCTCCGGATACGTCACATACCCAGGCGGCGATTTCTACGTCTACGATAGCAATTTTGGCTTGAACTACGTCGCTACGTACAGCGTTCTTGACGACCCCGACGGTGACTGCGTCGCGCCCGTCGACAACTGCCCCGATGACGCCAACGCGGATCAGGCAGACAGCGATGGCGACGGCGTCGGCGACGCCTGCGACAGCTGCGTGACTGACTTTAATACCGACCAATCCGACACCGACTCCGACGGGGTCGGTGACGCCTGTGATCTCTGCGTAGACGTGGCCGACGCTGGCCAAGCTGACGCGGACAGTGACGGTGTGGGAGACGCCTGCGACCTTTGCGTTCAGGTGGCCGACCCCAGCCAGAACGACGGCGACGGCGACGGCGTTGGCGACGCCTGCGACGTGTGCCCCGAGGTCTTCGACCCGGGCCAAGCAGACAGTGACAACAACGGCGTCGGTGACGCCTGCAGCGACTCTGACGGCGACGGCGTCCTCGACAGCGACGACGCTTGCGAAGGCACCCAACCCGGCGCTGCCACGGACGACGACGGGTGCAGCGGCGCGCAAGCGGTCGCCCTCACCTGCCCTTGCGAAGGCGACTGGAAGAACCATGGCGCCTACGTCAAGTGTGTCGCCCATGCCCTCGACGGCCTCGTGGACGACGGGCTCCTCACCGAAGACGACGCCGACGCCATCCAGAGCGCGGCCGGCTCCTCCGACTGCGGCAAGAAAAACAAATAGACCCCGAGAGGTCGCGCGACGGCCCCCCGGCCGCGCGGGCGGCGTCCACGTTCACAAACACGGGGCGCCGCTCGGCGCATCCGTCATCCACAAGCTCGTGCCGTCACCCCCGCCGTCACGGGCCCACACCACGCGCCGCAACCCACCGACACTGGGGGAGAGCGCGAGCCCTTCGTTGTTGTCGTTGGCGAGTCCCGATGGCTTGTCGAGCGTCTGCGCCACGACGAATTGACCCTGTGTCGTGCCCGCCTGGGCATCCACGGTCATCACGGCCATCCGGTTGCTGCACGTGTTGTCGCATCCGGCCCACAGGGCCCGCGACTCAAGATCCCACTCCAAGGACATGATCGCGCCCAGCCCTGGATCGGTGCGCGCGAGCAGCCCGTGGCTGCCGTCCTCGAACAGGCTAAACAAGATCACCTCTCCCGTCGCTTCCACCCCCACGGCGACCACCCCTCCAAGATGCGGTGCGAGATTCGACGGATCGTAGAGTCCGCCCCCCTCCATGTCCATCAGCCCCGCCGAGACCGCGTGGGCGTCAGGAATGAACGTGAGCGCCTCCAGCCCCGCGTTCGCCCCCACGCTGATCCCCTCACCGCCGAGGGTCGCCGTGAGGTCCCACTCCGTGAGCGCCTCGAGGGTACCGCTAGCGCCGCTGGCGTCGAAACGGAGCACGCTCAACCGGCTGGTGCCGCTTTGGAAGTTATCTCGCTCTATCGATACGAGCACGCGCCCGCTCGCGTCCAGGGTCACTCCCTCGCTGTCGGGCTGGCCACCGCCCCCCGGGAACGGGAGCGTCGCCGGACTTTCCCCCCCGGATGCCGCGACAAACAAGCCGATCGTGTCGTCGAACACCAGCTTGTAAAGATGCGATGGCCCGTTGATGACCGTCCAAAGAATGTCGCTGCTCGGATCCCACATGGCCCCCGACGCGTTGTTCCCCATGCCCAACCCAGGCTCGTCCACGGCGAGTACGGGCGCTGTGAGCGGCCACGTTTGGACGGAGGGGTCGCCCCAGCACGGCTCGCCGTCTCCGTCGCCATCTCCGTCCCCGTCTCCGTCTCCGTCTCCATCTCCGTCTCCATCGCCGTCGCCGTCTCCGTCGCCGTCTCCGTCGCCATCCCCATCTCCGTCTCCGTCTCCGTCTCCGTCTCCGTCGCCATCGCCATCGCCATCGCCATCGCCTGTGCTCGTGGACCCTTCGTCCCCCGTCGAGCCTTCACCAGCTGTCGACCCCGAGTCCTCCGTCCCTTCCGCAGAATCCGCCTCCTCGAGGGCGGGTTGTCCACACGCGAGCACCATCCCAAGCGACGACACCACCCACTTGCGATTTATCATGGCCGCGCCTGTCCTCCCTTGGAGGAGCCCTCCACGATCTTCGCGACCACAGAGGGGTCCGCGAGGGTGCTGATATCTCCGAGCGCGTCGGGCTCTCCTTCGGCGATCTTGCGGAGGATACGCCGCATCACCTTGCCGCTCCGCGTTTTGGGGAGCCCCGGGATGATCTGCACCGTGTCGAGCTTCGCGTGGGCTCCAATCTGTTTGCGTACTTGGGCGTGGAGACGCGTTGTCACGTCCTCGTCATTGGAGGTTCCTTGCTGCAGCACTACGTAGGCGTAGACGCCTTGGCCCTTGATGGCGTGGGGATATCCCACCACCGCCGCCTCTGCCACCGCGTCCACGCTCACGAGCGCCGACTCAAACTCCGCGGTCCCCATGCGGTGCCCTGCCACGTTGAGGACATCATCCACCCGGCCCGTGATCCAATAGTATCCATCCTCATCGCGGCGGCATCCGTCCCCCGTAAAGTAATAGGGTGGGTATGTGGAGAAGTATGTCTGCACGTAGCGCTCATGATCGCCCCAGACCGTGCGCGCTTGACCCGGCCATGGATGCTCGATGCACAGCCGCCCCTGGGCCGCGCCGGTCACCGGCTGCCCGTGCTCGTCCACCAGCAGGGGCATGATCCCCGGCAGTGGCAAGGTCGCTGAGCCCGGCTTGGTTGGTGTCGCGGGGGCGATCGGGCTGATGCAGATCCCCCCCGTCTCCGTCTGCCACCACGTGTCGACGATCGCGCATCGACCTTCGCCGACCACCTCGTAATACCACCGCCAGGCGTCAGGGTTGATCGGCTCTCCCACGGTACCGAGCACCCGAAGACTCGAGCGGTCGTAGCCGCGGACAATCTCGTCGCCTGCCGCCGCCAGCGCACGAATCGCGGTGGGCGCCGTATAGAAGATCGAGATATGATGGCGCTCCACCATGTCCCAGTAGCGCCCCGCGTCGGGATAGGTCGGCACCGACTCAAACATCAGGGTCGTCGCGCCGTTGGCGAGCGGCCCATACACAATGTAGGTGTGCCCCGTGATCCACCCGACATCCGCGACGCACGCGTACACGTCATCTGGCCGAAGATCAAACACGGTGGCGTGGGTAAATGATGCGTACGTGATGTAGCCACCGCAGGTGTGCACCACGCCCTTCGGAGTTCCGGTGGAGCCTGAGGTGTAGAGGATGAACAGCGGGTCCTCTGCAGACATCGTCACCGCCGCGTGAACCTCACTCTCCCCCCCGAGCGCCTCGTGCCACCACACGTCTCGTTTCGGCTCCCAATCGAGCGCGTCCCCCGTGCGACGCACCACGAGGACGCGCTCGACGGGGGTCTCCCCAGCGAGGGCCTCGTCCACCACCGCCTTGAGCGGGATCTCTCTGCCGCCGCGCCTCCCCAGGTCTTGGCTGATGACGAGTCGCGCGTCGCAGTCTCGAATCCTGTCGCGAAGCGCGTCCGCAGAGAACCCGCCAAAAACCACCGAATGGATCGCCCCCACCCTCGCGCACGCGAGCATCGCCACGGCGGCCTCCGGCACCATCCCCATGTAAATGATCACCCGGTCTCCCTTGCTCACCCCGAGCGTCGTCAGCGCGTTGGCGGCTCGGCATACCTGGGCGTGAAGCTCAAGATAGGAGAGCGTCCTCACCTCCCCTGGCTCGTCTCCCTCCCAGACGATCGCCGTCTTGTGAGGATGCAGAGCGAGGTGTCGATCAACGCACGACTCGGTGACGTTGAGAGTCCCATCCGCGAACCACCGAAATGGTTGTGCGGCGACGCTCGTGTATCCACCTTCAAGCCCTCGCGTGGGCGGTTGGCGCCATGTGATCCGCGAACGGGTCTGGGCCAACCAGAACGCGTCGGGATCTTCGCGAACCTGCGCGTAGACTTCTTTATACGTGTCGAGCTCGGGCGCGACGTTGGCGTCGGACCCCTCTCGAACCCGAGCCGGAACCTGATACTGACCTCGTCGATATTCTGCGCTCATCGAGAGCACAGGCTATCACGGGTCACCATGATTCCTCGCCGCGCCGAGGTCCGGGAGCCGAGACAACTCCCCTTTCGCCCCCACGCGCTCGGTGAGCGCGAACGCCCGATCGAGCAGCGTCTTATCAAACGGAGGCCGCTGGTAACTCCAACGAGCCAGTTCAACCATCCCCAAGGCCTCGTAGTATGTGAGCTTGGCAGCGGCGGCGGTCTCAATACACTCGCGGGCTGTCACGATGGCCAGCTCGCGCTCTCCACGAAGTTCGTACACCTTCGCGCGCCACAGCAGGTCTTGAGCCAGGCCCACGGGATGTCCCTTGGACCATTGGCGATGGTAATTTAGCACCCGCTCGCACTTCTTCATCCACGGCTCCATCTCGCGCCCCTCCGATAACGCTGCTCGCGAGGCGGCCATATATGCCTCCAACATCCCAGCGAGGTATTGTGGATTCGACGCCGTGAGGACCTTGCTGTTGCTCCATCGGTCGAGGCAGCGATCCGCATAGGTGACCGCCGCATCGACCTGTCCGAGCCGCACCAACAACAAGGCACGCGTGGATTCGTAGGCGGCCACGGTGAGCACCTCTTCTTGGGGCACCTCCCGTGCCCGGCGCCGCATGTACGCGTCTCCGTCTTCATAACGCCCGAGGACGTAGTAGGCCAAACCTAGGGTACGAGCCATCAGGGCCGCTTCGGAGGAGCGCTCGTCTCCCTCCGAAACCAGCTCTGCACCTTGGAGCGCGTGCGCCAGCATCGCGTCGAGTCGCCCCTCATACATCGCCACCATGGCGAGCTGATGCTCAAAGATCGCTACACCGCGGCGATCGCCGAGGCTCCGGGCGTGGAGCGCCCCAGAGCGCCCGCGCTCTCTCGCCATCTTCAGTTCTCCCCGCCCCATATGAAAGCTGACCTGGGCCATATTCAACATGACCAGGTCTCGTTCGTCCGATGGGGCGGGCTTGCTCGCTCGCGCGGCGCTAAAGTAACGCCGAGCGAGTTTGGTGAAGCCCGCCGCAGACGCGAACGAACCAAGCACCCCGTAGCTCGCCAAGTTAACCCACCTGACCCTGTCGCCTAGATTCGCGGAGAGCAGAGCCGTGCCGACGAGGCCCACAAAATCGTTGTCGTACACGCAGATCGTGGAGTACGTGGCGGCGCCCCTCGACAGGTCCATGAGATAGCGTCGTCGCTCGCCCGACGGGGCGGGCAGCCATGAACCCACCACGCGAGAGCCCAGCTGCACCAGGACGCCACGCAGCACCAAGCTACCGCGTGCCAAGGCCGAGGACCTCACGTAGGGGCGCAGCAGGCGACGCAAATGGCGCATGGCCCGGTCGTGATCCCCGATTTGCAAGTACACATCCGCGAGCTGTCGCCGCCACGCGCTCAGCCGAACCGGAGACCACCGGTCGCTCTCCCGAACTTCGAGCGCTCGCTCCAGCATTTTCGCGCCCTCCACGTGCGCGCCCGAACCGAGCGCATGCTCTCCGCCGATCCCGCTAAAGTACGCCTCCTTCGCCGTGTCCCCCGCGGCCGCGTAGTGGTAGGCGATGGCCGACGCTCTGCTCGGGACGTCGGAGAAACGAGTCTCCAAGCTCTTCGCGATCTTGCGATGGCTCTCGACGCGCCGCTCTTGTGGCATGTACTCGATCACCGCCTCCCGCAGCTTGTCGTGGGCGAAGGACCAGAAGCCTCCGGCCTCGGCCAACACCGCGCTCTCCTGGCAGCGTCTGGCCCACTCGCGGGCCTCCTCCCCACTCACGAAGGGCGCTAGCACCTCCA
>JBDQGY010000194.1:0-8524 GCA_040265175.1 Nannocystaceae bacterium
CGGGTCCACCCTTGCGCGATGCGAACACGCTCGGGTGGGGGGGCGCCCGGTTCAAGCTCTGCGACGCGCGTTAAGATCCACTGGGCCATCTCCCGCGTCCCCGCGCCTTCTCGCCGTTGCCAGTTCACGAGGTAGCGATGCAGGCGCGAGCGATAGCCAAACGGGCGCAGCGGCGCCAGAGAAGACGTCTCCAGTGTCTCCCAGTGCGGCGATCCTTGTCGTTGGACTTGGAAGTAAAAGAACACCCATCCATCCGGTTTGGTGCTGAACAGGCACGAGATATTTTGCAGGTCCGCGAGCGTGCGAGGCAGCCCTCGCATGAGCGGACGGCCTGCCCATCCTACGTAGGCGACCGGGACAGCGATCAGCGCGATGAATCCCCACACCAAGAGGCGGTGATACCAGCGCGGCGTTCTGGGGGCGCCCGGTGGGGTCATTCGGGGGTCCTCCATGCAGCCCGCAGTCTAGTGCGCGCGGTTTGTCGCCGTCAAAGGTGGCACCCACAGCGGAGACGATTATTCGTCTTCGGGGGCGCCGTTGGCGATCCACGTCGAGATATCGTCGATGTAGTCTTGGGGCAGGCTGCCTTCGCCGCTGAGCGGGTCGAGCGGCATTTTGTCCCCCTCGATTCCGTCGGCTCCGATGAGTTTCATGTACAGGTAGCTGTTCTCCGGGTCTCCTGGCTCGACCAAGTTGAGTCCGGGGATCTGGGTCGAGGGGACCGAGAGTATGTTGGCGTAGCCGTCGGCGCTGGCGAGATCCAGTCCGGCGAGGGGCTCGCTGCCCCCATGACAGCCGCAGTTCGCACCGAGGATTCCCTTGATGCGGGTGTTCCAGCTCAGGCCTACGCCGAGCAAGTCGACCGATTCAGGGTCGGCGGCGTACGAGCAGCTGTTGTAGTCGATGGGTCGGGAGACTCCGCTCGGGTCTCCCGACGCCGGAAATTGCTCGATCAGGCAGTAAAAAGCCAGCATCTCTGAGACAGAGAGGGGCTGGTTGGCCAAGGGCATCCGCGAGCCTGGAATTAGCTCGTCGTACATCTCGCCGCGCATTCGCCCGATCAAATAACTCTGCTCCGGCGCGCCCGGCTGCAGCAGCGCGTGGGGTTCCGACTCGCGGGCGCCGTAGATTCCGTTACGGTTGCGATCGCCCTCTACGATGCCCACGGAGACGAGGTTTTGGACGGTCGTGGTCTGGTAGGAGCGCACATCCGCGATCAGGTGCGTTCGATCTTCAAGGACCCACCACCGGGTTCCGTAGGTGGAGAATATGATGTCGTTGACTTCGCCGTCGACGATGAAAAATCGAGAGAACTGCCCATCGCCGTAGCCACTTTGTCGGTCGCCGGGCACCGGGCTCTCGAGGTGGATGTGGAGGCCTGGAGCGTTGAACGGTGGCGGGTCATCGCCGTATTCGAGCGGCTCTCCAGGGATCAATTCGATCCATCCGATCTCCTCCGTGAACGGGTCGAAGCCGCCGCCGTTGATGGAGAAACGGTCGCCCGGTCGCTCGCAGCCGTCCCATACGGAGGTGTAGTCCTTGGGTTGCAGGTTGCACGACGAACCGAACGCCGCGGCAAAGTTCGCAGGGGTCCGTAGGTCTGGATATTCTTTGTTGTTGTGGCAAACGCCGCCGTTGGGCGTACACGTCCGCCAGATAACTTTCTCGTGGAACTCGACACCCGTGCGGAAGTTGGCCTGCGCCTCCAGCACGATCTCGTTGTCGCCTGTGTAGGGATCGACTGCGGTGTCGTCGTCCCCCACCTCAGGGCGGTCTGGATCGAAGCCAGGCTCGCCCTCGTCGTAGAGGTTCGGCACGGTGGAGGTGCCGCAGCCGAGGACGAGCGCGGCGAGGACCGGGGAGAGGTGATACCAGCGCGCGCGGCTCATCCGAACAAGTCCTCGAAGGGGTCGTCTGCGGGGAAAAACTCGCTGTGGTCGCACCCGAGCATGTCCATGAAGGTCTTCATGGTCGCGCGATACGAGTACACGCTGCCGAGCGCCTTTAGGTCCGAACTCCGGGTCTCGCCAAGCTGTTGCCCGAGTACCTTAATGGGTCCGCCCATCATGGGCATCGACATCCATCGGGTGGCGTAGTCGCCCCCGTGGTCGCTGCCCCTCGCGGAGTTGAACTGTGAGCCCCTCGCGGTGCGGCTGAACTCGCTGCCGAAGGCGACCACGGTGTGATCCCAGTAAGTGCCGCCGTCGGGGTGTTGCATCTCGTGAAGGGTCTGGTGGACGGCGCTGATGAGGCGATTCAAGCTGCGCACGCGGCCTGGAAGCGCGCTCTCCTCGTTGGAGTGTAGATCGTAGCCGCCCTGGTCCATGTAGACCGCCGGGCATCCGAAGTGAAACAAGCGCAGCGCGAGTCGAATGTTGCGCGCGGTGCTGTCATTAC
Organism: Nannocystaceae bacterium; assembly: GCA_040265175.1. Lineage (GTDB taxonomy): Bacteria > Myxococcota_A > Polyangia > Nannocystales > Nannocystaceae > JAAZXR01. The sequence continues at coordinate 2,398 of JBDQGY010000194.1, forward strand.
CGATGAGGTCCTCGAGACGACGGTTGCTGATCCCGTCGTGGAGATCCGTCGAGTTGTTACGGATCTTTAAGATGTCGGAGTTGAAGATATCGGCGTATGCCTGGGTGGCCTCGCGGGACTGTATGTACCCGTCGACTTTCCCGTAATGCTGCAGGTTTTGTGAGTCGCGGAACTTGAGGTCGTAGGACTGGGCGAGCTCACGCATCCACGGATCGAGGACGCTCTCCACACCAAACGCGAACTGATCGAGATCGTCGCCTCGGAGGATCGGCGGGCGATACGCCGCGTAATCGCCGACGCCGCGAGCCATGCCAGGGTTCCCCATGATGATGGCTGGCAAGATCACATCGCCCGACTCGCTGGCCGCCTCGTACCGCGCGCGGAGTCCATAATTGATCATGGTGAACAGGCCCGTCTCGCCTCCCACGTATCCCGTAAGGAATCGTTCGAGGCCCGTGGCGTGGTTGCCGTCAGCTCCCCCCGCGAGGGGCTCGTGGTCCACACAAGGGAGCACCGCCATGTCGTTGGTGAGGGCGGTGACGGACGAGAGGCCTTCGGTCTCAAGCTCCGGCGTGAGCCACCCGTCGTCGGCGAGCAAGGAGCCCACGCCCCACTCGGTACCCTCAGCTACGCTGCTCGCTTGACCGAACGGGTTGAACTCTTGGGCGACGTTCGCGTTGAAGCATGTAGGGAATCGAAACCCACCGGAGAGGCGAAAGTACAAGAAGTGCTTCGCCGTGTTGAAGCCTGAGGTCGAGGCCCGGGCGCGGCCGGGGATCCAGATGTGGGGGAACGCCGCCGCCCCAGCGATCGCTGAAGACGAGAGGATAAATCCGCGGCGGCTGAGCCCACCGGACCGTCGAGATGTACGTTTTTTCTTCGTTGTCATCGTCGTGGGGCTTCCTAGTAGAAAAGGCCTTCTGCGCCAGAGGCGATGGCGAAACAGACGGGGCGCGCGAAGTCCTCGGCTGTACATGGCTTGGGAGCGCACGCGTCAGAGAATGTCGCGGCGCGGGAGAGCTCTTCGCCGGAGGGTTCCCGACCGAGGAAGAGGCGTGTTTGTTTCGTGACGATGTCTTGGGCGACCTCGGGAGACAACGCTTTCGTCGCGCTGGTGCCCTCGGGTAGCAAGAGGCTGATGTCCGCAGCGTCAGGGCTGTCGAACATGCCGCATCGCTCAGCGATGTAGCTCTCTTGGAGGGCTGTGTTCAGAACGCTCACTGTGGTGAAGCGTCCGACGGCTTCGTTGGTGGGACAGCCACCGAGGGTCTGCGCGATGTTCCGATAGTCTGTGACGAGCCCGTCGGAGTCGTTGAGGGTCCAACGCGACTGGCGCACCATGGAGACCGACCACGGCGTCGCGACGTCTTCATCGAGATAATCCTCGGGATGTGGCATGCGGTGGTCACAGGTTCCGAGCCGATCTCCGAGGAAGGTCTCAAGACTATCGAGCCACATCTCTGGCTGCGCTTGTTTTAGGGGCCCGTCGGTCCAGGCGAGCTCGTCGTCGGGTCCCCCCTGGCTCGACTGCAGGTACGGGATGGAAGTGACGATGGCGTAGTGCAGCGCCCGGATGTCGCCGTTGTGGTCGAGGAGGAACTTGACGAGCTCGCGACGAACGTCGGGCGCGAGCGTGCCGAGGTCGTAGCCAAAGTACTGCTCCATGGCGTCATCCGCCGCGAACTCCCAGAACGCCTCTTGGCTCGCGAGGAGCTTGCCGGGGAGCTGCAGTTGCTGCCACTCGTTCGCAGTGAGCGCGCCGGACCACATGCGGCCGTCTTCGCGAAGCCGTCCAGGGTCGGGTGTCAACACGAGCGGGTTGTAGCCCCACAACACGCTCGTACATTCACCGGCGAGCGCGGGTTGAGCCACGCCGTCTTCGTCGACGCATCGGAAGTTGATGACGGAGTCTGGGAGCGTACCGAGGTGGGGGTGGTCCCAATAGTCGTTGTCCCAAAGCGCGTACAGGCGGGCGAGGTCGGAGCGCTCTGCCTCGTAGGGAGGCCGCCCGAAAAACAGCTTGAACGCCGCCTCCGCGCGGTCGCCTGCGGTGTCGCGGCGACGGACAAAGACAGGGTGGGAGAGCGTGACCGCCGCGAACTGATCCCACGCGACGTAGCCCCCGTAGGTTTTGGAGGCAAGCTCATCCATGTCGTAGATGCGCTCGATGCTGACGGCGCGGTTGTTGTACAGCAGCTTGTCAGACCAATTGCGCCGCTGCACCAGCAGAAATTCGTCGGTGTTGAGGAGCTTCCACGCCAGGTTCCCCCACGTGGTACCGGTGCAGTAGGTGTTGATCTCGACCGGGGTGGGGAATCGACCGAGCATGTCCGCGTACAACCGGCGGCAGGCTTCTTTGTTGTCGACGGGATTGGGCTCGATCCCCAGACCCCAAAGCTTCGTGCAGATGCCTCGATTGACCGGATTTTCCAGGCCGAGGTCATCGCAGTAGCTCTCGCATCCGAGGTCGCAGGTGTCGCCCAGCGAGCCGTCAGGGTTTGGCGCGGGTGGCAGGTCATTGCCGCCAGGGAAGGGCCCGTCGTTTAGTTTCTCCCCGTTGCCAACCATGCCGCCAGGACCACGCCCCGGATCGGCGGGATCGAAACCCTCGATTTCGACACATCCGACGGTCCAAGCGACCATCGCGATGCTCGCGGCCAACATTACTCTTCGTTGCGATCGTTTCATCCTGCCTCCCGACGTTCGTTCACAGGCGCTGATAGATTGCACCTACGCGTGACAACTCGATCGTATCAAAGTTATGCGATTGTTGCCTTCGGACCTCAAAACCGGCCCATCGGTCGCTCCATTCCGCGTGGCGGACCGTTTCAGTCGCGTGGTCCTCGCAGATGAAGACGCCGATGAGGGTGACGGCGTGCCGTGGGTTCGTGACCATTGATAGACCTTTGACGTATCCTTGCGCCACATGCTGGTTCCAAAGTCCTTGTCATCGGCTCTGTACTCCCTGCACGCTCGCGGCTGGACCTGTAGGGGATCACGCATTCGGTGGTCGCGGAGCCCCTCGGTGTTCGCGAGCGTCCTGGGCGCTTCGTTGCTCGTGTCGAATCCGGCGTTTGCGGATTCGGTGGAGCAGGTGGAGCCCGACAAGCCCTCGGCGGACGCAGATACGCCCGCCTCCGAGGAAGACGCGGAGGACGTGGACGGACTGGAAGCCGAGACAGAGTCGACCGAGTCGGCGGCGACGGGGGAGGCGGAATTGGGGATAGACGCATCGCTCGCGGAGGCGGCGAAACCTGCGTCTTCGGGCATGCGCAATCGAATCGGGCTCGGCGCCATGCGAACCCTCGGCGGAGCGAACGCGCTTCGTGTGTCTTGGTACGCCATCGACAAACTCTCCGTCAGCGCGCTGATCGGCTTTGCGACCTATACTCAAGAGGCGCAAGACGACAACGGCGATTACACGAAGAAAGAGACCTATGGGTTGCTCGCCGCCGGTGGTGATGTGCTGTACTGGCCGGTCCAAGGGGATCGGAGCCGCAGCGTATACGCGGACTTTGGTGTGGGATTGAGGACCACCGTGTTCACGGGAATTCGTCCTCCGCCCGATGAGGATACGGGGCGACGGACGAAGCCCATGGAGGTGAATGTGGAGATCCCTGTGTCGCTCCCCATATGGTTTGGACAAAACGTGACCGTGACTCCAGAGTTTGGGTTCACAGCGCGCATCGTGCCGGGCTCGGTCGAGCCGGACACCAACGGAAATGTCGACCAAAATGAGGGCCAGGGGACGGCCGAGCGCCTCGGTGCGACCAACGCTCCCGGGTGGGGCGTGGAGCTGGGGGACAACGGCGGCCTCTTTTTCGGGCTGTCCTTCGCCTACGTTTTCGGCGGGTAAGACGCGGCGACGGGCCGCGTTTAGATTTTCGACGGGGGGAAAGCCGCGCACAACGGGTGGAGGCGGGCGCCGTGCTGCGCGTTCTAGCCCCTTCAACACGAGGAACTGCGGGCGACGCGGAAGACTGGGAGCGGGCTATTGGAGTCGCGAAGCGGGTGTCGTATAACCAGGCCACTTTTCGGAGCCAGAAAGTCACACTACATGCTGAAGCGATTCGCCCTACTCACCCTCCTTGGAACTTCACTCGTGCTCGATGCCGGCTGCGCCGGACGCACAGCCGCGTGGCAACAAGAGCAGGTCACCCCCACTGAGGCGGGTGCCGCCGATGCAGGCGCCGAGATGATCGCCGCTGGCGACGCGTCCTGGGCCGAGCGCGACAGCCTCGCCAAGGTCGATGAGGCCATCGCGAGTTGGGAAAAAGCGGTGGAGGCGGGCGCCAACGATGTGGCGACGCTGACCAAACTCACGAGGGCGTACTACTACCGCGCCGATCGCTTCTCCCGTGACGACGAGGGCGCCTACCTGTCCACCATGAACAAGGGCGTGGAGTGGGGAGAGAAGGCGCTGGTGGCGGCTTCTCCGGAGTTCGAAGAGGCCATGCGTGGCAAAAAGGGCAAGTTCCAAGAGGCCGTCATGCTCGTCGGGCCCGAGGGAATCGGCGCGATGTATTGGTACGCCTCGTGTCTCGGCAAGTGGGCGAAGCGCACGAGCTTCCCGGTCCTCTTGGGGCAAAAAGACAACATCAAGGCGACAATGACGCACGTCCTCGAGCTTGACGAAACCTTCTATCACGGTGGCCCCCACCGGTACTTCGGCGCGTACTACTCCATCGCGCCTGGCTTCGCCGGCGGCGACACCACAAAGTCGGATCAAGAGTTCACCGCCTCCCTTGAGATCTCTCCATACTTCCTGGGAACCAAAGTGCTCAAAGCGGAGCACTACGCGGTGAAGATGGATGACGAGGATCTCTTCAAATCCCTCCTTGCGGAGGTGCTCGCGGCGAACCCCGAGGAGGTCGCAGAAATTGCGCCGGAGATGAGAGCCGAGCAAGAGAAAGCGAAAGAACTTCTCGATAATATTGATGAATTCTTCTAGTGATCTTCAGGTAGCGGGGACGGCGCGTTGAGTCCTTGGCTCGATGCGCTTCCCGTTGAAGCAATCGAAGCCGTGTCCGTCCAACGACCGGCGCACAAGAAACGAAACGATCGCATGTCCAACGCAAAGCCTCCCATTCAGTCTAAATCTCGCAGCTCTCGACGACTCTTTATGGCCAGTTCGTCGGCGGCGGCTGCCTCATTCTTCATCGGTGGAAAAGCGCTCGCTGCAGATCCCGAGTTTGTGATCAAACTTGGGACGACGGCCCCGGCGGGGACGCCGTGGGAGAAGGCGCTCAAGTCGTGGAAGAGGCGCGTCAAAACAGCGACCGACGGTCGCGTGAAAATCAAGGCGTACTGGGGGGGGGCCCTCGGTGACGAGCAGACCATCGTGGACCGGGTGGCGCGCGGCGGTGTACAGGTCGCGGGAGGTAGCGCCGGCGGATACTCCAACAAGGTGCCGGAGCTTGAAGGTATCGAGCTCCCCTACCTGTTCCCGACGCTCAAGGCCGCGGACAAGGCTCTCGACTCGTCCTACGACTTTATCGACCAACTGCTCAACCGTCGCGGCTTCAAGCTCTTGTTTTACTCTGAGAACGGCCGCCGCAGTATCGGGCTCAAGGGTGGGTTCGTGAAGACCCCCGGGGATCTCAAGGGGAAGAAGATGCGCTCTCAGCAGACCGACGCGCATATCGATACGTGGCGAGGCCTCGGCGCGTCACCGGTGCCGATGCCGGTCACGGAGGTGCTCTCCTCGTTACAAACGGGCGTGGTTGACGGGTTCGACAATACGCCGCTGTTTACCTTTGCGGCGTCCTGGTACCAGGCGGTGGACCATTTCACGCTGACGCAGCACAGCTACCAGCCGGGTATCATCGCGATGAACAAGGACTACTGGGATTCGCTTCCGTCGGACATCCAGACGGCGTTGCTCGGGGATCCGGTCGCGGAGGCACGCAAGCACCGCAAGATGGTTCGAGCGATGGAGCCGGTCCTCGTGGAGAACTTCCGCAGCGCAGGGATCGCGGTTCACGAGTCTACGAAGGCGGAGAAAGCTGCGTTCGCGAAGGCGACGAAGAGCGCCCACGCAAAGTTTCGGAAGAAACACTCGGGCGACGGTTCGAAGATGCTCGCCAAGTTCCAAGCGGCGATGTAGCTGAAGATGCGCTGCCAGCGC
>JBDQGY010000195.1:0-8490 GCA_040265175.1 Nannocystaceae bacterium
CCCCCAACGCGAGCGCTTCCCCGACTCCCAAGGGTTCGACAGATCGAGCCCCCCTCGCCGGCCACCTCGCCGTCGCCTACGAGGGGCGCACGTGGAGCAAGCAGCTCCGGTGGTTGAGCAGCGTCCAGATCGCGGGGGGTATCGAGACCGGCAGAGGGCTGACCATGAATCTCACGATCGCCCCTACCTCGCCGTTTTTCACGACCTTGCAACACCGAGACTCCAGGGCCACGGTCAGCGCTCGCCTCCATCAACTCCCCGCCACCGCCGAGCTTGGCTACCTCCACCGCTTCGCGCGGGTGGGGATCGAGGCCGTCGGCACTGGAGGTGTTGTCGTCCAACACCTCAGCACGACCACGATCCCCTTCGACACCGACGGGAGCGCACCTCTCCGCGTCCAGGGGGAGTGGTACAGCGACGGGATCTTGGGTGCGCACGCCGGACTGAGGCTGTTTCTCACCTCTCACTTGGCCCTGCGATTCCGCGCCGGTTTGGAGTTCCTCGTGCGAGGCGTCACCCCCGTCGTAGAGTTTGTCGACGGCGGCCAAACCACGGTGGCGGCGGTCGCTGAACCGGAGCGACTGCGCGGCGTCGTCAGCCTCGGCTTCTCGTTTCGTCCGTGAGCGCGTCGCTCAAGATCGGTCGCCGAACCGACGGGCGATGTCTCGAGAGATCACGATGCGCTGGATCTGCGACGTGCCCTCGTAGATGGACGTGACCCGTATATCTCGGAGTGCGCGCTCCACCGGGTACTCCCGGGTGTAGCCGTAGCCGCCCAACACCTGCAGTGAACGATTGCAGATGTCGAACCCCCGCTCGCTCGCGTACAGCTTCGCCATCGAGGCCTCCCGCGTAAACGGCTTCCCCTGGTCTTTGAGCCACGCGGCGTTGAGCGTCATCAACTGCATGGCGTCGAGCTCCGTCGCGTTGTCAGCGAGCATCCATTGGATCGCCTGGTAGGTCATGATGGGGGCACCGAATTGGGTGCGTTCTTGCGCGTAGTCCAGAGCAAAGTCATGGGCGCCGCGAGCCACGCCGGAGGCCAGTGAGGCGATGCCGATCCGCCCTCCGTCGAGCGCCATCATCGCAATGCGAAAGCCCTCGCCTTCCTTGCCCAGCAGCCCGTCCTCGCCCACCTCCACCTCGTGCAACTCGAGGGGGGTTGTGGTGCTGCCGTGTTGTCCCATCTTCTCCTCAGGCTTGCCTCGAACGAGCCCGGGCGCGTCCCCAGGGACAAGAAATGCCGACAAACCCCGCGCCCCAGGTGCGTCGGAGGTGCGAGCCCACACAACGAACAAGCCCGCGTGGGTGCCAGAGGTGATCCAAAGCTTGTTGCCGGTGATGGACCACCCCTTGTCCGTGCGGGTGGCCTTGGTGAGCATGCGACTGGGATCACTGCCGGCGCCCGCCTCCGAGAGCGCGAAGCCCCCGACCACGTACTCGCCGGAGCACAAGCGGGTCACGTGGGACTCGCGTTGAGCCTCGGTCCCGAACGCGCAGATGACCTCGGCGACCATATTCGACACCGTCATCGCCACGGTGGTCGCAGCGCAGGTCCGCGCCAACTCCATAACACTCAGAGCGTAGGAGACAGCCCCCGCCTCCACGCCTCCGTAGGCCTCGGGGACGTTGATTCCCAGCAGCCCCAAGTCGGCCGCTTGCCTCAGGCTGTCTTCTGGGAACCCGCCTTCGTGGTCCAGGGCCGTCGCCCTCGGCGCCAAAATTCTGTCCGCGTACTGACGCGCGCCCTCGCGCATCATCTCTTGCGTTTCGCTCGGCTGAAACTCGAACATCTCAGGGTAGGACTACCAGGCTTCGCCCATTCGTCCAATGTGCGTGTGCACATATCGCACCTCTGGGGGCGGATCGAACTCCCAATCCGCCACTTTTCCCTGCAAACAGGGCTTAAACTCGTCGGCGTCGCGCGCGGCGGCGCCATCGGCGACCCTCCGCTCCTTGATGTCCACATCGAAGATCCGCACATCGGCCACGGTCCCGGAGGTCTCGATCGCCATCTCGATGGTGAAAGTCCCCGCCACCCAGCGATTCTCAAGCCTGGACATCTCCTGCTCCAAACAGTGCTCAAAATCGGTGATGTACACCTCGGAGATGGTCTGCTCGATGCTCGCGAGAGTGGCCGGTGCAATCCCCGCCCCTACGTCTTCGTAATTCTGCTGGCCGTCGACCGTCTGGATGTCTTGCGAGTAGTGATCTTGCTGCTCGAACTGAGAGTAGAGCTCGTCGTTCGTGTGCTCGGTTGTATCGACGGTTTTGCATCCGGTCAGGGCCACGACCCCGCCCACTAAAATCAACTGCGCTGTGCGTACGTTCATGATGTTCCCCTTGGCCTGCGCCAAGTCTACCATCCTTCGACGGCGGCGTCCGCTAGCGCCGCGCGATGGAGGCGGCGATGACGACCCGCTGAATCTCGCTGGTGCCCTCGTAGATCTCCGTGATCTTGGCATCTCGATAGAAACGCTCCACGGGATACTCGCTGACGTAGCCGTTGCCGCCAAACACCTGAATGGCGTTCTTCGCCGCCTTGTTGGCGACTTCGGAGGCCATCAACTTTGCCATCGCAGACTCCTTGGAGTGGCGTTTCCCGCACGACTTCATCCACGCCGCGCGGTAGGTCAGCATGCGCGCCGCCATGATCTCGGTCTCCATGTCGGCGAGCATAAAGCCGATCGCTTGGTGATCGATGATGCGCCGGCCGAAGGTTTTTCGGTCGCAGGCGTACTCCGCGGCCGCTTCAAACGCCGCTTGAGCGATGCCCAAGGCCTGCGCGGCGATACCGATGCGCCCGGCGTCGAGGGTGCTCATGGCGACCTTGAACCCGTCCCCCTCCTGTCCAATACGCTGGCTCGCGCTCACGCGATGGTCCTCAAAGAACACCTGGCACGAGTGGCTCGCACGAATCCCAAGCTTGTCGTCCTTGGGGCCGCGTCGAACCCCGTCCCCGTTCATGTCCACCACAAAGGAGCTGATGCCGCGATGTCCGGCCGCGGGGTCGGTCATGCACATCAGCACCCCCGTGTCAGCCTGGGGACCGTTGGTGATCCAGTTTTTTGTCCCGTTGATCAAGTAGTCGTCGCCATCACGCACGGCCACGGTCTTTTGCGCGGCCGCATCGGAGCCGGCCTCCGGCTCCGACAACATAAAGCAGCCGAGCTTGTCCCCGCGGGCGAGCTCCTTGAGCCAACGCTCTTTCTGCTCGTCGTTGCCCCACTTACGCAGGGGCTCACAGACGAGGGAATTGTTGACGCTCATGATGACGCCCGTGGACGCGCAGGCGGCAGAAATCTCCTCCATGGCGATCACGTAAGAGATGGTGTCGAACTCGCTGCCGTCCCACGCCTCCTCCACCTCCCTGCCGAGCAGCCCGAGCTCGGCCATCTCGTCGACGAGCTCCTTCGGATAGCGCGCCTCTTTATCGATCTGCGCGGCGATGGGTTTGACGCGGCGTGCCGCAAATTCTCTCGCGGTGGTGCGCACCGCCTCATGTTCGTCCGTGAGTTGAAATTCCACGATGTCGTCCTCGTCTTCTTTGAATCAGGCGTTTTTGAAATCTGGGCTGCGCTTATCGATGAAGGCGCGCATCCCCTCGGTTTGGTCTTCGGTGTTGAACAACGAGGCGAAGCCCTCCACCTCAAGCTGGTTCGCGGCTTCGAGCGGCCGCTCTGCCCCTTCGTGCATCACCCGCTTCACCTTCGCGATGGCGCGCGGACCCATGGTCGCGATCGTCTCCATGGTCGCCATCGCCGCCGACATCAGCTCCTCGGGCGCGAGGACCTTGTTCACGAGCCCAAGCTCGAAGGCCCGCTCCGCGCGAATCATCTCCCCCGTCATGCACAGCTCCATCGCCCGGGCCAAGCCCACGCGGCGAAGTAGCCGTTGCGAGCCGCCGAAACCTGGGATGACGCCAAGCTTCACCTCTGGCTGTCCAAAACGCGCCTTGGCGGACGCGTAGATAAAGTCGCAGGCGAGCGCGAGCTCGCACCCCCCGCCGAGCGCGAAGCCTTGCACCGCTGCCATCACCGGCACCGGGAGGTTCGCGATGAGGTCGCCCACGGCGTGTCCGGCGCTCGCGAAGGTCATCGCGTCGTCCTCGCTCATGTCGGCCATGGCCGCGATATCAGCCCCTGCCACGAAGGCTTTTTCTCCCGCGCCACACAGCACCACCCCGCGGACGTCGCAGGGGTGGGTCCCCTCCAACGCTGAGAAGGCCTCGTAGAGTTCGGACACCACGGTGGGATTCAAGGCGTTGAGCACCTCAGGTCGGTTGACAGTGATGATGCGGATCGGCCCGCGGTCCTCGATAAGCAGCGTCTTAAACTCTTTCATGGGGCTCATTTCTTGCTGTAGTCGTAAAAGCCGCGGCCGGTCTTGCGACCGTGCCATCCGGCGGCGACGTGCATGCGTAGGTTGTTGGCCGCGCGATATTTGTCGTCCCCAAGCTCGCGATGCAGCACATCTGCGATCGCGAGGCAGGTGTCGAGGCCGATGAGGTCCGCCAGCTCAAGCGGACCCATCGGATGGTTAAGCCCGAGCTTGGCGCCCGTATCGATGTCCTCGGCCGTCCCGAGCCCCTCTTGGAGCGCGAAGCAGGCCTCGTTGATCAGCGGGATCAGAATGCGGTTGACGAGGAATCCTGGGCAGTCCTTGGAGGTAATGACGGTTTTACCCATCTCCACCGCGAGCGCCCGCGTGGCCTCGTACGCGGCGTCTTCGGTCTGCAGCCCGCGGATCAGCTCGACGAGCTTCATGACCGGCACCGGGTTCATGAAGTGCATACCCATCACAAGCTCGGGCCGCGAGGTCTCCGCCGCGAGCAGCGTGATCGAGATGCTCGAGGTGTTCGACGCGAGGATCTTGCCCGCGGGCAGCGCCTCATCCATCGCCCGAAACAGCTTCTTTTTGAGATCGATGTTCTCGGTGGCGGCCTCCACGGCGAAGTCGGCCTTCGCGAAGTCTGCAACGCTCGCCACCGGTGTGATGCGCTCCATGATGGCGTCCGCGTCGGCCTGCGTGGTTTTGCCCTTCTCCACGCGCCGCTGCAGGCCCTTGCCGATCTTGGACTTTCCGGCGGTGGCCCGGTCGAGATCCACGTCGGCGAGCAACACCTGGTAGCCCGTGGTGGCCGCGACCTGGGCAATGCCTCCGCCCATTTGACCCGCGCCCAATACTCCGATGACTTTAATTTCGCTCATGCTCTCTCCGTGTTGCTGCGTCAAGGTCAGCGCTCCACCATCACAGCGACGGCTTCACCGCCGCCGATGCACAGGGAGGCCACGCCACGCTTGGTGTCGGTCTGTTTCAATGTGTACAAGAGGGTGGTGAGGATGCGCGCTCCAGAGCAGCCGATGGGGTGACCGAGGGCCACCGCGCCGCCGCGCGGATTGATCCTCGCCGCGTCAATCCCAAGCTTGTCTTGGTTGGCGAGGGCCACCACTGCGAACGCCTCGTTGACCTCCCAGTAGTCCACGTCTGCGACGGCGTGGCCTGTCTTCGCCAGCAGTTTCTCCATGCTGCCCGCGGGGGCCGTTGTGAACCACTCGGGCGCCTGGGCGTGGCTGGCGTAGGCGGTCAACGTGGCCAGCGGCTCAAGCCCTCGTCGCGTCGCCTCCTCCGCGGACATCACGACGACCGCGCTCGCGCCATCGTTGAGCGTGGAGGCGTTCCCCGCGGTCACCGTGCCGTCCTTGGTGAACGCCGCCCGCAGCTTGCTTAGCTTCTCGATCTTGCCCCGAAACGGCTCCTCGTCCGTATCCACGATGACCGGGTCCCCCCGACGCTGGGGCACCGCGACCGGCACAATCTCTTCTGCGAACAGCCCCTCCTCCACCGAGGCCTGGGCCCGCCGGTAGCTCTCGGCCGCGTAGGCGTCTTGTCGTTCGCGGTCGATGCCGCACTCCGAGGCGCACATCTCCCCCGCGTTGCCCATGTGAAAATTGTTGTAGGGATCCCAGAGACCGTCGTGGACGAGGCCGTCCACCACGGTCTGATTCCCCAGCCGAAACCCGTCGCGAGCCTTGGGGAGAAGGTATGGGACACGGGACATGTTCTCCATGCCGCCCGCCACGACGATCTCGGCGTCGCCGGCCTTGATCGCCTGCGCCGCCATCATGACCGCCTTGAGCCCGGACCCGCACACCTTGTTCAGCGTCACGCACCCCACTGAGTCCGGAAGGCCCGCCCCCTTGCTCGCCTGGCGAGCAGGCGCTTGCCCCACGCCTGCCGGGAGCACAGTCCCCATGAGCACCTCGTCCACGTCTTCCCCGGACACGCTGGCGCGCTCGAGCGCGCCCCGAATGGCGATCGCCCCGAGCTCGGGGCCCGACATGGAGGCGAGGGATCCTTGAAAGCTCCCAATGGGAGTACGAACAGCGCTGACGATGACGACTTCTCGAGACATGAGTGCACACTTTCACGGCGTGGACGGGACCCGCGATGCGACGCGAGCCGCTGTTTCACGGCGGTGGGAGGGGCTTACCCGCCTGTTCGGTGGGTGTCAATGGAGGCGGAATTCCCGCCGCTGGCTGCCCGGGGGGCCCCGCGCGAGGCGAGGTCCATCGGCGCACACGCTCCGCGCGGTCGCTCCCCCACGCGCCCAACTCGGCGGTTTGGGACGCGGGCGACCAAGCGTCAGCCCTCGTCCTCCGTTTTCGTTGACTTGTCACCGCGAATCTCCTATCTAACCGTCCCGCGCCGGGGTAGCTCAGCTGGTTAGAGCGGCGGATTCATAACCCGCAGGTCGGCAGTTCAAGTCTGCCCCTCGGCACCACGACGACGCCCACCCGCGTCGTCGTTTACTTTTTCTTCTTCCGCTTCGATTTTTTGCGGCCACCGCCCGACGTGCCCCCGCGGAGCGCGCCGCTCGCTCCGCGTTCCGCGGGAGTCCAGCGACCGCCCTCCCACTGCCGCAGCGCGCCTGGAGAGGCCAACTCACGCGAGCGACGGTGCCGGTAGATGCCCACAGCGATCGCGATGAGGGCGACGGCGCTCACTTGCCCGAGCCGCACGGGGCCGAAGACCTCGGGCGAGCGGTCCGCTCGAAACGGATCTTCGAGCAGCATCCGAATGATCGAAAAAGCGACTAGCGCAAAACACGCAACCTCCCCCGAGAACACTCTCTTCCGCCGTAACAGCGCGCACCCGGCCACGGCCAGGACCAGCGCGGCCGCGCCGTACAACTGCACCGGATGCACGGCGAGCGAGGCGCTCTCTTCGAGATGCAGCCCTTCAAGCGCCGCGCGCTGGTAGGCGTACACAGGGCTGTCGGCGGGGAAGCGGACGGCGAACGGAGACGCAGGATCGATGAGATTTCCAAAGCCCGTCCCAGCCATGAACGCGCCCAGGCGCTCCAGAGCCAGCGCCAACAAGACCGCCGGCGCCGCACAGTCCGCCCACGCATAAAACGGGATGCCGCGCCGGGCACAAAAGACAAGAGATGCAGTCAGCCCGAGCACAAGCCCCCCTCCCGTCGCGAACGTGCCCGCCGTGAGCTGCAAGAATGAAGCTGCTCCGTCGATCTTATCCGGGTGCTGCAGCAGCCACAGCGCCCGCGCGCCGAAGGTCCCAAACACCACCGTGAGCACGTACGCGGTACCGAGGTCTTCGGCCGGGAGTCGATCCCTGCGCGCGCGGCGAAGGCTCGACAGCCAACCCAGCGCGAGGCCCACGCCCACGAGGAATCCGTACGAGGGGATCAGGATTTCAGTGCCGGGGATGGTCAACAGGTCGGGCTTCATGGGCTTGCTCATCGTATCCCACCACGCCACGCGCTCGCGAGGCGACAGCCTCAAACCCTGCATACCCCGGCGATCTGCCCCACCTGGCCCGAGATGAGCCGCCGGCCCAGGGGCAAGCCACCTGGCGTGGTCTCCCGAACACCTGCGTGAGTTGACGCGCACGACCTGTGTGCACTACGATTCGATGGACCGCTGGGACGATTTCAACGATGGCTGAACCTGACAAGCGTAAACAGAGCCTCTACTTTCCAACCGAAATGCTCACGGAGATTGAGCGCGAGGCGCTGCGCCAGGATCGCTCAAAGTCCTGGATCGTCCAGCAAGCGTGGAAGCGCGCCAAGCGAGAAATCCAATCGATGCCCGCGGTCAACGATATCCCCGACGACTACCCGGCGGACGAGCGCGGCAAGAGCGACTGACATTGTCGCCTCCGATAAGGTCTTCGGCGCCTCCCTCGGGATCGGACGCTGGATCCGCGCGGCGTGGTGCCCGCTCCATCGTGACGCACAGACCCGACGGAGCGCTGGTACATGGCTACCTGAGCGCCCCCGCGACCACCGCCCCAACGGCGACGCCCCTCGTGGTTCTCGACGGCATCGGCTGCTACGGCTGGGCCTTCCCTGAGATCACGCCCGCGCTCGCCGAAAAGCGCCCGGTCCTCCACGCCCACTATCGAGGCCATGGACCAAGCCCGACCCCCCCCCGGCCCTGGGATCTGCGGATGGAAAAGCAGGCCCAC
>JBDQGY010000196.1:0-8380 GCA_040265175.1 Nannocystaceae bacterium
CCCAAGGCCCCCGCCTGGCGCGAAGGTGTCGGCGGGCGGAAATGTAGATTCAAAGCCCGTGTTGGTGGGCTGTGCTCTTCGATCGAGGGGCGCATCCGCGACTATGCAAGGCTGCGCCGGTCTCGGCGTGTTGGACTCTGGATTGATGAGGTCTCCAGAGCCCATCGACACAGTGTCTTTCTCGGGTCGCGCGCGCGCTCCCGCAACCTCAGTCACTTCTTCTTTCAATCCGCGAAGGAGCGCGACCAGCTCCGAGGCGCTCTGCACACGGCTGGCTGGATCTTTCTCGAGGAGCCGGTCAACGATCGATTCGAGTTGCCGATAAGGTCGAAGGCCCTCCCGAATTTGGGACAGCGTGGGTGGTCGCTCGTAGACCTGGCTCGCCAGCGCCGCCATGCTGTTCTTGGCCTGGAACGGGAGCCGCCCCGTGAGCATCTCGAACATCATGACCCCGACCGCATACAGGTCCGTCCGAAAATCTACGGGCATTCCTCTCGCCTGCTCAGGCCCCATATACGCCGGCGTACCCACCACGGCGCCTTCTAGGGTCAGGCGCCGCGCGGATCCTTGAAGCCGCGCGATCCCAAAGTCAATGATCTTCGCTTGCTGCTTCCCGCTCTCCGATGGCTCAAGGAAGATGTTGTCCGGCTTGAGATCGCGGTGAATGATGTTGACCGTGTGCGCGGCGTTCAGTCCCTCCCCGACTTGGATGGCGAGTTCTACGATGTCCGCCACCGACCCCAAGGTCCCCTCGTCGATGGCATCGCCGAGCGTCTTGCCTCGCAGCATATCCATCACGTAGTACGGGGCGCCATTGGGAGCCTCTCCGTAGTCGAAGATGGGCACCACGTTCGGGTGACGAATGGACGAGGCGAACCGCGCCTCTTGGAGAAACCGAGTCGCGATCTGGTTGTCTGCAACCAATGGGGAGCGGAGCACCTTGATCGCTAAATCGTTACCAATGGCGAGATGCCGGGCCCGATAGACGATCCCCATTCCGCCGGCGCCGATCACGTCGACAAGCTCATACCTGCCCTCGAGCACCGTCCCCGCGAGGCTCGCGGAGGTGTCTTTTTGTTGCTTGTTGGTGTGCAGTGTCGCGTCGCCGATGGTCGCGTCCGTCGACCGAACCTCCTCGGTGATCTCACGAACATGACCCGCGTCGTCCAAGGACGATTCCCGACCGACAGAGCTACTTGGCGTCCGGCGCTCCGGCGCCTCCTCGTCAAACCCCCTCAGAATTCCGCGATGCGCCTCGTCTTCGAGAGGGGCGGATCGCCGCGCCTGCGCCTCCTTTGGCATTGCCCGTGAGGGGTCTGGGGTCGCCACCGGCGCCGGCGGTGGTGCACGGAAAGTCGGAATCGGATCCAACGACGCGGCGTCGGTCGGTCGCGGAGAAGCCAGCGACGAGCCCCTGATGGGGGGCCTCGCCGCGCCCCCTCGATCCCCCGATTCTTCCACGCGGGGAGTATGTATCCCGTACGGCGGCGCAAGGGCCCTCGCCGCTGCGGCGGGAGGCGGCCCCGCAGGTCGCTTCGGGGCCACCTCTTCAGGGATTTTGGGGGGGGCACCAAAGCCCAAGGGAGCCTCGGGCGGCGCTCCAACTCCTCGTGTCTTTCGGACTCCAGCCCCGGAAATTCCGGGAGGCACAAGCGGGGGCTTAAACGTGGGGGCTGGGCCTCCAACCGGAGGCGGCGGGGCGACCGCCACGAGGGGCTGACCGTCCACCGGACAAAACTGCCCCTCCGGGAAGACCTTCCCGCATGTCGTACACCGCATCATCCGGCGACCTCAGCCTGTGCGAACCAAACCTGCATGACTAGCCGTGTGAGGTTACGCCGTCCGCCCAGAGCCCGTCAATGCGGTCCACGATGCACGAAGAATGGTCCCAGTGTAGTCTCAGACGGCTTTATGTTTGAGTCATCCGCCCCCGTCCTCGTCGGAGTCCCCGTTACCATCTTTGACGTCGCGTCCGTGAGTCGCAGACACCGGCCGACCGCGCTCGATGAGCGGGCAGTCGCGGCGCTCACCAAGACACGTACGCAGCTCGAGGAGGCCCTCGCCGACGGCCAGATTATTTACGGGGTCAACACCGGGTTTGGCGCCCTGAGTGAGACCAAGATTGCTCCAGAGGCGCTCGCGCCGCTCCAGGGCAATCTACTCCGCTCTCACGCTGTCGGCGTAGGGGCACGACTCAGCGACGACGTCACGCGCGGCCTTTTGTTCCTTCGGGCCCACACCCTCGCTCTTGGAGCGTCCGGCGTCCGCCCAGCTGTCCCGGCGAAACTTCTCGCGCTCTTGAAGGCCAACCTGATCCCCGAGGTTCCGTCACAAGGGAGTGTTGGCGCGAGCGGAGACCTCGCCCCACTCGCCCACCTCGCGCTCCCGTTGATTGGTGAGGGATATATCTGCGAAGGCGGCACCCGCATCCCCGCCGCCGAGGCGCTCGTGAAGGCGGGGATCGAACCACTGACGCTAGGTCCCAAAGAAGGCCTGAGCCTCATCAACGGGACCCAGGTCACCACCGCCATCGCAGCACTGGCCACCGTCGACGCCTTCGAATTGATGGCCGCCGCAGACATCATCGGCGCGATGAGTCTAGACGCTCACCTAGGGACCATCAGCACCTGCGACCCACGGATCCACGCCGGCAAGCCACACCCGGGACAGATCCAGGTCGCGACCAACATCGCCGCCCTCGTCGAGGGCTCTCACCTCAACCAGAGTCACGCAGACTGCGGCCGAGTCCAAGACGCCTACTCCCTGCGCTGTATGCCTCAGGTCCACGGCGCGGTCCGCCAAGCCTTGACCTACGTGCGCACCGCGATCGAGACCGAGCTCAACAGCTTCACAGACAACCCCTTGGTCCTTGCTCGTGAAGACGGCGGCTTTGACGTGGTCTCCGGCGGCAATTTTCACGCGGCGACAGTCGCCCTCCCCGCCGATCATGCGACCGCGTCATTGACGAGCCTCGCCACAATCAGCGAGCGCCGCATCGACCGTTTCATGAACCCCGACTCCTCCCGCGGGCTCCCTGCGTTCCTCGCCGACAACCCCGGCCTTGAGAGCGGTCTCATGATGGCGCACGTCACAGCGTCGGCGCTTGCGAGCGAGTGCAAGACGTTGAGCATGCCCGCGGCCGTCGACACGATCCCAACCTCGGCAGGTAAGGAAGACCATGTGAGCATGGGGCCCATCGCCGCGCGAAAATTCGCGAGCGTGGTCCGCAACGTGGCGGGGGTCCTCGCGATCGAGGCGGTCACAGCTGCCCGCGCGATCGACCTTCGAGACCAACCAACGAGCCCTGCGCTGCAGCGCGTTCACGCCGCCATTCGACGCCACGTTCAACCCCACGTAGGCGACCGAAGCTACACCGACGAATTCGAGGCGCTGACAGACGCCATCCTCCGCGGTGAACTGCGCGAGGCCGCAGCGCTGCCGGCGCTTGACCCTGCATAGGCGACGACACGGTCAAGGTGTCGGCGGCGGCGCCCGAAGTCTCCACATCTGGACGTGACCGACCCTCACCCGACGGTCGAGGGCGTACGACGTCGCCAAATAGTCGCGCAGCGCCTGGAACTCCGGGTGAGGCACCGTCGAGCCGAGCACGATATACCGAGGTCGTGACGCTCGCAGCTCCCGCAGCAGCAGATCCGCTCGCGATGAGTCCACGAAGTGCAGCGGACTCGGACCCCGTCGCCAACTGTCGTCATTGGGCGGCGTCAAAACGCCAAGGGATTTATAGATCGAACTCCCGGCCATACGTCCAGACAGCGGGTAGAGGTCCCAAAGGTGCCAACCCCAGACCCAGATGGTGTCGTCTGGAGCGGTGTGCGCCTCAATATGTGCAGCGAGCCGCCGTCCTCCCGCGTCCCTCGGCACGTCCCGTGCGCCCCGAAGCTGGATGAGCAACAATCCGCTGCGAGCCGTCAAAACTGCCACCGCTACCGCCATCGCCCACCGCAGCGCTCGGCTCCCCGGGCGCGACCGGGTGTCGATCCGTGACGCCCGTGCAAGAGAGGCCACCGCGCCGCCTGCTAGCATGGCCGCCGGCGCCATCGTCAACGCAAAGTACCCCTTGTACAAGCGCCCTCCGATCCACGCTGCGAGCAAGGTGGCAGCCAACCATCCGAGCACCAACCCCCAGCGACGGACCGCCTCCCGTGCGCCGTGGGTGCCGCGGACGCCGTGGACCCCAGCCGCGCAGAGCAGGCCCAAGGGTAACGCGAGAAAAAATGTGGTCGCCATCACCGTTTCCGCGAGGACCCACGCGCCCACGTCGACCGCCGCGACGTAGCTCCACCCCCAGTCGTTGAAGGCGTACCCGCGGACAAAGGCTCCTGCGTTCCCCGAGGCCGCGTAGTGCGCAAACACGGCGGCGAACGGAAGCGCGGCCCCGCCCGCGAGCCCAAGCGCCGCGCGAGACCAAAGTCTAAGCCGTCGGTCGTCGCGACCTCCCACGGCCATCGCAGACCACAGCAGCGGAAGCATTAAAAACGCCGCTTGCCGTTTACACAGCGCCGCCCCCCCGACGAGCAAGCCTGCCAAGATCCAATCGGCCGCGCGAGCGCTCATCCTGCGGTCCGGGCCACGCCACACAGCCGCGACCGCTCCTACCTGAAAGGTGTTCGCCCAGATCACATAATTCGCGTCCATGCTGTCCAGCCACGGTTGCTGAAGCACGTAGACCCCCCCCGCCACGGTGGCCGCCAAAAGGCCCCGCGCCCGCGCCATCATTCCGAACACCAGACACGTCCCGACCATCGCCCAAAGATTGGCGACAATTTGAAAGGACGCGATGTCGCGACCTTCGGCCCCAGCGAAGACCCACGCCAAATAGAAACACCCAGGCGCCTTCAGCTCGACTGTGTTGACGTAGGGGAGCCCGCCGTCAACAAACACCATCGCTGAGTACAAAATCCCAGCCACGTCATGGGAGACAAAGCCACCCTGCGTGAACGCGGGGGCTCGAATCATGGATTCCAGGACCAGGAGGGCCGCGAGCAACGCCGCCCCCTTGACCGCGCCTCGCCCACCAGCGGGCCCTCGTGGCCTATGTTTTTGATTCGCCACTGTGTTCAGAAAGGATGATTGAAGGTCACGTTGATACTCACGGGCGGCAGCAGGCTCGCCGCCTGGCTGGCAGGGAGTCCCTGACTCGTCGCGATTCTGTCGGGCAGCGTAGCACCAAGGCACTGCGTTGAACGGCGACCGATCGGGACCGACGCCTCGACGCGAATCAACTGTGGGAGCGCGCCGAGGAGTTGGACCTGCGCTTGGAGAGCGTAGCCAGCGGTCCCGTACCACGACGTCCGGCCCAACCATCCGTCGAGGCTTCCGCACGGACTCGCGGACGCGACACCGCCGGTCAGCACACCTCCCAGTCCCCGAAACCACGCCAGGTGCAGCCCGTTCACGGAGAGGTGCCGGACAAGCAAGTGGCGATACTCCATCTGCACGCGGGCGACGCCCCTGCCAAACACCTCGTTCGCGCTGAATCCTCCGAGCCCTCCGATCCCCCCGACTCGCAGCAGACTGCGAAACTGCAGATCTCCGACGAGGGGCGCGACCACACCGATCCGGACGGCCGTGGCGATGACGTGTTCATGGGCGATGCGCCAATACTGGACCCACCCACCGCCGAATCCGAGCGTCGCACGCATGGGGTCCGGCTCGGAATTGTCATTCAAAAATGTCTGTCCGCTAGAGAGCCCAAGCTCCATCACGTGCCCGGATTCTGGCCACCACCCGAACCGCGTGGTGTTGTCGATGAGCCTCAGGGACTCCGTCAGCCGCAGGCCACCGGACTCGTCGAGGCCCTGCCCATTGAGCCACGAAAATCCCCCGCCCGCTCGAAGCGACAGCCGCCGCCGCTGACGGTTCCGCGGTCTCAGAAAGAAAAAATTACCGGCGGCGCTGAGCCCCGCGATCGTCTCCCGATCCGTAAAGATCGCAAAATTGGCCGTCCGCCGCATGTCGCGGCGCAAACTCGCCTCAAACGCCAGGAACGCGCTCACAGCGTTGGTCCTAGCGATCGGCGTGGTGGCGTTAGCAAACTCCGACACGGCGACGTTAATTCCGACCCCCGTGTACACGAACCGCCCCTGCTTCGGGTCCAGATCGTTGAATCGGGGATCCGAATTGTCAACGAGGCCGCCGCGAGAAGTAGGAATCCTGGAGGTCTGCACGATCCGCTGTCGAGGATCAATTTGCACTGACTTCACCGCGGCGTCAGTCGTGAATTCAAAGACGTGTTCGATGCGATAGCCCCCGCCAGGAACCTCCCGCGCCGCGGCCGCCTCTTGCTCGTCACTCTCTCCGTTCCAGATGAGTGGCACGGACTCGCCAGATCGCAACGACACCTGCACCTGAAGCGGCTCTACCAACGGCTCGTCCACCGCCTTGACGATGGTGAGCCGGTGACGAAACCCCGACCCGTCCGGCTCGGAGACCAGCGACTTCACGCCATAGTCGGAGGGGATCAACGGTCCGAGCCATTGTTCGAAGAACCAGTCGAGCGTGTACCCATAGGCCGCAGACAACAGCGTCTGGGGAGGCGAAGAGATGTCTGCGATGAGCGCCGCGTAGAACTCCACGACCGCCTTTGCTCCCATCAAGTCGATCGCCTTCTCATGGATCCGCCGACCCGTCGGCAACGAATTCTTAAAGTACCGGGGGTCATTGCGAATGGGCATCGGATCCTCGGATCCGCGGAAGTAGCTGTTCGCAAACTGTGCTTGCGAGGTGTACAAAAATCGATCTACCGCCGGCATAAAGCTGACGCGACCAAGAATCTCCTCCGCGAACTCATCCTGGATATCCCGGCGAAATTCCCAGGTCTGGGTTAAGGCATACGACACCATCCCGGAGACCCACAGCGTGGTTGAGTCGTCATAGCGACCCGCGAAGAACCCCTGCGCCAGGGTCTCAAGCACCGCTCTCGCCACCGCCGCCTCATGAAACTTTGTCACCCGATCTGCGGGAAAGACCTGAAACGCACGATCGCTCACAAAGACGAGGCTGGGGTGTCCCGCTGCGATGGCGGAGCGAAAAGGGCCATGCAGGATCCGCAAGGTCGATCCGGCGGACGCTTCAATACCTGCGGCGGCCGCGACGTCGATGGCTTCCTTCGCGAGCGCGATGACCCGGCCCACCGTGTCGGGATACAGTTGTCCCTTCGTCTCGTTGGGCACCCGATCTTGCGGGCGATGCACCGTCGACATCACCTCGATGTCGACCCCTCGATAAAGCGCGTGCGCTTCAAGCCAAGCCCCCCCCCAGGTCAGCATCGGATACAGCAGCTCACCATCTTGAAAAAGCGGCGTATCGCTGACGATGGGGCGGTCAAGTTGTGCCCACTCCTCCCCGCGCAGCGTGGATTGTGGAATTCGAGAACCCGGATCAAATCGAGCCTCCACAAACCATCGCGCGGACGCCACGACCCGTTCTCCAGGCGAGAGGCGCCCACCCCCCTCGGCGCGAGCGCTCGGCAACGGCGCGCCTGCACCGACCAGATTGCAGCGCCCACGCGCGCAGCCGAACGGCCACGCGCGCCGCGGCATCACCACCTCATATTCCACCTCCACCTCCCGCTCGCCCGCACGCACGTTTACCTCAAAGTCTCCCGCCGCGTTCGGGGCGAGACTCACCATGCGGCGCCCAACCCTCGCTTGAAGGACCTTCGTATACGCCCCTTGCCACGGCCCATCCGCGTAGCTCTCAAGCCGGATCTCGTCGAGCTCCCTCGGTTCCTCTCGCAGGTGCGCCGCAAAATCCAGCAGCGTGAGAGTCGAATCCCCTCCTTGCGAATCAGCGAGGATGTAGCGGGCTCTGCCCCTCACCACCGCGCGGTTACGATGGATGGCGGCGCCACCGAGCCGCGTAACGTGAGGCTCTACGACAACGTCGACGTGCACCTCGAGGGGTCGCGCTTCACGGTCTCCCTCTTGAGCCAAGGGCTGTCGCGGGCCCTCGGTCGCCGCCCGCACCTCCGCGCGCCATGCCATGAGCCACACAAGGACGACTACCGTGCAGCGCATCACCCCGCCCACGCAACCACGTTTGCGAATACATCGCGGCACTCCCGGGTAGTCTACCAGTGCCGTTGTCGTCGCGCCCCTCCTCAAATCGGAAATAGCCCTGATCGTCAAACCCACCGCCACACGAGCGGCAACCCCAGCGTGGAGACACTCGGTGCTGTTCACCGGAAATAGAACGACGCCCACCCACGCGCTACCTCCGAGAAATTGTGACTTTTTATGGGCCACGCGTTTGACAAGCGTGGGCTGCAGAGCGACGATCGTCGCCAGATGCGCCGACTCTCTTTGCTCGCGTTCCCTCCAGTGTTCAGCGCACTTCTCTGTTCCGCGTTCACTTTGAC
>JBDQGY010000197.1:0-8344 GCA_040265175.1 Nannocystaceae bacterium
CGCCTCCTGCGAGCCCCGCCATGAACACGAGCCCCCATCCCACCGCCGCGCAGCCTCGGTGTCGCCCGGACCGAGTGGCAAACCTCCACGCCGTGAAGAGCAAGGCTGGAGACGGCGCGATCATGGTGAAGTGTTCATGTCGGCGCTCACTCGTATCTCAGCCCGTCCACGGGCCGCTGCCAAGCCGCACGAAGCGCCGGTGGGATGGTCGCCACAAAACAGATCGCCAGCGCGAGAACCAAAATGAGCAGGATCTGGAGCGGGCTGACCTCCACAGGGAGGCTCTCGATAAAGTAGACCTGCGGATCCAAGGTGTAGCCGTACAGCTGCACCAACCAGCACAACACGAGCCCGAACGCGATCCCCGCCACCGCACCGGCGAGACCGATCGTCATCCCGGTAACCTGGAACACCCGCGCGATCTGGGCGGGCGTCCCCCCCATGGACATGAGGATCGCCACCTCTGGGGTGCGGCGCACCACCATCGTCCACAGCGCCGAGAGCACGTTAAATCCCGCGACAAAGATCACCAGGCTCAACACGATGGTGATCACGTTCTTTTGCTGACGGATCGACGAGAACAAGGTCCGGTTAAGTTCTTGCCACTCGAGCACCTGATACCCACCGCGGAGTTCCTCGCGAATCATCGCCCCAACCTCGGGCGCATCGTTGGGATCGGACAAGCGCAGATCGACACCCGAGACCATGTCGGAATCCCGGAAACGAAACGCCTGCAGCTCTCGAATGTGCACGTAGACCAAGCGCTCGTCGTATTCTTGGAACCCCGCCTCGAACACGCCCTCCACCTTGAACTTTCGAAATCGCGGCGGCGCGGTCGTGTCAAATGCCCCACCGGGGTCCACGAGGCGCACGACGTCCCCCCGCTGAAGCGAGAGCCGCTCCGCGAGGTATTTCCCCACGAACATGGTCGGAATAGCGGGGTCCTCTGGCGCTTCGTTCCTGACCTTCGCCGCGTCGGACGCCGCCATGGGCACAGGCGGGTCCACCCACGCGTCGTCGCTCCACCCATCGTCGCCCCACCCGTCATCGCCTTCTCGCGATGTGGCGCCGCGCCGCGAAGCGTCCCACTCTTCCTGGGCACGCTCAAACCAGTCCGCGCCCCGAGGGTCTTCAATATCGGCGAGCACCGCCGGCAAGTCCGGGCGATCGAGCACCGGTCGCAGGGTCACGGAGTGCGCCAACGCGTCTGTAGAGACCCCCTCCCCCGATGCGCGCCGCAGATGAGCTTCGATGTCGATCACCTCAGGACCCGTGCCAGGATCAATGCCCTTCACCAGCACGGTCGCCGGACGCACCTGCCCTTCGCGGCGACCGTCTTGGTCCTCGGGGGCCATCGCCATCACGTAGTACACGAAGGGGCTCGCGCCGGTCACCCCCGGCAGTCCCCTCAGCCACTGCTCAAACCTTCGATACTCCGACAGTCCGTACACGCGCGTCACGTTGATGTGTGCGTAGACCCCCGTCACGCGCCGTTCGAACTCGTGCAAGAATCCGGTGCCCACCGATTGCACCACCACCAGCGCCGCGACGCCGATGACCGTACATACGATGGAGGTTGTCCCGAACACAGAGAAGTAGCGCGCGATGATCAACAAGAGCCCTGCGAACGTGCTGATCGCCACCACGACCAGCGCCGCCAACCGAACCCCTTGCTCCCACGCGCTCGGATCGGCGGCGTGGCTCCCGACTTCGGGCTCACCGAGGACAACGAGAGACAGAGCCCCACCCACG
This sequence comes from Nannocystaceae bacterium, assembly GCA_040265175.1. Taxonomy (GTDB): domain Bacteria; phylum Myxococcota_A; class Polyangia; order Nannocystales; family Nannocystaceae; genus JAAZXR01. The sequence goes on from JBDQGY010000197.1 coordinate 1,753, forward strand.
ACGAGCGCGACGCAGGAGACGATCCCTCTCAAGTACGCGCGTTCTCCGCCCTGCCGAAGGATGATCCGTAGACCCACCGCGCGTTCGTAGCCCGTGTACCCCACCACCACCATGCGCACGACGAGCGCTCCGAAGGCCAGACCCGCCATGGATAAAAATACAGTGGGCAGGGGCGCGGGCGCGCTTGTCCCCCACACCAGGGATGCGAGGGCACCAACCAGCCCTGCCAGGGCCACGAACCACAGGACCAAGAGCCCGCCGTGCTCTTGTGCGGCGGAGCGGGGAGCCTCGTCGAGGGTCGTCCCGCGGACAAACTCAAGTAATTCTTTGCGGCCTTGGGACAATGCGTGAAAACCCCGATCCAGGGTAGGATGCAAGCTAGCAGCGCCTGTCGGCTGGGGTCAATCCATTCACGGACGATCCTTGGTACAACTGCGGCAGGCACCGGCCTCGTACGACCATGAGCATTCCGCCAAACGATCCTCCATCCTCTCCCGATCTCGCTCCCTCTCGCATCGTCGCTCGGCGCGGGGATGGCAGCCAGTACCAAGGCGATCTGCTCCGCGACATCGTGACCTACCGCAATCTGCGAGCGCTCAGCCTCGGCGGTGGTCCGCTGACTGACGAGCAGACCAGCCTGCTGCAATCTCTTGAAGCGCGGGTGCGCCAGCCCGCTGGAGACGGGAACGACGACTCCTCGGCGCTTCGTAGTTTCTACCGCTTCCAGTGTGACTTCACCGCAAAGCTGCGCAGGGGAGAAGAGACCGAATCCTCCGCGATCTCGGTGGCCGATATCAGCGCGGGCGGCGTTAAAATTGTGGGGACCAACCCGCAGGAGCTTGGGGACGCCGTCGTCATCTCCTTTGAACGCGGTGGCGACGAGGCCGTCGAGTTCGCGGCCCGGGTCGCGTGGTCACGCGACATCGAATACGGCATCATGTTCGCCGGAGCAGCGACCAACGTCCCGGGATAGTCGTGGTGCCACGCTCTCACCGATCGCCACGGACACGCGCAGCATTGGGCTGCGTCACGGCATGCGCGGCGTGGGCCATGGCCTGCGCTCCCGATGCACCCGTCTCCCCTCCCGGAGACCCCTCGCTGGCCGTCGGCGACGCGACCCCTGAGCAAATCGAGGCGCTCTACCAACGGCGCATTCAGCCCGTCGCCAACCTGACCATTGAGGCGACGTTGTGGGACCCCAATCTCATCGCGCTGTGGGCGACCGCCGGCAGCCCCGCAGACACTGATGAGACCGCGGCCTCGAACGAGAGCGCGCGACTGCGGGACCGCCGGGTCGACTGGACCGAACGCTACGTCGAGGGTCAGACCTCGTTTTTCGTGGTCTTGGAATTGGCAAACCGCCCTCCGCAAGAAGAGGAGGGGCAAGACGCGATCATCAACCCGAGGACGTGGCGGTTCCGCATGGCTCGCGATGACCTCGACGAGATTTCGCCCTCGAAGATCCAGATAATCTCGCAAGATCGTTTCCCTACCCAGACCGGCGGATATCACTGGCGCCTGGTCTACTCGGTCCACTTTGAGGGCGGGGCTTACGCGGCCGCGCGCGACAGCGAGACCGCCAACGGGGTCCAGCTCATGTTGCGTGTGTTCCCGGAAGCCGAGCTTGGAAAGCGCGCCCCATTTGGCCGCCGCTCGAATCGTGATGGTTTTCGTCTGCGCTGGTGGACCGTCCCCTCCGAGGGCTGACCGCTCCATCGCACCCGGGCGCCTCCGCGAGACGTTCGACCGAACGAATTCCCGGTGGGTGCACGTCGTCATCGAGCGTAGTCGGGCCGTCCCACGCCTTGACACGCGCTCTGGGCGCGAGATAGGCTCTGCGGGTCCGGTCTCTCGGAGCTTCGCATGCGCAAGATTCTGTCCTTTACGGTAGCGCTTCCGGTCCTCATCGCCGCCCCCACTGCCGCAAGCGCTGGGAAGTACGACGTGGATCTGACGAGTCTTGGATCGGTGAGCGGCGGAGGTGTGGTGCAAGACGGCACAAAGTTTCGGTCGTTGTCCTCAGAGCTCGCCGTGTTGTCGGCGCCCAAGCCTGTCGACCCCGCCGATTCCCTCGGTTTGTCAGGCTTCGCCCTGTCCGCGGACATCAGCCTGAACACGATCTCGGGCGGTGAAGATTTTTGGTCGCAGACCACGAGCAGCCCCGGCAATTTGGTCCCGACCATCCAAGTGGTGGGTCGAAAGGGACTTTGGCCTGGCCTGGAAGTTGGCGGGGGAGCCACGCATGTCTTCGACTCCAAAATGTGGACCATCGGCGGCTACGCAAAACTCGCCATCCACGAGGGTTTTCACCACCTGCCGATCCCGGCGATCGCGATCCGTGGACACTTCGGACAGCTGCTGGGTTCCAAAGATGTTCGCATGACGACCATCGGCATCGACGGCGTCATCTCCCACGTATTCGGCGTCGGCAGCACCGTGAGCATGACCCCCTATATCGGCTACCAAGCCCTCCTCGCATGGTCACGCTCGGGCGTGCTCGACGCGACTCCTGACACCGACGAATATATTGAGCCTGCGCCCGATCTCTCCAACGAGTTCGTGTTCAAGCGACAAGATGTGATCGTGAGACACCGGCCATTTTTTGGGCTTCGCATGGTGTTTAGCGTGCTCCGCATCGGCCTCGAAGGGATGATCGTCCCTGGGGGATCCTCCACCGGCTCTTCCAACGGAGAGACCTACGAAGACAACTCCGGACTGCAGCAGCAGTACACGTTTTCTGTGGGTGCTGACTTCTAAATGATCATCGCTTGTCCCACCTGCGCCGGGCCGTTCCAGGTCCTCGACGAACAAATCGCCCCGCTCGTGCAGGTGGCCTGCCCCCACTGCTCGTTCCGATTAATTCTCGACTTTGAAGCGGCCAACGAGCCCTCCTTGATCGACCCTGGGACACAGATGGCCTCTGGCTATCGGAGCGAGGCTCATTATCGGGGCGAAAGCGTCGAGGCTGCCACGCCACCGGCTCCGGTGAGCCCAACCTCAAGCCCTGCGCCCAAGCCACCTGCGGCGTCCAGCCCTGCGCCTGCGCCTCGACCTGCGCCCAAGCCCAAATCCCGGTCGGCGCCCCCTCCTCCCCCGCATGGAACGAGCGCCAAACCTTCGAAGAAGACCTTGATCGCCTCTCCAGGAATGATGGCGGACGTGCCAAAGGCGCCGCCTCGACCCGAGAGCCGCCCGATGGCGAAGACGACAAGCTCGCAAAGCGGCGCGCCCACGCCCGAGTATGCCGCCCCTACGAGCGGCGAGCCCCCGCACGCTCCGGCGCCCGAAGGGGCGGGTCCAAGCTGGCCCGCGGAGGGCGCCGCGCCCCCCCCGAACCCCGCGGAACTCTCCGGTGAGCACTCGTCGCCCGATCTCACGGCTCCCATGGGCGGGGGCGCGCTCAAGGCGTCTCCTGCGCCCATGGACGCTCCCCGTTCCGCGACGTTCACCGTGTTTATGTTCACCGCCCTGGTCTTGCTCGCCTTTGTCGGCGCGTTGTGGATCGTCGCGTTCCAAAAGACCGGTAACGTAGACCCGCGTCCGTTCATCCAACAGACCCTGATTCCAATGCTGCGACTGAAGCTCCCGATGCTGTTCGGCGGGTGACCGACCGACAGCCCTCGCTTGAATCGAAGTCTTCCATGACGGCCAGCCCGGACAACCCGATGCGAGATCCGCGACGGGTAGCCGACCGCCTCGCCGCCTTGCCCGAGACCTCCATGCGCGCGGCCGTGCTCGCAGACATCGTCCAGACGTTGGATGTTGACGACGCAGCGTGGCTGCTCGACGTGCTCGCGACCTCTGGTCGCTCCGGGGGTCCCCCCTTCGATCTCGCACTCCTCGCAACGCTCGAGATGGTGTAACTTAAGCGACTCGACTACGACTGCGTTCGGGCGATCTTTGAAACGGCCGATCGCCTCAACCTTGAGGGGTGCAAAGAGCTGCTCTACACGCCATCCCTCGATGTCACTGCGGATGAAGCCAGCACCCGCCCACGCCCCCTCGTCCCGGGCACCAAGCCCCTCACCCTCGGTGAGCGCAAGAGCCTGGCGCGAGGATGGAAACGCGACGTTCTCGAGAAGTTACTTGTGGACCCGAGCCAAGACGTGATCGCCCTGCTCCTCGAGAACCCCCGCGTCACGGAAGACGACATCCTTCGGATCGCCACCTCGCGTCGCACGACCTCCGATGCCTTGATGCTCGTGCTCGCGCATCGCCGCTGGAAGACCCGCCCCCGCATCCGCCGCGCCCTGCTCTTGAACCCAAGGATTCCAGAGGCGGTCGCGGTGCGTCTCGTGGGGCTTCTCCCCAGCCAAGAAGTCGCCGAGTTGAGCCGCGATCCGCAGCTTCCGCTTCGCGTGATCGGAGCGCTCCGACGACGGCTAAGTCTGCGCAGCTAGCCGCGGCGGCGCGCGCCACCCACTTCGCTTATGCGTCGGAGGACGGCGGATCCGCCGGGGTCACGTCCACTTCAGCCGATTCGCTGGCTTGTTGATCCTCTGAGATGGACCGCATCTCTTTTTTGAATCCACGCAACATCTTTCCGACGCTCGAACCGAGTTGCGGAAGCTTGCTGGGCCCAAAGAGCAGCAGCAGGATCAAAACAACGATGCCAATTTCGACACCACTGGGAATTCCGAGGAGCATTGGCGGTGAAAGTAGTCTGATCGCCCACACTTTGCTAGCTTTTTACTCGAAGCGCTGTCCTTCGCGGTACCTTTGCTGTGAGCACAAAGCGCTCCGCCTTCCGACCGTGGGAAACACCTATCGACAAATTGCGCCAATCGCGCTGTTCTCTTTGCTCGCGCTGGGAAGCGACGCGAGCGCGGCAGGCCCCGCGAGCCCCCACGAAGCGACGTCCCAGGGGGCCGATGGTCCCATGATGACCCCAGATGCTTCGCGACGTGCGCGGGTGCGCTCGAACCGACCGAGCACCGTGCACGCGGCCTACGCTGCCCCCGAACGTCACGCTTTCCCGGAGGAACAGGCCACGCTTCGCGCCTTCGAAGACGCCGCGTTCCCCGAGGGACACAAGATGTCCAAAACAATTCTCGATGAGCCTGCCGACGAGTGGATGCAGCAACTTGCGCTACCCGACATGCCCGTGCGTTGGAACGCGAAGACCGTCGAGTACCTGCGGTTTTTTCGAGACGACCCTCGAGGCCGCAGCATGATGCGCGCATGGTTCAAGCGCAAGCACCGATATGAGGCCATGATCGCGCCGATCTTGGAAGAGATGGGCGCCCCACAAAGCCTGATCTACGTCGCGCTCGCAGAGAGTGGCTTCGACCCCACGGCCCGCTCGCGGGTGGGCGCCGCGGGGATGTGGCAGTTCATGGAGGCCACCGGGAGGGTGTACGGACTCTCGAGCGGCTACTGGGAGGATGACCGCTACGACTTCGAGCGGGAGACGTGGGCAGCGGCCGCGTATCTCAAAGACCTCAAGGCGCGCTTTGGATCTTGGGAGCTCGCGCTGGCCGCCTACAACGCGGGGTACGGCCTCGTGATTAAGTCCATTCGCCGCTACAATACCAACAACTTTTGGGCGCTTTGCGAGATTGAGAGCGGGCTGCCACACGCCACAACAAATTACGTCCCCAAGATCATTGCGGCGGCGATCGTAGGCGCCAACCTCGACGCGTTTGGACTCGAGGGAGACAGCGTCCCACGCATGGACCCCGCCCGATTTATGTCAGTTCGACTGGCGCCGGGCACACGTCTGTCTGACGTCGCGAAGGCGCTCGACGTGGATCGCAGGTTGATGAAGGAGCTCAACGCCCGCTTCATCCGCGGCAGGATCCCGCCGGACGGCGAGCCCCGACTCGCCCGCATCCCTACCTCCGCCGCGGATCGAGTCGACGGTCTCAGCGCCGCCCTGGATGTACACTCCCAGCCTTTCGCGACGCACAAGGTCAAAGAGGGCGAGTCCCTCGCGACCATCGCCGCGCGGTACGCCATGACCGAAGCGGCGCTCCGGCGAATGAACGCCGTCCAAGACGGCGCCGAGATCACCCGGGGCTTGCTGCTGGTGGTCCCTCGCCACGACGCGACCGCGCAGGGAGCGATCGATAAGTCACCGGAAGACAACGCGCTTCCCCTCGTCGCGGTCCCGAGCGTCGCCATTGAAGCTGGGAAGAAGATTGTGCTCATACGCGCGACCCAGTCTTCGACGCCGCGCTCCTTGAGCACGGCCACCGGAACCCGCTGGCGAGACATCGTGGCGTGGAATGATCTCGACCCCGAGGCCCGAGTTCTCCAAGGGATGTGGCTCCAGGTGGTGGTCGACGAGGACTTCACACCGGAGGAGGCGGGAGTGGCGGCGCGCGCCCCAAGCGAGGTGCAGCTCGTGCTGCGCGGGTCGAGACAACACCTCGAAGGAGAGCTGGCGCAACGGGATCTTGAGCGTCGCACCTACGTCGCGAAGAAGGGAGACTCCCTCAAGCGAGTCGCGCAAAGGTTTGGGCTCTCCGTGGGATCCATTTGCCGCATCAACGGGATCTCTCGAGGCCACGAACTCAAGCGAGGAGACGCCATTATATTGTACGTGCCGCCCAAAAAGCGGAGCGGAACGCGTCCGGCAGGACCCCCCAAA
>JBDQGY010000198.1:0-8339 GCA_040265175.1 Nannocystaceae bacterium
CCCCTTGTCCTCCGATGCACTGCGCGCCCGAGTCGAGGCGCAGCGCAGAATTTTAGGCCGCGAGAGTCTCTTTGAAGATGTCACGGGCGCGCTTGTTCCGGTTGTCGAGACGCCCGGGGAATCCTCGCCGGAGGGCTCCGCCCCCGCCGACACCCCATCCCAAGACGACGGCGGCTTGCTCGACGCCCTGCCAGGCTCGGCCGGCATGGACGCAGACGGGAGCCTCGAAGGCACCGTCCGGGCGAACGGGAACGCGCTCGGCCTGTTCACGCCCATCGAGACCCGCGACGGGAAGACCCTCGATGCGTTTTACGCCGCGCTCCGCTCCTTGACGGCGGGAGAGCGCAGCACAGTCAACGTGGCGGTGTACGGGGCCTCGCACACCCAGGCCGACATCTACCCGGCGTACCTTCGAAACTACCTCCAATCGCGCTTCGGCGCCGGAGGACGAGGCGTGGTCAGCCTCGTCAAGTTCTCGCGCTGGTATCGCACCACAGAATTCACGGTCGAGAGCTCAAAGCACTGGAAGATCGAGCACGCCCAGAAAAAAGAACACGCCGAAGAGGGATGGTTCGGCGTGATGGGCGTGAGCGGCCACTCCTCCAACAAACGCGCTTGGACCCGGGTCAAGCCGCGAAGCTCCAAAGATCCTGCGTCCCACGGCTCACGGTACGAGCTCTCATTTTTGAAGCAACCCCGCGGGGGCCGCTTTAAAGTCTACGTGGATGGGCGACTCCACAAAACGGTCAAGACGAAGGGTAAGACGCCCGCGCTCGGCACCTTCGTGGTCGAGACCGAGCTCGGTCCACACGAGATCGAAGTGCGGCCTTATGGCGACGGTGAGGTGCGGCTGTTCGGCATGCAGATCGAGAACGGGCAGCCGGGGGTCGTCGTCGACACCCTGGGAATCTCCGGCACGAGGGCCGCGAATCACCTCGCCTGGCACGAGTCCATCTGGCAAGAGAGCTTCGCCGAGCGCGATCCAAAGCTGTATCTGCTGGCCTACGGCACCAACGAGACCACCGACGAAGACCAGCCCATGAACGTCTACCGGCGAGATCTCAAGGCGGTCCTCGATCGCCTCAAGGCGACCTCACCCGACGCGAGCTGTGTCCTCGTCGGCCCCGGAGATTTCCCCGAACAAAGCCCTGACGGCTTGTGGACGACCCGCCCTCGCCTGGTCGAAATCGTGGAGGCGCAGCGCGCTGTCGCCTACGAGGCCGGCTGCGGTTTTTGGGATGCCCTCGCGTTCATGGGCGGCGCTGGATCGATGCACACCTGGGCGACATCGGTGCCACAGATGGCCAAGGGCGACCACATCCATCTCACCCGTCGCGGCTACGTCCGGCTCGGGATGGCCGTGACGGACGCCCTGATGGCCGGCTACGAAGCGCCCGCTCGCGGCGTCGAGACGCCGCCCACGACGCCTCGTTCTCTAGAGCCGAATACTGTACATTGACGTGTGCCCCACGTCGTCTCAGCGCCGGCCGATCCTTTCACGCTGGCGGGCTCTCGTGTCGTCGTCCACCAAATCCCCGACGCCCACGACAACCTCATCTGGGTCCTGGAAGACCCACACGCCGGCGCGGCCGCAGCCGTCGATGGCCCGTCCGCGAGCAACGTACAGGCCTTTGTTGAGGGCCGCGGCCTCCGCCTCACGACGATCCTGAACACACACACGCACGCCGATCATATCGGCATCAACCGAGACTACGAACGACGCGGGCAGCTTCGGTCAATGACCGTCATCGGCGCGGCCTCCCGCGCGGACGAAATCCCCGGGCTCACCCGCGCCGTCACGGAGGGCGACAAAATACAGTTCGGGGACGCGACCTTGGAGGTGCTTGAGACGCCTGGGCACCTCGACGGCCACATCTGCTTCACGGGTCACGGCGCGTTGTTTTGCGGGGACACCATGTTCGCTGGGGGTTGCGGCTATCTCTTCGATGGCCCCCCCTCCGCCATGCGCAGCAGCCTGCGCAAACTCGCCGCGCTCCCAGGATCTACGCGGGTGTGTTGCGCACACGAATACACGCAAGACAACCTCCGCTTCGCATGGCTGGTGGAGCCAGACTCCGCCCCCTTGGCGGACCGCATCCGCGACGTCTGGGAGATCCGGCGCCGTGGAGGATGCACCGTCCCCTCCACGATCGAGCTTGAGCGGGCGACCAATCCTTTTTTACGGTGGCACGTTCCGAGCCTGCGTCGACACGTGTGCGCGCGGATGGGCATCCCCGAGGACGCGAGCGACGAGGCGGTGTTCGCCGCTACGCGGGCCCTCAAAGACCGCAAAGATCACCGCGAGATCTCCGACGAGATGCTGCCCCTGCAGACCCCCGCCTGACGAGCACAGCGCAGCCACGCTAGAATCTCAACGACATGGAGAGCCCAGCCCTGCCTCGCAACCCCACGTAGGGCTGGATCCTCAACGAGCGTCGAGGTGTGGATGACTGCTGCCCCCGATATGCGCGGTAGTCCCGATTCACCCGTACGCCCCGGCGGATCCACAAGGCGGACGCCACCGCGGTCGGAATCGCGAAGGCGAACGAGAGACCAGAGGCCGCGTAGCGCAGGCTGGGCCGGTCCACGCTAAAACATTGGGGGTCAGCCTCCGCGCCCGGTTGGGCGCAGGCGTCGGCGCGATCGAGCCCCACCATCAGCTGAAAGATCCCGTTGGCGATCAACGACGCCGAGATCACGCCCACAATGCTGCCGAGGGACAACTCGAGGGCGCCTGCGTTGGTCCCTCCCTCCGAGAGAACGCCCACTTGTGCCGCGTCGATCGCCACCGCCTCGGTGTCTGGGAGCAGCACCCGGGCGCCGGAACCCTCCTCGGGTCGCGTCTGCGCCGAGAGCTTTGGGTCCGCGCCCTGCGATGATGGGTCGGGAGCCTCGAGCGCCATGTCGGGCACGACCGCCTTCGCCTCCTTGACGCCGTCTGCATCAGCCGCGGCGAGTGATGACGTCGCTGGGTCGCGATCTCCTGGAACCTCCGCTGCCGCGAAGGGCACCTCGTCTTCGGCCGTCGATTGAGACTGCTCTGCCGGCGCCCCCCGAACCGCAGATGGTGGCAGCGACACGCATATCGTCGCGACGACACCTACGCGGGTCCTCATCCACATGGCGAGCGTTCCTCGTCGCGAGCACGAAGGTTCCGTCACTTCCGCAGTGTAGCGCGCCACAACGTGCGCACGTCAAGACCCTTATCGCCCGGTCCGAGGCACGCGCTCGCCTGGGTCGCTGTCGCGACGGGTCGCCGACGACGGGTCCTCTCGATGACCGGCGGGTGTCTCCTCACGAACCGCGGGGGGTACTGGCAGCGCCGCGCCGACGCGTTCATCTCGAAAGTCCGCGTAAGCCGCGAGCAGCGCCTTGGTGAACAATTCCCCGAGAACCTGGTGCCCGTGATGGGTCAGATGCGCCAAGTCTCCGCTCCCGAGGCGCGGAGAGGAACGGTTCCAGCGCCCCATGGAGCCCTCGCCGCCCATGGCCTCATAGGCGTTGAAGTAGCCGCAGCCCCCCTTGAGCGCCACTCCCCGCTGGAGCGCCACCATCGACGCGACCTGCGGACGGCTCACGATCCTCGCCCCCTTGCGCTCTCCATGATCGACGATGGAGATGACGAGGCACGCGCTCGCAGGATCCGCGCTGCGTACCATCCCGATCATAGACTCCATGGTCGCCTCGTAGCGCTCGGCGCTGAACCCGTTGAGGTCGTTACCGCCGAACATCAGCACGGCGAGCTCGGTACCCCGGCTGCGGAATTGGCTGTGAAAGTGCTCCACGTCGAAATACTTCGGGGAGAAGCGGCTGGTGAACGCGCCGATCAGCGCGATGCCGTCCCACACAATACCGGGGCGTTCGTGTTCGAGCACGACCCCAAAGGCGCGCGCCACCCCGCCCCCGATGGCCCGCACTCCATACTCGTGGCGACCGGCGGGGACTGTAAACACGGCCCTCGCCTCCCCAGGCTGCGGGGCGCGAGTCGAGATCACTCCGAGCTCTTCGCGATCCATCTTCACCCGGAGGTCTCCACCCTTGGGACCCGTCGCGTACCACACCTCGAACCGATCCTCGCCCGCGCGAGCGCCCGCCAGCGTTGCGCCCACTTCCTCGCCGAAACGAAATCTCGTCTCGCCGCCACCGGCAGACCACACGGTCAAGCCACCAAAGCCGTACCGCTGGTCCGCCTTGCACTTGTTGATGACGTAGCACGAGCGCCACGGGCTCTTGTACGTGACCGCGACGCCCTTGTGACGGTAGCTCGGGTTGTTTTGGGCGAGGAGATGGAATCCGTGCCCGGCGTCTCCAAAGCGCGCCTGCAGGCGATCGCGGATGGCGCTCGTGATGCCGTCGTTTCCGAGCACCGAATCGCCCCAATGACTCACGCGCAGAGGCGTCGAGCGGCGACCGAGATCGAGCAACGAGAGCTGTTCGAAGAATGGCTCAAGCGCCGTGGCCCCTTCGAGCCCGACCGTGGGGGGTGCTTGAACCCCGTCGGTCTTCGTGAGCGCCGGGTACTGATCTTGCGCGAGATCCAGCGTCTCTTCCGGTGCCGTGTTCACCCGCGGCGTTGGTGCAGGGGGATCCTCCACCACGGCACGCGCGAGCGCCTCAAGTTCTCGCTGGGCCTGTTCTTGCTCTTGCGCCCGCGCCCCCTGATCCATCAACTCACGCCCCACCAAATTCCAGAAGGGCACGTAGTCTTCTTCCGCAGTCCACGGCCGCGCCCACTCGAGTGAGGGGAGCGCATACGTCAAGGCGACGCACACCAGCATCGAGAGCACGCTCACCGCGAGGCGCCGCGCCGCCGCGGGCTCCACGTCACCGATCAACGCGTCGGCGTCCTCCAACGACACAACCTCCGCGACGTCTGCGACGCCGTCGAGGAGCCCGTCGGGGCTCGGTGGTGCTGGTGGCGGTGAGGTGCTCATCGTCGGTTAAAAAGCGAAGTAGATATTGGCCCGCGGACCTGTCAAGAGGTTCATCAAAATGACCGCCAAGATCGCATAGGCCACGCCGATGACTGGGGCAGGCATCGCGAGCATCCGCGCGCGCAGTCGCACGTCCACCCACTCCCTCGGGCTAAAGTGCCACAAGGTCCCGGCCACCAACAGCAACAGCATCCCGTGCTGAGCGACCCACACACCCACCTCGCGAAGCGGGGTGTCCGAGGTGCTCGCCGCCACGACCCAGTCTTCCATCCACTGCACCTTGAACAGCCCGGGCCGAACACCCCGACCGTCCCAGCGCAGCACCTGCGCACACATCTCCCGCGCGCTCTCCAGGCTCTCCGCGCGGAAAAACACCCGAGACAACACGGTGAAATGAAAGGTCAACACCACGTGCCCCACATGGTTCCAGCGCCCGCCGGTGACCGGGAACGCGGCACAAATCCACGTGAACACCCCTCCAAGCGCGCCGCCCCGGACCGCGAGCTCGTGTTCAAGCGCCAGCACGTGTTCCCCAAACAACGTCAACGTGACACCCACCATCACCGCCAATACGGTCAACTGCGTCAACGTCACCCACATCCCCTGCTCACGGGTGCGAAGGCGGTTCCACCGATTGAAGAGCATGGCGAGCCCGTGGATGTTCGAGTAAATCACAAAATTCCAGCTCGCCCCGTGCCACATGCCCACCAAGAACATCGTGAGCCACAGGTTGAAGTAGGTGCGCGCAGCGGACCCCTTGCTCCCCCCCAGCGGGAAGAACAAGTAGTCCCTCAACCACGTAGAGAGGGTCATGTGCCACCGGCGCCAAAACTCTCCAAGGTTTCTCGCCTGGTACGGGCGATCGAAATTCTCGGGAATCTTGAACCCGAGCAGGCGCGCCACCCCGATGGCGATGTCCGAGTAGCCGGAGAAGTCGGCGTAGATCTGTAAGGTGAAACCGTACAGGGCGAGCATATTCTCCCACGATGTGTACGAGCCGGGCGTGTCGAACACGATGTCGGTGAACGCGACGGCCAGCCAATCACCGAGCACCACTTTTTTGAACAGCCCCTTGAAGATCCGAAACAGCCCCTCGTTAACGTCGTCGAGGCGAAGGCGCGGCCGCACGTGCATCTGCGGGAGAAACTCACTCGCCCGCACGATGGGACCTGCCACGAGCTGAGGAAAGAACACCACGAAGAAGGCGAACTTTAAAAAGCTCGGCTCCGGCGTGAGCTTGCCGCGCCAGACATCGATGGTGTAACTCAGACTCTGGAATGTATAGAAGCTGATCCCGATGGGCAGCATCAAGTCGAGATGGGGCGCCACCCACGACGCGCCGAGCCCATTGGCGACGTCGGTGAACGCCTCAAGGAAGAAATTTGTGTACTTGAAGTAACCGAGCAGCGACAGGTTTCCAACGACGCTGGCCATGAGCCAGAGGTTCCTCTTCCGCGCCGCTACGCGTGGGTCCGCCCCCGCCTCGGCCCGCGCCGCGAGCTTGTCGATTCGCGCGGAGCACACGTAATCGAGGACGGTGGAGAATGCGAGGAGCCCCGCGAAGTACCACGGAGTTGGGAGGCTGCCGTCCACCGGTTGGCTGCTCGCCATGTAGAAGAAATAGCTAGCCGCGAGCACCACCGCCGTCCGCGCCCAGGGACGTTGTCGCAGCGCCCACCAGGCGGCGAGCACCGGCAAGAAGAACAACAAAAAATCGAAGCTCGCGAACAGCATCGTGGGTCGTATGAACCTATCTCGGCTCTACCAACGGTGAAATAAATGAACGGTTTCAAGGCGCGCAGAACAGCTCTCCCCCGCGTCCGCAGTCACGACGCTCCGACGGCGACACACATTCCATCTAGACCACCCACCGCGAGCCATCGAGCGATCGGGCGCCGCGAACCGCGGACCCTCCCGCCCTCTCCTCGGAGACGACGGGCGCGACGAACACGACAAAGGGCGCCCCCCGCGAACGGTGGCGCCCCATGGCTCGACACGACGGTCGAGATGCGTGCTAGGCCTGTGCGGCTTGCTTCTCGGTGGCCACGCGAAACAGCAAGTCGACGAGCTGGTTCATGTTCTCGAGCGTGTTGAGCTCGGAGCGGGGCACCTTGATCTTCAGATCTCGCATGCTGCACGAGACCACCTCAACAATATCGAGGCTGTTCGCGCCCAGATCTTTCATGGAGCGCGACGGATCGATTTCGACGCCCTCAAGCTCCTCGATGGTGTCGACGAGGTGGCCTTTGACAATTTCCAGAACTTCTTCGCGGTTAATCATGACTTGATGTGGTGTGAAAGTGAGGGGGTAGCGATTGAACGACTCAAGGCCCACTCGCGAGGACCCCGTTGGGCGCGCATAGAAGCACATTGAAACGACGATTACCAATCGGCAGCGTCTCGCACACCCGCATGCGCGCACTCTACGCAATTTGGGCGCGGTCCACAAAAAACCGCGTGTTTTGGGCTAGGGCTCGGATTCAGCCTTGAAAGGACCATATTCGGCGAGCTGCGTCATGCGATGTGAGGTGACGATCTCTTCCTCACAAAGCGCCGCAGAAATCGCACGCGACAGACCGGCATGGGCGAACCAGTGACACGAGTGAGTTTTGGCGGGCAAAAAGCCCCGCAGCAGTTTGTGCTCCCCCTGGGCCCCAGCCTCGAAGCGAGGGATCTTCCGCGCGATGCACCGCTCGATTCCGGCGTAATAGGCGGCCTCAAAGTGAAGAAAGGGCCGCTGCGCGTCGCAGCCCCAATATCGTCCGTACAGACCGCCCGGCGTCTCAAGATATAGCGCCCCCGCGAACAGCGAGCCCTGCGGATCGAGCACTCTGCAAAATTGCAGGCGTTCGGGGGCAAGCTCGCGCAGCGTGTCGAAAAATCCCGGCTCGAGATAGGCGATCCCTCCCCGCTCGCGCACGGTCCCCCGATAAAATCGGTCCAGAGCGGCGAGATCCTCGGACGTCATCTCGGCGCCTTCCACAAATTCAAGCGCGGAGAAGGATTCTGCGGCGCGGCGGCGCTCTTTCAAGATCTGCTTGCGCTTGCGGGATCTCAGCTCTCCCACAAAGCCAGCGAAATCCTCGTAGCCTCGATTTTCCCAATGAAATTGAAAGGTCGTTCGACCCAAAAAACCTCGCGCTTCAAGCCGGGAACGCTCGGCGGCGCTGCAAAAAAGCCAGTGGATTGACGACACCCGCTCCCGCGCGGCGAGCTCCATCAACCCCTCGAGCATCCCGGCCAAGATCTCCTCGCGCGCGTCGGCGCCGTCCTCGGACCGGAACAAGATCCGCTGCCCCGCGGCGGGCGTCATCGGCACCGCCACCACCAGCTTGGGGTAGTAGCGAAGCCCGGCCCGCTGCGCAGCCGACGCCCACGACCAGTCGAAGATGTACTCCCCGTAGC
>JBDQGY010000199.1:0-8299 GCA_040265175.1 Nannocystaceae bacterium
ATGGCGACCCGCTGCTGCTGTCCGCCCGAGATTTCGTTGGGTCGCCGGTCGTGGAGGCCCGAGAGTCCGACATCGTCGAGCAGGCCCATCACTCGTTCCTTCCGCGCTGCGCTAGGGATCCCTTGCAAGCGCAGTACGAGCTCGGCGTTTTCAAACACCGTGAGCACCGGGATGAGGTTGTACGCTTGGAAGACAAAGCCGATTCGGCGCTTCCTCAGCTCGCTGCGGGCATGTTGGGACAACTGCCCGAGGTCTTTGTCGTCGACGCAGACCGTACCGGAGGTTGGGACGTCGAGGGCGCCGATGAGGTTGAGCGCCGTGGTCTTCCCCGAACCGGATGGGCCGGTGAGCGCGGTGAACTCTCCGCTTTGCACCTCCAGGGATAAATCGTCGAGCGCGCGCACCTCAAAGGAGGACTGCTTGTACACGCGGGTGACATTGGACATGCGGACGATGGTGGATGGGTGCATTGATAAGGACTCCCTGTGGTCGTTCTCAGCGGTGAATCGCCTCGATTGGTTCGGTTCGGCTGGCGCGCCACGCCGGAATGAGGCCTGCGGTCATGGTGCCAAGGAACACGACCGCGATGATGATGAGTAGGTTGACCGGGTAGATGCCGATGCTCATGATGGGGTCCATGGCCACCCCCGACACCTCCATGCCGGGTTCTATTAATTTGGAGTAATCCAGACCGCTCTCCGCGATTTTGAGGTAGGGGAACGTGACCAGGAGCGCCGACGCGAGCAGACCCGCGCACGCGATCCAGAAACTCTCCCAGGTGACCATTCGAAAGATCTCAGTGGGGCTGAATCCGATGGCGCGCAATACCCCAAATTCGTGGCGTCGTTCCATCACAGAGACGAAGATGGTGTTGAAGATCCCGGCGGCGAGCATCACCATCACGAGGGCCTGGACGATGACCCCGCTCACCTCCTTCATCGAGATGAACGAGGCGAGCTCGGGCTGAGACTGCTTCCAGTCGACCGCGACCGAGGGAGGGTCGGTGAGCCCCGCCAATCGCTGAGTCACCGCGTCGGCGTCCCGGTGGTCGCGCAAGTAGACCGCGGCCGCCGTCACCTCGCCGGGGCCATAGCCGAGAAGGTCCTGGGCGGCGCCGAGCGGGAGGATGATGAGGCCTCGATCGATAGAAGGGGCACCGGTCGTAATTAGGCCGGAGACCCGGTACATGGCCGAGACGATCTCTCCCGACTTTGAGGTGGCCGTGACGACGACCTTTTTTTTGAGTCCGACCCCCAGGTTTTGCGCGAGCGCCGAGCCCATGGTGACGGTGCGGTCCTCGGCGCGCTCGAACAGCGCCCCCTCGCTGATCTCGTCGAGGAACAGCAAGGTCTCCTTGCCCTCGTTGGCGGGGTCGATGGCCATCATCGAGGCCCCCTGGTTCCCCTCGGCGGTCGCGACGAGGACGGCGCCAGAGATCCGGTGGGAGACATGGGCGACGCGCGCGTCTTCTCGCGTCGCCGTTTGCAACGCCTCGTCAATTTGAACCGTGTGTTCAAGCGAGGGCGCCTCGATGAATTGTTTGTGCTCGATGCTGACGTGGCCGACACCCATCTTCGCGGCGTAGTCGATCATGTCCCCGTAGGTCGCGTCGGCCAGGCCGGTGGTGAGGACGGCGAAGAAAACCCCGAAGACAATGCCCGCCAATGTCAGCAGCGTTCTTCGTGTGTTCCTCCAGATGTTGCGCCATGCGAGACGGGCGAGGGGAATCGACGATGGCATGAGGACTCCTCAGGTGTGTCGCATAGACTCGGCGGGCACGGTGAGCGCGGCACGCAACGCGGGGACGATTGTGGCGAGAATGACAAACGTAAACAGCAGCGCGATGGGAGCGATATACGTCGCCGCGGACACCTCGCTGCGCCAGACCGCGTCCATGGACACGCCCATCATGCCGACACCGGCCATGCCCTGAAGAACAAGACCGTGATGGACCATGTACCAATTGACGGGGACACTCAGTAGCGCGCCCACGATAGCCGCCACGGAGGCTTGCAGCATCGCTTCGACGAGGATAAGTGTGAAGACGAAGCGAGGTCCAAAGCCGAGCGCCTTCAACACACCGAACTCGCGAATGCGCTCGAACACGGCCATGAGCATGGCGTTGAGGATCACGATGCCGATGGCGAGATACACCACGCTCATCATCACGACGAGGGCGCCCTGGGCGCTCTCCAACATGGAGGCGATACCCGGATTAATCTCCCGCCACGTGGGGGCGTCGAGGGTGGGGATGAGCGCTCGCAAGCGAGTCACTTCGCGGGCGAGTTGTTCTGGCGTGCGGGCGCCAGGGGGCAGCCGTATGACGAGCTGGTGCGCTCCGTCTGGCGTCACCATCAACTCCCGAAAGGCCGCGTCCGTGATGAAGACTCCTCCCCGGTCAATCTCTTCTGACAGCGGCTTCAAGACCCCTGCGACACGATAGAGTTCGTTGGCCATGGAGCCGTCCGCGGCCTGGGACAACACGATGAGTTCGGCGCCCACATCGACGCCGAGCTGCTTCGCAATTCGGCCGCCGATGACCGCGCCGCTGTGATCGTCGGCCGTGAGCCACACGCCCCGGGCCAGCGCCTCGGGGATCTTGGAGATCTTGGGCTCTCGGTCGAGATCGACGCCATAAAGTCGCACGCCCGCCGAGGACTTTCCCGCCGCCGCGAGCCCCGAGCCGAGGAGCCGCGGCGCCGCGTTGAAGGACGCGTCGTCGAGCGCGCGGAGGACAGCTGGGACGTCGTCGATGCGCTCATAGATGGAGGGGGACCCTCGGTAGTCTTTGTGGAAGGCCTGGGCATCTCCGAGCCCGAAGTCGAGCAGCTTGGACTGCATTCGCGTCATCATCCCGGCCGAGAGCCCCGAATAAAAGATGAGCATGAACACCGCGAGCGTCATCGCGGCGACGGTGGCCCCGGAACGCCGCGCGTTTCGCCACAAGCTCCTCCATGCCATCAACGCGATCATCTGTGGACTCTACAGCGCTCGGAGGTTCTGGACGGAGAAGAAGGAGGGCTTGAGCGCGATCCCGTAGTCGAGCTCGGTGTAACGAATTTCGGTGGACTCTCCAGGCTTGTCAAGCGGAAGCATGCGCATGGAGAAGGGGACGGTCCGCCCTTGAACCGTCCGAAAGTCGTGGAAGGTGAGGGACTTGATGGCGACGCCGTCTTCGTCGTGGAACACCTGCGCGATGGGCATCAGATCTGCGGCGCGGATGGATACGACGATCTTTCCCCACACCACGGCGGCGCCCTCCTTAGGTGTGAGGGTAAACTGGTAGATTTCATCGCCCTCCACGACGCCCCGACCCGACAAGGTGGCGTCGAAGTCGTCCGAAAGCCGGCTCGATCGCACGAGATCGTCGTTGGTGAAGTGACTGCCCATCCAGGCGCCCCCCATCATGGCCCCGGAGATCTTGATGGTTCGGTCCGTTTTGCTGAGGTAGGTAAACAGGTCACGGGCGACCATGAGCGTGGCCGTTCCTCGCTCTTTTTTCGGTTGTAAAATGCGGATAAGAGACCGGTCGGTCCCAAGCGTCCAGCTCTCCATCTCCAGCGTGCGCGTCCAGTGTTTTGTGGTCACTGACATGGTCACGCGCGCCCGACTGGCCTGCCCCCGATACAGGTCGTCGACCGCCTGCAATACTCGGTGCGCGAAATCGGGCGTCGAGGGATCTTCCGCGGTTGACGCTACCTCCGCAGGCGCGGGAGTGGTGGGTCGCCTTGCGTCAGCGCCAGACGCGCCGAACAGCACGATGACAGCGGTGGCGTTTCGAACGTGGACACACATGACTTTTCCACCAAACGTACGTGCCAACATCCACACGTACGTTACCGCGCTTGCGGATGGGGCGCAACAACCGACGCTTTGAGCGGTCGCGGTTCCGAGGTTTGTCCATGTGTCTTGTTGCAGTTTTCAGGTATGGTGCGCCTATGAAGAGGATCGTTGTTCCGTTTGGATTGTGCGTAATGTTGACCGCGTGTGGCGGTTCTGGGGGCTCTGATGACGGTGTGACTGGCTTGACGTCAGCATCGGGGACCGGGGAAACGGCAGACGCTGGAACGATGGGGGAATCGGGCACGGCAGAAGGTGGTTCGGGCACCATGTCGTCGGGAGACGGCGATGGAGACGGCGATGGAGATGGCGATCCGACGGGGGACGGCGACGGTGATCCGACAGGGGACGGCGATGGAGACGGCGATGGGGACGGCGATCCGACCGGGGACGGCGATGGCGATCCGACCGGGGACGGCGATGGAGACGGGGATGGAGATGGAGACGGCGACGGCGATGGCGATGGCGATGGCGATGGCGATACGCCCGAGTGTGGTGATGGAAATGTCGATTTGGGGGAGCAATGTGATGACGCAGGGGAATCGCAGACCTGCGACGCAGACTGCACGGTGGCGGAGTGCGGCGATGGAACCACCAACGCGACCGCGGGTGAGGCCTGCGATGGCGCCGGAGAGTCCGCGACTTGTGACCCTGATTGCAGCCTCGCCCAGTGTGGTGATGGTTTTATCAACGCCAGCGCCGGCGAGGGTTGCGACGATGGCGCAAACAACGGGGACGGCACAACGAATTGCCTGACGTCCTGCACGCTCACGGTCTGTGGCGACGGGTACCAAGGGCCATCGGAGGCCTGCGATGATGGAAACTCCAACGCTGGGGATGGCTGCAGCGCAACTTGCAGTCTCGAGACCTGCGGTAACTCGGTGGTGGACCCGGGCGAAGAGTGCGACGACGGAACTGAGTCCACGACGTGCAATGCGAACTGCACCTTGGCGAGCTGTGGGGACGGCAACCTTAACACCACCGCAGGCGAGATCTGCGATGAGGGGGGCGACGCGCTCAACTGTGATGGAGACTGTACGCCAGTCGCCTGCGGCGACAACTACGTGAACCCAGCCGCCGGTGAGACGTGTGACGAAGGAGGCGGCGAGACCGGGACCTGCAACGCTGATTGCACTGTGGCGGAGTGCGGTGATGGACAACTCAACACCACAGCGGGGGAGGGCTGCGACGACGGCGCGCTCACCGGAGTTGAGGGCCAGTCTGACTGCATGGATAACTGCATGGCCACTGTGTGCGGTGATGGGTATCTCGGCGTGTCCGAGGGCTGCGACGATGGAAATACCAACGACGGCGACATGTGTTCGGCCGAGTGTGAAGTGCCGTGCTTCGCCCAGAACCCAACAGTTCAGGTCATCCCGCCAAACCTTGTGCTCGTGCTGGACAAGTCGGGGAGCATGCTCTCAACTTTCGGGACTTCGACGCGATGGGGGACGTTGGTCCAGATCGTGGACCAGGTGACTCAGGCCTACGAGAACGTGATCAAGTTTGGCGCGAAGTGGTTCCCGACGGCGACGGACTGTGATGACCAAATGTGTGAGTGCGACGGAAATATCCAGGGCCTTAACTGCCAAGGCATCATCGCGTGCAGCGGACCGGAGTGCACGGTGGACGCCGGATTTGACGATCCGACGTTGGCGCCTGCGCTTAACAACTCAAACAATATCGTGAGCGCGTTGCCGGATGAGTCGACGATCACGAACAGCTGTCTCACCCCGAGCGAGAGCGGATTCAAAGAGTCTCTCGACGCGTTGAAGAACGCGGCGCCCGCCTCCGAGCCCCGTGCGATCATGCTCTTGATTGACGGTGACATCACTGACCCGGCGCTGACCGGCGGGATGGGCCAAGATCCGTTTGGGTGCGCGGAGCCCGTTGGCAATGGATTCGACTACAACCAGCACACTCAGCTGGTGAGCGCCATCGAGGATGCGCTCGCCAACGACAACATCACGACCTACGTAGTGGCGATCGGCGCGAGCGCAGGACTGGCCGACCGCGCCGACGAGTACGCGGTGGCGGGTGGGGTCCCCAACCCGGATCCCAACGTCGACTACTATCCTGGGGACGACCCCGCGGAGCTCAACCTCGCCCTCGACGCCATCGCAGCCGCGGTCGCGACTTGCGAGATTCAGCTCAGCGTGCCGCCGCTCAACCCAGCAGATGTGACGGTCACCGTGGATGGAACGAGCTACGACCAAATCACCGCGATGGAGTGTCAAAATAACCAGACCGGTTGGTACTACTCGACGCAGTACACCGCGATCACGCTCTGCGGAACAGCGTGTGACGAATTTAAGAATCTGCCAACCCCCACCGCAGACGTTGAGTATTTTTGCACCGGTGGCGGTTGATGCCTCAAGCCCTGGGGCGTGGGGTGGACAAAAGCAGTTGATTCCGTAGGGCCGGCCGACGTAGTCTTCCTGCATGCGTCGTCTTAGATTGTTATGTGTTGCGCTTCCGTTGTCGATGACCTCCGCGTGTGGAGATGGTAACGGGGATGATGCTTCGTCCGGAACAGATGCAGACTCGTCTCAGACGGGAGCCACGGAGTCCGGAACCGCGGACGGCATGACGGAGACCGGAGACGCGAGTGCGGATGGAAGCTCGGAAGGGGACGGAGACGGAGAGTCATCGAGCAGTGGGGACGGCGACGGGGACGGAGATGGAGATGGAGATGGAGACGGCGACGGGGACGGAGACCCCACGACCAGCGGAGACGGCGACGGGGACGGAGACCCCACGACCAGCGGAGACGGAGATGGAGATGGAGAGGGAGACGGAGACGGAGACGGAGACGGAGACGGAGACGGAGACCCATTGTGTGGCGATGGCGTACTCGACATTGGTGAGGTGTGTGATGACGGTACGAGCAACGGGACCAACGCCTCTGACTGCACAGACACATGTGCCTTGACGGTCTGTGGCGATGGCCATGACGGACTCTCTGAGGCCTGTGACGACGGAGTGAACAACGGGCAGCCAGGGGCGACGGACTGCCTTGGCGACTGCACGTTGACCGTTTGCGGTGACAACTTTCTCGGCGCGTCCGAGGGGTGTGATGATGGCAATTCGACCGATGGGGATGGATGCTCGTCCAGTTGTCAGATTCCATGTTTCGCGCAGCAGCCTACGGTGAATGCTGTGCCGCCCAACCTGGTCCTGGTCCTCGATAAGTCCGGCAGTATGACGGCTGATTTTGGGGGGGCCACCCGATGGGATACCCTCGTGCAGGTCGTGGCGGATGTCACGAGCACCTACGAAAACGTGGTGAAGTTTGGCGCCAAGTGGTATCCGACCGCTGAGAAGTGCGAGAATCAGACGCAGTTCTACTGCACCAGCTATCACCCGGTGTTTGGAGATTGTCAGTCGTTTATTGCCGACGGAGCCGCGTGCGATGTCGACCCCGGGTTTGACTCGAATCAGCTCATACCGGACCTAAACAACTCCATGAGCATCGTGAACGCGCTACCTGCCGCGGTGGACATCGACGGGTATTGCTGGACTCCTTCGCAGCAGGGGTTCGAAGAGAGTCTCGCTGCCCTCAAGGCAGAGGTGCCCGATCCCACCGAGGATCGGGCGATCATGCTTATCACCGATGGACTCATCTCCGATGGGAGTCTTGGGCCCCGTGAATGCGTTGACGGCGATCTCAACAGCTACACGCCGACAGACGTGCACACGGAGTTGGTCTCTGCCATCGCGGCGGCCTATACCAACGATGGAATCCCGACCTATGTGGTCGGCATCGACGCGGCGAGCGGCTTCGAAGCGGAAGTAGAAGAGTACGCCGCCGCCGGAGGTGTGCCGAATCCGGCACCCAACGTCGACTATTACCCTGGCGATGATCCGGTGGAGTTGTTGGCGGCCATCGACGCCATCGCGGCGGCCATTGTGACCTGCGAGATTCAACTGAGCGTACCTCCACTTGACCCAACGCTCGTCGACGTTGCCGTTAACGGAGTGCTCTACGATCAAATCACAGGATCCGATTGCTCGAACAACGTAGACGGCTGGTACTACTCTACGCAGTACACGGCGATTACTCTCTGTGGAACTGCGTGTGACGAATTTAAGGGTATGTCGACGCCTACGGCGGACGTCGAGTACTTTTGTCCTGGCGGAGGCTGACTCAAGTTTTTGCGAGACCGGTCTAGCTGCTTGGTAAGCCTAAGACTTTTCAGTTAAAATTTTGGCATGGGAGCGTCGGCGTTTTCGTTCGCGTACCATGGGCGCGTGAAACGGATCGCCTTCGGTAGTTTGTTGGTATTAGCGTCTGCTTTTGTCGCGGGATGCGGGGACGATACGTCCTCGAGCGGACAAAATAGTGAGGGCGGTGGGAGTATCGGTGCGGATGAAGACGGCTCTGTTAGCGACACCAGCGCAGGAGAGGGGGGAAGCGCGTCGGCGAGCGCCGGCGATGGCGATGGGGATGGCGATGGGG
>JBDQGY010000200.1:0-8240 GCA_040265175.1 Nannocystaceae bacterium
GCGGGCGCATCGCTGGTGGTTTTATTGGCGCAACGAGGCCATCTTCTCGCTGCTGTTTCAGCCGGGTCGTGTCACGCCCCCCGCGGTGGAGCGCTACCTCCGGTGGAAGATGAGACGGGCGGTGGACGACCCCGTTTTGCGCGCGAAGGTTACGCCGCCCTACCGCGCCGGTTGCAAGCGCATTTTGGTGGACAGTGACTACTACGCGGCCTTGCAAAGAGACAACGTCGATCTCGTCTGCGCGCCGATCGAGGAGATCACCCCCGAAGGTCTGCGCTGCGGGGACGACACCTACGCCGCGGACGTGCTGGTCTTCGCCACGGGCTTTGAAATTTGGGATCAGCGCTGGGTGGGAAAGATCTACGGGCGCGATGGCCTCAGCCTCGCCGACGCCACCGGGGACGCGCCGCGGACCTACCTGGGCATGAGCATCCCCCACTTCCCCAATCTGTTCGCGCTCCTCGGTCCCAACACCGGCCTCGGCCACAGCTCGGTGGTGTGGATGATGGAGTGCCAGGTCCGCTACATTCGGCGGCTCATCATGGCCATGCGGCGCGAACAGCTCCCCGCGCTGGAGCCCCGGGAGGACGTGGTGGACCGCGAATACCTCGTGCTGCAACGCCGGCTCGCCAAGATGGTCTGGGCCACTGGCGGCTGCAAGAGCTGGTACCAGGCGGAGTCCGGCGAGATCGTGGCCCTGTGGCCAGGCCACACCTACGAGTATTGGTGGAAGACCCGACGCCCGCGACTCGAGCACTATCTCGCCACGCGCGAGCGCTAGCCCTCGCGTGGCAAGTGCGGCCCATGGTGCCCTAGCGCCAGTAGTCTTCGGGGAACAGCGGGATCTTCTCCCCGCGGGTGCGCCGCAACATCGGCGGCACGTGGTCCGCGTCGTCGTGCCGATAGCCCGCCGGCCCATAGGGCCGCTCGAACCCGCGAATGATCCGCGCGATGTCTTCGGACACCGTCAAGATCTCCTCGTGCAGACCGGCGCCGTAGGTCCATCCCCCGGTAAAATACAGGCCGTCGTCACCTTGATGATCATGGAGATAACTCTGAGCCTCCATCGACTTCGTCGTGATCAGGTTGTGGCGGAAGTACTGGGTCGCCCTTACCGTTGGCGTTGGTTGCTCGGCGGAGGCGAGATCCAGCATCTCTGGCACGGTCTGACATCCGATGGGCGTCAGCGGACTCAGCGTCAGATAAGGCGGCTCGTTCTAGTGTTCCCCCTGATGCTTGCGCGTCACGTAGGTGATCGTATAGGGCCGCAGACTCACCGTCTCCTGCGGGTAGATGAGGATATTGTAGGTGCTCCACTGATCGACCTGCGCCGGCATCATCGTCGTGTCCTCGTGCACGATGGCCAGCGAATCGGTGTACGAGAACTCCGCGAGCAAGGAGGTCACCTCGTCGCTCAGCCCCTTCTTGATGACCTTGGGCACCTCCTCCGCGTAGACCGCAGAGATCAGCAGATCGTAAATTTCAGACCTCGGCTTCCCGTCAACCTCCGCCGTGACCTCCCACCTCCCGTCGTCGAGGCGAATCACGGTCGGCGTGACCCCGGTGACAAAGGACGTCCCCTCCTTGTCAAGCCACCCGCACAGCTGATGGATCCAGTCGCTGGCCCCGTTCATAAAGTACCGCCGGTCGGTCTTGGCGGCCTCGTGATCATGGCCATGTTTTTTTCGGAGATGACGCTTCCCAAGATTGGAGGCGGGGATGGCGTCCTCGCTTTCATCGCCGCCGAGGCCCTCTTGGAGGTGGTAGTAGCTCATCACCGCGCGAATCGGCATATCGAGGGGACCGCGATCGGTGCAGTAGTACATGCCGTTGATCCGCGCCAAAAGATTGTACTGACGAAACGCCTCTGAGTACCCCTCTTCGCACATAAACGTCTCGACCGACATGGTGGCGTACTCGGGATCGTGCAGCACCTTGTTCGCCGCCTTCTCAAACCTTTCCCAGTCGTCGGCGACCTCCTCCAGATACTCCTTGCCGGCCGGAGGTCGCTCCCCGTGCAAGACCGCCTCAAGCTCTCGTTCCGTATAGGAGATCGGCCGACCCTGAGCGCCCGCAGCCGTGTACCAGGTGGTGGTGTCTACGATGGGCGCGTACGCCACCGGGAAGCCGTGCTTTTCGAGGCGCTCCAAGATCTCCATCAACAGCACGTAGCGGCGCTCGTTGAAATCGTTGACCGCCAGGTCCACGAACGGCGGCGTAAACGGCTCCTTTCCGAGATAGGCAGAACACGCGTTGCCTCCCACCCGATGTGACTTGTCGTAGACCGTGCAGCGATAAATTGTCGTGTCGTCCGCGGACCGCCGATTTTGTAGATAGTAGGCCGCGGAGAGGCCTCCGACCCCGCCGCCGATGATTCCAATCTTCAGTTCTTTCACGTTCACAAGCTCCTGCGTGCCTCGATTGCGAGCCGATCGAACCGCGATGCCGATCGCCGCGCGCGCGACCCAACGTCACGACATGGCAAGCATCAGGGTTTCTTTGTTGTCGGGCAAGGACAGAAATTTTTGTCGCCAGTCTTCACGGCCGAGCCGTTCGGTCCTTCGTTCGAGTCGGGCGATCGCGCCCCTCACAGCCTCGGCCATATCCGCGTCGCCGCGACGCGTCTTCACTTGCGCGAACACCAACGGCGGCAGCGTCTCCCCCTGTAAAATCCCCCCGAGCCCATCCAACGTCTGCATCGCCTCCGCCGCGTCCTCGTAGGCTCGGTCGAGCCGATTCTCGGCGAGATGCGCACGCGCCCGCGTCGCGAGGGCCCACGCCCGCAGCCCTGGTGAGGTGCCGAGCAGTCGAACCGCAGCCTCCGCATGATCGAGCTCTGCATCGTGTGCACCTTCAGCATGCTCTACGGAGGTCAGGTGAGCCCGCGCCCAGCCCTCAAGACGCTGGTTCCCCACGGCCCGGCACGCCCGAATCGCCTCGTTCAAGACCTCGCGGGCCTCCGCGCGCGTGGGCTCACCGCACAGCGCCAGGATGTATCCAAGATTCACCTGGGCGTAGGTGATGGCCTGTTGATTCTTAATCTCTTGGCAGTGAGCGAGGTTGGCCCGGCACAAGTCCGTCGCGCGCTCAAGCTCACCAAGCTCCGCCCAACACCACGCGACGGTGGTGCGCTCAAGGGCCGTGTTTCGTCGATCCCCCGCGAGCTCAAAGCATTCAACCGCCCGCTCAAGGTGGATCAAGAACCTGGCCACGTCTCCCACGTGCGCTTTCCGGACCCCCTGCACGTGGTGCCCCTGCGCCCGGGTCAGCGCGTCAACAGAGGAGTCCATCTCGAGCTCCTCCGCGATCCTCGCCAGGACCTCATCCGCCCGGGAGAACTTGGCCGCGAAGATCAATTGGAAGGCGCCACGGCACATGGCGATGAGTCGCTCGCTGCTGGCGTCCTCTCGCGGTGGAGTCTCGAGGATGGCGTCGAACACCGCCTCCACAGTCTCGTAGTCGGCGAGGCGCGCGCTCGACACCAGCGCCGAACCGCTCGCCACAAACCAAGAGGCCGACCCCTTCGACAGCTGGTCCACCGCTTCAACGCCCGCGTTGCGGCCTCGCTGGTAGTCGCTGTGCCAGTACGACGCCACCGAATCCAGCGACAGCAGCTCGCCCCGCGCCTCCCCCTCCGCGCCAAGATCGAGTGCGCGGGCCACGTGAGCGCACACGCTCTCCATATCACCGCCCTCCAAGGCCTGTTCGGCGGCGCGCCCATACCACACGATCGCCTGGCCGGAGTCCCCCCCCCGATCGTAGTGACCCGCCAAGGTGAGGGGGTCTCGCATCCCCACCGAGCGGAGCCAGTCGGCGGCTCGCTTGTGTCCTCGCACCCGGCCCTTGTCGGACAGCATGGCGTAGGCGGCGTCGCGGACGAGCGCATGATGAAATCGATACTCCCGCTGGTCCGGCGCCGAGGAGACGGTCTTGGGACGAATGACCTCTTTTTTCACCAAGCGATCAAGCTCGCGACCCACGTCGTGCATGTCGCCATCCTCCGCCACTTGGCGTGCCACACCCTCGAGCCAAAAACTCTCCCCAAAAATTGCGGCGATCTTCAAAACCGCATTGGCACCAGGACCCAGCGCGTCGAGGCGGGCGTGGACCATGCCGTAGACCGTTTCGGGGACGAGGCCATCTTCCCCGACAACCGAGGCCCGGATCAACTCCTCAAGATAGAAGGCGTTTCCCTCACAACGTCGGATGATCTGCTGCCGATCCACCTCTCCCTCATGGGTTTCCAGCACCTTATCGATGAGGCGCCCACACGCCTTGGGCGTTAAGGGCGTCAGATTCATATGTTGCAGGGGTCGCCCGCTCCACAGATCCGGAAACTGTGCCTCGATGCCCGGACGTGTCATGGCCAGCACCATCAACGGCGCGTCCTCAAGCTCGCGGAGCGCCTCGTCCACATACTTGAGCGACGGTGAATCTCCCCAGTGGACGTCCTCGAGCATGAACAAAACCGGCGCGCGCGTCGTCAACGCCCGCAACCAGGTGACGAACGCCTCACCCATATTCTGCCCGCGCAGCATGGGGTCTCTCCTCGCGGCAGCCAAGGAGGGGTCGAAGCTCTCTTCAAAGCCTGCCCCGACGAGCTCCCCGAGGAACGCGATCGTGCGACGAAACCCCGGCGCATTACCAAACAACGACGCGCAGCCCTCCAAGGTCCGCTCTTGGCGACGCGGCATGGAGTCCGACTCTTGAATGTTGAACCACCGACGAAGGGCGGGACCGATGAGCCCGAGTGGAGCCCCCGCCGCCAGCGAGTCACCGTGCCCCGACAAGATAGTGCACGCGTCGGTCTCCTCCCGTACGCCCCGATGAAACTCCCAACGCAGACGCGACTTGCCGCTGCCAGCAGGGCCGGTTACGAGCACGGCGCGCGACACCTCGTCGAGGCACGCCTCCTCCCACGTCGCCTCGAGCTGCACCAGCTCCCGGCGGCGACCGACGAAGGGGGTGGGTTGGCCGAGCAGCAGCCGGCGCTCCTCCTCTTCAAGCTCCCGCTGCAGCAGGTTGACGCCGTCCTTCGCGAGCAGCTGGAAGCGGCCCTCCAACAGATTCGCCGTCGCGCTATCTACCCGCACCTCACCTTCGAAGGCGCCCGAGAACGCGCCCACCGCCCGGTCAAAGATGTCGTCGTGGGCCCACGTGCTCAGGTCGTGCGCGCGCCCAAGGGCGATGAACGCTCGCAACTTGGGATCGAGGGCCGCCAAGCCCAGCGCCGCCTTCGCCGCCTCCACGGCTTGATCCTTGGGGTTGTTGGAGCGCGGCACCACGAACACGGTCCCATCTGCGAGCACCTCGGTGTCTCCGTACCGCCGCACCGCGTCCACCAGGGACTCGGTGTGCCCGGTCGCCGAGGACTGTTTGTCTGGCTCCTCTCCGAGATCCGAATCGCTCAACTCCACGAAGGTCTCGCCCAACGGACGCAGACGGCCGCCTCGCGCGAACAACACGCAGTTGACTCGGGCGACAGCCGTGCGGCTTACGAACTCAGCGCCCGAGCGCGCGGCCAGGGGCCTCGCGCCGCTCAAGTCCGTATCCAGCAGCTCGACGGTCGAGAGCGCCTCGCACAGCTCAGCGCCATCGACGGGGCGGTCGAACGCATCCTTTTGAATCATGCGATCCACAAGCCGCGAGAAACCCCGCGGAATGTGAGGCGCCACGACCTGCAAGGGCGCGACCTCATCAAACAAAATGCGGGCGAGCACGGCGGAGAAGTGATTGGCTTTGAACGGGCAGACACCCGTGAGCGCCTCGTACAGCACGACCCCGAGGCTCCACACGTCCGAGGCCGCGGACATGCTGTGCTCGCTGCGAGCCTGCTCAGGAGAGGTGTACAGCGGTGTCCCGATGAACATGCCGGTCTTTGTGAGGTCGTCGTCTCGGCGCGCCTCTTGGGAGCGCACCACGCCAAAGTCCACGAGTTTGGCCCGCGCCACGTCTCCATCCACGAGGAAGATGTTGCTCGGCTTAATGTCGCGGTGCAGAAGGTTGTTGCCGTGAACCTGGGCCAGGGCCTCCGACATTCGACGCGCGAGGATGACGATGGACTCCACCGTGAGCGGGTCGCGACCCGGGCCGCTCATGGGCTCAAACGATCCCTCATCGCTCGGGCGCGTGGACTGGAGACTCGCTGCCTTGCCGCGTGCGGCGCCACCGTCCACGTTCCGTGAGAGCCCGACGGTGCCATCGGGCCGGGTTTCGACGGCGTCGGGGTTTTTGCCCGCGTCCGAGAGTTCGCTGGCCTCATCACGCGACGCGAGCCGGGTGCGAAGGTCGACCCCTTCGAGCCACTCCATCGCCAAAAACTGTCGGTCGCCCCGTGGATCGGCGGGGCCATGATCGATGTAGCGGACCACCGCCGGATGATCGATCGCCGCGAGCGCCGCTACCTCCCGGGCGAACCGGCCCGCCGCCGCCTCGCTCTTGATCTCCACCACCTTCACGGCCACCGTCTCCCCCGTCTTGTGGTCTCGAGCGCGGTACACGGTGCCGCTCCCGCCCCTGCCGGCGGTGGCGAGGATTCGAAAACGCCCCGCGATCACGCGGCCCGTATCCGACGATGAATCTTCTATCCGCACGCCGCGAGCATGATAGCGCCCCGGCGGGGGGATACAATCCCGGCCCGTCGCACGTCCAAAGCCGCCCAAACCGGCGACCGCAGTCTGTCCTAACCCTGTTTTTTAGCGCCCCGCACCTGAACCGAGGATCACGGAGCCATCCGCCCCTCGCGAAAGCGGCGCGGGCACTCAGCCGTCGAGGTCTTCGAGGGCCTCCGAGGTGCACTCGGCGGGCGCGGTGACCTCGTTGCAGCGGGCGGGGTTGCCGTCGGCGAAGTCGGCGAAGTACTCGCGCTCAGGCACGGGCGCGGGGAAGTCGTCTTTCAAGAAGTGAGAGCCGTTGGCGAAGCCCGCCGCGAGCTCGCCAACGCAGGTTTCATCGCTCTCGTCGGCCCCGCAGGTGTTGGAGGCGATCATCAGGTTGGCCGCGTGGGCCGCTGCGATGGCGTCGGCGGCGGTGGGGCTGTTGATCTTGGTCATCGCCGCCCAGCCGTCGAGGTAGTGGTCGCCGGGGGCGTTGGCGAACATGGCCTTGCCCGCCGAGGTGGTGAATCCGTCGGTGTACTCACCCGCCCGGTCGCTGTCGAGGAGCACCGCGATGACCTTGCCTCGCACCTCCCCGAGCGTGGGCCAGCCCTCCGCGTCGAGGCGCGCGCGCGGACTTTCGTATGACCCCTGCAGGTCGTCGGGTGTGTAGAGACGCTCCTCGTCGAACACGGCGCGCAGCTCGTCGTCGAGGACCGAGAGGTCGTCGATGGGGACGCCCCCGACGTCGTCTTTCACCTCGATCCACACCACGATGGGCAGGTGTTTGCGGTTGGTGTCGGACCACCCTCGGATGGTCTGCATGCACAGCGCGAAGGTGTCGCAGGTGGACACCTCGTCGATGAAATCGATGTGATAGACCTCAAGACCGCCGCTGCCCTGGTGCACGTCGATCTCGAAGGCCCGCACCCCCTGATCCTCAAGCTGCACGTCGAGGGGCTGGTGGGTGTAGCGATGCTGGTCCGAGAACACGATGGGCGGCTCCACGTGATAGCTGTTGTGCGTCCCCTTGAGCTGCACGTGGTTGAGGCGCAGCACGTCGTCGAGAGGCGGCTGCCAGCCGGTGTCCCCGTCGCCGTCTCCGTCCCCGTCTCCCGCGGGATCCGCGGTGGTCTCTGTCCCACCGCTGTCGTTATCCGCCGTCTCGTCGGATTCTTCTCCTCCGGAGATCTCGGTCTGGTCCCCGGAATCGTCCCTGGACTCCGCGGCGCATCCGGGGAGCCACAGGTGCAACCATGATGCGACTCCTAGAGTCCTCCATTGAACACCGAGACCGCGCGACACCATTCGGGGAGGCTATCACAATCGCCTGCGCCTAGCGGATTGTCGATGCTCCGAGAGCGTTCACTGACCTGACCGCGAACGTCATTTTGATTTTGCCGCTTCCGCGCATGGATGAGGCGTCGTGTGGATGCTAGTCAGTGACGCGACGGAGTCCACACCTCATGCTGCTGACGGCACGGACGAAGGCTCGATCAGGGGGTGCCGCTGCAGATCCATCTCCGCACAAGATTTCGCTCAGTGGTCGTCCAGCCAGTCACATACGTCGACATCTCGCCCCCACACTGGTTTGATGAGAGCGTATCTGTCTTCTGGTGAAACGCGCTTGCGGCCAGGTCGTAA
>JBDQGY010000201.1:0-8079 GCA_040265175.1 Nannocystaceae bacterium
ATCTTGCACGACGATCTCGGCGTCCCCGTAGGCGGCACGCTCCACATCGCCATGCCCGACGGGACCCAATCGGAATCCCTGTTTTTACCCGGCAGCTACCGCGTCGGTACAAGCGCTGCCTGCGAGCTTCGAATCGAAGGGGACGGCGTCCACAACATTCACGCCGTCCTGGAGTGGAGTGGGAGCCCCAACGTGCCGAGAATTCGACCCCTCAAGCGCGACGCCCCCATCTTCGTCGACCAACAGCCCCTCCGCGGCGCCATGGACCTAGGCTCGGGTCAGTGGGTGACGGTGGGCGACGCACACCTCGCGGTGACTTTCTAAGCGGGCCCTGCACAGTCCGAGCGACCGTTCCTTCACGCCACCCGACCGCCCCGAGTCGCTCCACCCAGGGATTACCGCTGCCGACCGGCGCGGGCCTCCCCGCAACGCGGACGCCTCGATGAGCCACAAACGCCGCCGGGCAAAGCGCGGACGGCGACCGCATTTGTGTTTTGACAAACTGCGGTTCCCTCTGATAGCTAGCCATTCCCAACGGGGCGTAGCGCAGCTTGGTAGCGCGTTCGGTTCGGGACCGAAAGGTCGGAGGTTCAAATCCTCTCGCCCCGACAACAGAACCTGCGGCCTCACGCCGTGGGTTCTGTCTTTTTATTCGGAAAGATTCCAAGTACGAGATCCCCGTGTCTGAAGCTGTCTGAACCCCCTACAACCCTAGCTCGCTCGCACAAAAAATCTGACGGGTATGCGCTGAATGTGCGATGCTCACAGGGTGTCGAGGCTTCGGGTTTTAGTAGTCGATGATGATGTCAACGTCTGTGACGTGATCATGGAGTTGTTGAGCCCCGTGGGCTGCGATGTCGTTCCCATCAACTCCCCCACGGACGCGCTGCAAAAACTCCGCGCCAAAGAGACCTTTCACGTCCTCATTTTGGATCTTCGCATGCCCGAGATGGATGGGCTTGACTTCCTGCGCATGGTCCGAAAGTTTGACCAAGACATCGCCGTCATCATCCTCACCGGATTCCCAACGCTCCAAACCGCGACGGACGCTATCGAGTACGACGTCTCCGCCTATATGCAAAAGCCCTTCGCCGGGGAGGATCTCAAGAACACCGTCGATCGTGTGGCGCGGAAGAAGGGCATCATTGTCCGCCCCGAAGATGAGCT
This sequence comes from Nannocystaceae bacterium, assembly GCA_040265175.1. Classification (GTDB taxonomy): domain Bacteria; phylum Myxococcota_A; class Polyangia; order Nannocystales; family Nannocystaceae; genus JAAZXR01. The sequence continues at coordinate 1,168 of JBDQGY010000201.1, forward strand.
GCACGTCACGATTGGGCAACGTATTCGTGTGTCACGAAAGACGCGCAACTTGACCCTGAAGCAGATGGGCCGCCGGACGGGGCTCTCGGTGAGCCTGCTCAGCCAGATTGAACGCGCGGAGAGTTCTGCGTCAATCTCGTCGCTCTACAAAATCTCGACGGCTCTTGAGGTCCCTCTCACAGATCTGTTCGGCGACTTTTAATCCCCTCCGGCGTCACCGGTCACCGGGTGTATTCACCGTCGCCGACGTCGAGTCTACCGCCGCGACGAAGCGCTTCGTAAATCTCTTCGAGGTGCGCTTCGCGTACGCCTTCCTGCGCGAGCGCGTCGCGAAGCCGCAAAAAGTAGTCGAGGTTGCGGCCGCTGGGTCCGCTTGACACAGCGATGACCGAAGCGATCTCTTCCGGGTCGTCGCTGCCGAGATAGTGAGGGTTGGACGGGGTCGCGATGTAGGTCGTCGCCCGCATCGATGCGGCCCCGTTCGATGGGGTAACGACGACCTCCACCCGGTCGTACCCATTTTTTTCGCGGTGATCGAGGCGTCCCATCACCGCCTCCCACACCTCCTCATGCACGCGATAGCAGGCGCCAAGACTCCGCGCATTCGCCTCGGGAGCGAGGGTCACCACCCTCCCCGGTGCGCCAGGCACCCCTCGGTGGTCGGTGGACCCCTGCCAAAATCGACGTGTCCAACCGGCGGCGGTCCCCACCACCCTCGCCTCGTGCTGGAACCCCGGGCGCCAGATCAGCGAGCCGTAGCCGAATATCCACCGTGAAACCGCCGTGGTCACGTGACGAGTGTAGAACAACTCCCGGCGTTGGTAGACTACAAAGGTGCGTCGGCTCAGCATCACCTTTGTCGCAGCCGCCCTCGCCGGGCTGACCTGGAGCTGTGTGACCGCGGGTGCGCCGATGCCCCCTCGCGCCTCACCAGCAACGGCGCCGCAGGACCCACTCAACGAGCGGGCAGAGACCTGCGATCGCATCTGCGCCACCGTCGACACCTGCGCGACGCAGGAGGCGCAGATCCCCCAGCGGGTGTCGGACGCCTGCGTCGCGGGGTGCGAGGGGCTCCAGGGCTCTCCTACCGCGCTCGAATCGAGAGTCTTTGACTGCGCGTCTCTCGATGACTGCGGTGGGTTCGAGGTGTGCGCGCGGGCTGTCTTCCAGCCCGAGGCGAACCGATCGTGTGCGGCGACCTGCGACGCGCTCGGAGATTGTCGTGGGCAAGCCTCTGCCTCCTGCGTCCGTGACTGCGAGACGCACCGCGCCTCCACACTCTCTTCCACGCTGCCTCCCGCGCGCCCCTGCTCCGCGACAAGCACCTGCGACGCCCTCGAGGGTTGCATGGTGCGATGGAGAGGTTTCGACGACGCTCGCACACAGGTTGCCTCTCCCTCCGCCATGCCCGAGGCCCCCTCCGCGTGTCACGAACTGTGCACCCGCAGTGTTCGATGTGCCGGCGAAGCCGCCCAACTCGCCGCGACAGAGGCAGCGCGTGTGGTCGCGCTGATGGACCAAGGGCTCGTGAGTTGCGTACTCGACTGCGAAGCCAACGTCGGTGACGACGCGGAGGAATCGGTCCGTAGCTGCGCGCACGCGGCGACATGCGAGGCGTTTAAAGAGTGCGCGAACCGATTCTAGAGGCGCTCAAGGGCGCGGGGCTCCCCCCCCTATGGATCGACACGATCGTCTCGGCGATCGCCCATGGACTGTCCGAGGTCTCGCCCAAGCGATGCGTGAATCGAGGCCTGGATCAGCCTCTCGTTCAGCGGCGATTGCGAGCATTTGACGCGGCTTCTCCCCACAATTTGGTCGTGTTAAGCCTGGGCAAAGCGGCTCCCGGGATGCACGCCTCGCTCATCGACGGGCTCTCGAGGCTGCCCGACGCGCACAGATACACCACCCTCAACGCGGCGGAGGCCGCAAGCTCTCGAGAGGCGCTCATCGCCGAACACCCAGACCCTGGGGCAGGCTCGCTTAAGGTCGCCGCCTGGGCCCGAAACCAAGCAAAACACAGCGCCACCGGTGATCTGCTCATCACATGTGTCTCCGGAGGAGGCTCCTCGATGATGTGCGGGTGGGGAACGGAGCACCACGCGGGGCGGCGCGCGCTCATCGCCAACTTGCGGGCTCGCGGCGCCAGCATCGAAGAGATCAACGCGGTTCGGTCTGCCCTCGATCCCCTCAAGTGTGGCGGTCTCCGGCGACAGTTCGAGCCTGGTGACACCCTCACCTTCGTCCTCTCCGACACGCCCTTCGCGCCCGCGAGCGTCGTCGCTTCGGGGCCCACGATCCCGTCTGCACGAGCGCCGATCGACGCGATCCTCGCCCGCTATGAACTCCCGCTCCACCACGACCACGCTGGGTGGACCAATGACACCGGCGCCGAGCCCCTTGGCGCTCGAGATACAGCCCACATGGTTGTCGAGGTGGGCGGCAACGACACGATGGTCACCGCTGTCGTCGAGGCGCTCCGAGAGGACATCGACGACGTCCACCGCGGCCCCTCCCTGCGAGGTGATGCGTTCGAGGCGGGACAGAGATTCGCACGGATGTTGTGCGAAGACGAGCGCAGCCTGATCGTCTCGGGCGGTGAGTGCACCACGGAGATCCGCGGCCGAGGACGTGGCGGACGAACCATGGAGTTCGCGTTGGGCGCTGCGCAACGCCTCCGCGGCCGCGCGCACCTCGGGGTTTTGGTCCTCTCCACCGACGGTCAAGACGGCACGAGCGGTGCGGGTGGCGCCGTGGCGCACGGTGGCACCCTCCTGGGTCTTCAGCGCCGCGGGCTCTCCTTGGCTGACCTCCTCTCGCGCAGCGACAGCGCGACCGGTCTCCGCGCTGTCGCGGGGCTGATTGAATCACACCCCACAGGCACCAACGTCGCCGACATCGCCCTCGGATGGCGGCTCCCCGACGCTCCCACTTAAATCGCGATCATTGGCTGCCCCACGCTCGGAACGATTCGAACGCGAAGGCGGCGCCAAGCTCCTCGGGCGCAGGCAGGTCCATGCGCACCTGGGCGTAGTCTCTCAGGTCCTCGGGCGTCGCCCGGTTCATCCGCAGCGCCACGAGTCCGGTCACCGCGACGAAGTGATCCGGCAGCCACGCCTCGGGGTCGTCTGCCTCTTCTTGCACGAGCGTCGCGAGGCGAGCGCCGTCTTCTTCGACGAGCGCGTCGAGCAGCTCGATCGCGCGCCCCCCCGCCACGGGCGCAGGCGGCTCCCAGTGACGCACGCGCTCGCACACCTCAGCCCACCACGGTGTCCCACGCAGCTCCACGTAGGGGGCGACCTCCTGGAAGACCCCGTAGGTCGCCCGCACCCAGTCCCCCCATGAGGCGATGCCGCGGACCAAGTTGGCGTCGGCGGTCTGCCACACCTTCATGAGCGATATGTCGATCTCTGGTGGTATCGGCGCCGCAGGATCTTCAAAGTACTCGAGCAACCTCGCCGCCCGCTCTGGCGCTTGGAACACGGTCGGGTCTCGCAGGTCGTTGAGACCCCGCGAACGATACGGCGCGCGTTGGATCCCTCCCAGCCACCGATACATCGCCAGCGGTGACGCCCGCAGCTGCTCAAGAAAGGACGCGTAGAGCTTCATGAATCGCGCGCGCTCGGCCCCCGTGTCCAGGATGGGCCGCGCGTCGGTGTTGGGTGTCACGTCGCGGACCAGCGGGTGCAGCATGTCCCGATTGGCGGTGATCAGCGCGTCCACATCACCGATTCCACGGACCCCGATCAAGTTCAGCGTCCACTGGAGCCCCTCCCATTCCAACGGCGCGTCCTGCAAGGTGAGCGGCGTACCGTCGTGAGAGGCCATGATCAGCCAGTCGAGGGCACCGACTTGTACGATCAGATACTGATCGAACTCATCATCGATGGCGGCGAGGACCGAGAGCATGAGCTCATCTCCGAGTTCGTACCCTTGAATCCACTGGCACAAGACGCCGTCGTCTTCGAGGTAGCGCTTGACCTCCCGATAAAAGTCCACCGTGAACAAGCTCGATACACCGCTCACCCACGGGTTCGTAGGCTCCGAGATGATCACGTCATACCGGGACTGCCGCGCCGAGAAGTAGGCCTTCGCGTCATCGAAGACCACATTGCTCCGGGGGTCGGCGTGCGCCCGAGCGTTCTCCGGTAGAAACAGCCGCGACGCCTCCACCATCTTCTCCTCGATCTCTACAGTGTCGAGGCGCTCCAAGGTCGGGCTGCCCAGCAGCACGTGGGCGGTCACCCCGGAGCCGAAGCCGATCAGCGCGACATCTGTGGCCTCAGGTCGCGCCAACAAAGGCAAGATCCCCACCAGGAACTGGTTCGGCTCGTCCCCCCCGATCTTGGGGCCCCGCGACGGCGGCCTTCCCTCTGGGAAGCGGTCGAGCACCACGGTGGCGTCTGGCTTGCCGTTCGTATAAACCACGCGCCGGCGCCCATCGTCAGCATCCTCGGTCAAGATGACCGTCGCGGTGCGTCCATCCTCGTAATACAAAACCTCCGACTGCGCCGGGAGATGACGTCGCCCGTTGCGGAACACCGCCGCGGCGAGCACCGCAGGATCGACCTGATAGACGAAGGCGCCGAAGGCCACCGTGGTCACGGCGGTCACCTGGGACAAGCGCATCGCCTGCGCGCGCGTCCGCGCGGCGATGACCCCACGCAACCTGAACAAAATCCACATGCCGAGCGCCATGTCGATACTCGCGCCGAGCACCAAGGTGAGCCGCAACCCCATCGCAGGGAGGAGCAGCGTGCCCGCGAGCACCGCGCCGAGAATAGCGCCCATGGTGTTCACAGCGTACACGCGACCTACGATGGACTCGCGCGCACCTCGGCGCAGCGCGAGATGTGTGACCAGCGGCAAGGTCATGCCCGCACAAAAAGTGGCGGGCAGCATGATCAAGAGGCAGATGAGATAGCGCAGCGCGTTGAAGGCGATCCATCCCCCCTCGGTGCGCAGCCCCCACTCGGACTCCAAGAGCGCGCCGAGCAGGTGCACCGCGAGCTGGTAGGCTGGGATCGTCACGACGGCGGAGAAGCCCATCAGCACCTGCACCATCGCGAGCACAAAGGCGGGACGCTTAAAGCGATCAATGCGACGCCGCACATAGCCGCTTCCGAGCGCGAGGCCTAGCACAAACGCCGAGAGCATCACCTCAAAAGAGTGGGTTGCGCTCCCGATGACCATGGAGAGCAGGCGAATCCACGCGATCTCGTAGATGAACGACGAGAGCCCCGTCGCGAAGGCGACGCAGAGCAGCAACAGCGCCCACGGCCGCAGCGCAGACCCGCCTTCGCGCGACATCGCGGGCTCTGGCTCTGCTCCCTCGGACGCCACGGGCAGCGCCTTGGTCGGCGCGCGCTCGAGCAAGGCGAGCCCCATGATCACAAGATTTAACACCCCGGCGGCCGTCAGCGCCCCCGGGAGACCCACCCAGGGTACCAATACAAAACCTGAGAGCATCGCTCCAAGTGAGGCGCCGAGGCTGTTGGAAAAGTAGAGCACCCCGAGGACGTGCCCGCTGTCGTCGGGACGCCGACGCAGCACCCCCACGCTCATCAATGGAAAGGTCATCCCGAGCGCTACACAGGGCGGGAGGATCAACGCCGCCGCCATCCCCCACTTGACCAGCGTAACGCTCATCCCTCCACCAACCGCCGGGAAGACCACGTCGTAGGCGAGGCGCATGCACTGCGTGTAGAGGAGCGGGAACACCAGCGCGTACAAGCCTACGGCCCCCTCCAATAGGCCGTAGACCACCACCGGGCGACGGAGGCTCGCGACCCAACGCCCCGCGAGCCACGCCCCCACGGACATGCCCCCCATAAACAACGCGAGCACCAGCACCTGGGCTGTCGCCGCGCTCCCCACAAACAGACGAATATAGCGAGACCAGATCGACTCATAGACGAGGCCGCACACCCCCGAGAAAAAGAAAATTGTATAGAGCCATCGCGGCGCGAGGCGGTTGCGGGATTCGACGGCCATCGGCCCTTACGCTACCTCACAAGTGGTCCACGTCCATCAAGAACCGGCAGCGGCTCCCCCTCGAGGCCCGTTGCTCGCGCACGGAGGGCGAGGGAAGGCCGCCACCCCCACCACGGTTGCAAAACGCGATAACTTTCGGACATGTCGACCCCATCTCTCCCGCTGGTCGCCGTCGCACCAGAGATTCCAGAGGCGTGGACGAGTCGACTCCACGCCCACGCGCGGGTAATTCCGCTGTCCTCCAACGTCGCGAACGACGACGCGGAGGTGGAGGGAATCTTGACGATCCTCACCATGCGAGTCGATGACTCGATGTTGGCTCGCTTTCCCAAGCTACGGGTGGTGAGCAATATGGCGGTGGGGGTCGACAATATCGATCTCGCCGCGTGTCAACGCCGGGGTGTTCATGTGGGGAACACCCCCGGCGTGCTCACGGACGCCACCGCGGACATCGCCATCACGCTCATCTTGTCCGTCACCCGCCGAGCATTCGTCGCTAGCCGCGATGCCCGCGAAGGACGGTGGGGTCCCTGGAGCCCCACCGGGTGGCTCGGCACATCACTCCGCGGCAAGCGCCTCGGCGTCGTCGGGCTTGGAGCCATTGGCACCGCGACCGCCACGCGCGCCCGCTCCTTTGGCATGGACATCTGCTACAGCGGGCCCTCGCGCAAGCCCGTGGCCGAGGCCGCACTCGATGCCTCATGGCTGCCCCTCACGAAACTACTCACGAGCGCGGATGTCGTGTCTCTCCACTGCCCCCTGGTCGAAGCCACCCATCACCTGATCGATACGATGGCCCTTCGCTCCATGAAACCCACGAGCGCGCTCATCAACACGGCGAGAGGGGATGTGGTCGATCAGGTCGCCCTGGAACGCGCGCTCGACGAGGGCTGGATCGCAGGCGCAGGCCTCGACGTCACC
>JBDQGY010000202.1:0-8039 GCA_040265175.1 Nannocystaceae bacterium
CTCCGGAGGGGGAGAGCTTTTTGCGTGTCGCCTCACTGGTGCCCTCCCTGAACGTTAGCGAGGCAGGCGACGTACACCTCTCGTTCCAGTCGTCGTCTGGTGAGAAATTTAACGCGAGCGCGACCGAGGTCGTGGCGGCGTGGGAGCGCGGCGAAGGTTACGCGCCGGTTTTGGAGGGTGGCTTCGGGGAGATCCCGAGCGACTGGATGGCCGAGTATGGTCATCTCGTCGCCGATCTCTTGGAGGCGCGCGCCGTCGATGGTTCGGGTCCAGCCAATCGGGCGCTGGCTCCGCAGGTCGCGCGGCTGTGTAAAGCCTTGGATCATCCACCACCTCCGAACTTCGCGGGTCTGAGCGAGCTCCTCGCAGGAGGGACGCCCCCTCCATTCTCCTACCCAGAGGATCTTGACGCGACGTTGCGATCGTATCAGCAGGCTGGAGTGGATTGGCTCGCGTTTCATCGAGATGCGAAGCTTGGGGCGTTGCTCGCGGACGACATGGGGCTCGGTAAGACCTTGCAAGCGCTGTGCGTGGTGCATGGTCAGACATTGGTGGTTGCGCCCACAAGCGTACTCCGCAATTGGGAGGACGAGGCGCGTCGATTCCGCCCGAGTCTGACGGTTTGCCGCTATCATGGAGGCGCGCGCAAGCTAGATCCGGACGCCGATGTCGTTCTGACGAGCTACGCCTTGCTGCGAAACGATCTCAGCGTGCTCTCGAGCATTCATTGGGACTTGGTAGTGCTCGACGAGGCCCAATTTATCAAAAATCCGTCGAGCAAGGTCGCGCAGGCAGCCTTTGAATTGGAGGCGGAATCACGCATCGCCTTGACCGGCACGCCCGTAGAAAATCGCGTGGAAGAGCTTTGGAGTCAGTTCCACTTTCTCAACCGGGGCCTCCTTGGAGGTCGGGCCTCCTTCAAAAAACGCTACGAGCGCACGATCGCGGGCGGCGATCAAGCGGCCGTGGATCGCCTCCGTGAGAAGATCCGCCCGTTCGTGATGCGTCGACTCAAGAGAGACGTCGCGAAGGAGCTTCCGCCCCGGACCGACGTGGTGCTTCGATGCGAACTCGATAAAGACGAGCGTCGATCCTACGACGCGATTCGGGCGTCCACCCATGAAGAGGTCGTCAAGCTGTTGGGGAAGGGAGGAGGCGTCATGAAGGCGCTCGAGGCCTTGTTGCGGTTGCGGCAGGCGGCGTGCCATCGAGGTTTGTTGCCGGGCGCGAGCGCGGAGGTGTCTGCGCCGTCGTCAAAGGTTAGGCTTTTGATGGAGACACTCGATCAGGTCGTTGCCGAAGGGCACCGTTCGTTGATTTTTTCTCAATGGACGTCGCTGCTCGATCTCATTGAGGGGCCCCTCGTAGAGCGGGGCCTCCGTTTTTGTCGCCTCGATGGGAGCACGCGAAATCGCGGAGACGTGGTGGCGGAATTTCAGGCTTCAGACGGACCAGATGTTATGTTGCTTTCGCTCAAGGCGGGGGGAACGGGTCTTAATCTCACCGCGGCCGATCACGTGTTTTTGTTGGATCCGTGGTGGAATCCGGCCGTCGAAGATCAGGCAGCAGATCGGGCGCACCGGATCGGCCAAGACCGGCCGGTGCTCGTACATCGGATCATCGCCGCCGAGACCGTTGAAGAGCGTATCCTCGGCCTGCAAGAGCGGAAGCGCGCGGTGGCGGAGGCGGCGCTCGGGGAGGCGGCGGCCATCGGGAGCGGCATCACCCGCGATGAGATCATGGAGCTGCTCCGGTAGCGCCGCACATCCCTCGCGGGTGGCGTCGGGGAGCGATGGTGACAAGCGCGCTCGGCTCAGGCGTCCATATAGGCGGGAACGTCGACGAGACGCACGGAAGAGCGGGCGAAGACCCCATTTCCTTTCGCGATTTCGCGACCTCGCTCGTCGAGGAGGACCGAGTCGGCGAATATGATGCTGCTGGAGCGTTTGGCGAGGGTCCCGGTCGCGGTGAGGGTCCCGTCTTCTACGCGGCGCAGAAATTGAATAGAGAACGAGGCGGTGACGATGAAGACGTCTTCAACGACGGAGCTCGCGGCAAAGAAGGCGGCGTCATCGAGGAGTTCGAAGAGGTAGCTCCCGTGGACCGTGCCTCCCGCGTGGTGTAGGGATGAGGTCACGCGAGCCGACACCTCCGCGCCCCCCTCGGTCACCTTCATGGTGAGCGCCTCGTGACGGGCGTTGATCGGAGCCGCGAGATACATTCGCTCGAGCTTTTGGCGGTGCGAGAGCATCGAGGGTGATGATACCAGCCCCGCGGACCAGGTGGCGCTTGTTGACCGCTCTTCGCACCCATGGCGTCGGGACGCGTAGCCTAGTCTGTTTGGAGATCGCGACAGGTGGGCGAGGTGGCCACATCTCCCGGCGCGGGGTCAGTGAGGAATAGCGAATCCACCATGGGGACGACGAACGCAAACCAGTATCGCTCATTCTTAAAGTGATGCCACCGGTGTCGGCGAACCACAGTTCGCATCCACTTGGTGTGCGGTCGATAGGCGGTGTGTGTCAAAAAGTGAATCCATTCGTAGCTCAAGGTCGCGCCCCCAAACATCAAAATTCCTGTCAGCGCGGCCTCCCATGTGGGAGTCGCTGCCCACCACACGAGCACGTGAACGGGGATGAGGATCGCGATGAGGCGGGGCGGGAGGAAGGTGTAGCGTAGCTGCCACGGATGGTTGTGGTGATGGCGGTGATAGCGACAGGCGAGGGGGTCGACCTTCATGCCCAGCCATCGTCTCGGCCGAAAATGGAGCATGTGCCTGTGGAGCATATATTCTTGGACGGGCCAGTACACGGCGACAAAGCCCACCACGACCAGCTCCGCCCAGGACAGCGGCCCGCCAACGACGCGTGCGACAGCGGCGGCGAGGAACTGGAGGCCGAGCAACGCGGGGCTTGCGTGACGAAAAAACAACCCCGCGGCAGCCCGTAGACTGTGGACCGGGTGGGGACGATGCGTGGAAGCCATGCGTGTCCCAAGAGTAGCACGGCCCGGCGAGCCGCTATGCGGTCGAGGCGCGCCGAATGGCGGTGCAGGAGGTGACGGGTGGGAGCAACGACAAGCGCGGTGTTTAGGACCCTAGGAGGATGTCTGCGTCGCCGCAGCGCGGACTGCATCTACTGGGTGCGTGCGCATAAACGCGAGGTCGTCACTTGAGAGGGGCGCATGCAGACTGGCGTGATAAAGAACGGACTCGACGGTTTCGGAGTCCATCACGTCGGCATTTCGCAAGCAGAGGTGGAGCGCGCGTTCCGGGAGCTCTTCGAAGGCCCGACGCACGAGCAGGCGCCGCACTTGCGGATTCACTTCATCTCGAATCGCATCGGGCCACTGGTACTTGATGAGCGGGATGCGGGTCATCCGTGCTCGCACGTGGACAGAGGTGTGCGACTTGAGTTGTTCGAGCGCAGCTCCAATTTTTTCGCACGAGCCCGCATCCTCGGCCTGCTCCATCGCCGACAGCGCCTCGACAACGACCGCTTCCGAGTTATCGATGAGTCCGAGGTAAATGAGCTCACAGCGCCGGTGAAGCTCAAAGGCGCCGAGTCTTCCCACCGCCCAACGGCGATCGGGCTCCGAGAGTTGATTCCAGAATCGGAGGATGTTGTCACAACCTGGCTCGGGAATTCGTACAATCGCTTTTCGGACTTCGGCACGCATGGCACCGCGCAGCGCTGACATCCACACGGGCTGTCGCGGTGGCTCCTCCCGGGGATTTTTGACGGGCGCCACCGCAGCGTCGGCCAGGAGCGCTGCTGCGAGTCTCGCCTCGATGCTGATGTCTTCGCGATGACTCAAAAATTCGGCGGGGGCGCCCATGAATCGCTCCGCGCCGCGCTCGTACAAGCGGTGCTCAAAGCCGTCGAGCATCCACGGCTCAAAATTCACGCGAAGCCAGGGGATGACGGTCTCCATCGTGGAATGGTCCGTAGCGGAGCGGAGCACCTCGAGGGGGTTGAGGTCCGAGACGGGCGGTACACGTGCTGCTGTTGCGGGCGGCGCTCCGGAGGCCTGCTCAAGCTCAGCGTTCGCGCCCTTGCGCGACAAGAGACGAACTCTGGAGGCGCCCAATTTCTTATTGCGCGGGGGGGAGGCCTGCTCACCGCGAGCGCTTGCACTCTGCGGATCGTCGTCGCGCTCACTCCTTGTGCAGAGCATGGTGCTCACCTCGGGGTGCTTGTCGAGGACAGCTTGATCGAGCGGCGTATTGGGATCGATTACCATTGAGCGTTGGACGGAGAGATGAGGAAGAACGTTCTACGACGGGCGGGGAGGGGGACTCAAAACTGGGCGAGCTACAGGTTGTTATCAGGCTGGCGAACGGTGACAGCCACGAACAAAGTACGAATCATTTATCCCACTACTTGGGTCGCGCAAGGAAATAAATCCAGACGCAACCAAGCCGCATCACTGCGTGTGAGGGGTCGTCTGTCTCACTAAGAGTCAATCGAATCAATCATCACCATGAATCGGTCACCGTGGAAAAATGACCGCCCACGAAGACGCGCGGCGCCTCGATGAGGAAGTCGTTGATGAGACCTACGCGGTTAAGGAACGTTGATCCTTTGCGCGGATTCCACTCATCGCGGTTGAAACTGCTTTCACCATCCTTCGAAAGAAGAGGGGACCCTCGGGGTCGCGCCGGCATGACTTTTGGATTTTCAAAGGGCCTTTGTGAGTTCGGGTCCTTGACGCCGTTAAAGTCGGCTGGATGGAATCTCTAATTTTGGCATGGGCTCGTCTCGAGGGAGACACCGTCCCAATTCGGAAGAGTCCAAGATCTTGCGCCAATTCTGGGAAAACACCTCTCTGTGGCCACCTGTGACGAGCTGGAAGGATTCCGTTGTTACGGTGGTGGAGGTTCTACAGCGGCGGACCTGGATCCGCAGCGAAAATCATCATGGGGTTGGTCGCACTTGAGTCCTCGCTGCGTACCGGCGGCGAGGACGATTCGGGCACGAGAGAGTACCCACGCCCGTCAGGATCGTAGCGCAGGCCCAGTTGCTTGAGAACCTCTCCGGCGAAGCGAACCGGCGTTGTATTTGCAGCTTGCCCCGCATCTGCGAGGGCGCGAACGGCAGCCGTTGGCATGCCGTCGAGTACTCGCGGATCGGAGAGGAGCTCCGTGGCGCGCCATATCTTCTTTGGTTCCCCACGGAGTTTGGCCCATCGGCGAAAGAGCTCGTCGACGTTGAGCCCACGGTCCACTGCGCGGAGCGTTCGTTCGAGGAATATGGCGGCGCTCGCTCCCCCCCAATAGACCAACATGAACGCGTGCACCTCGCCAAGGCGAGCGCTGGCATCCCGCAGACTGAGGTTGAGTTTGGAGGATTCTCGGACGCCCCGCGTGAGCCCCAAGTCGAGTGTGGTGAGGGCCATCAGCGTCTGCGCCTCCGCCGTGCTCAATCCGTCCATGTCGAGGGAGATCGACGAGGGGAAGTCTCGCTCTACGTTAAAATAGCCAGATCTCGCTCGCAGCACCTCAGTCATGTAGGTTACGAACCCCTCTGAAATCCACGCGTCTTGCGACGCGACGTACGGTATCCCGAGATGCAAAAGCTCGTGAATGGCGACCCATTCGCCTCGCAGCTCATCTGCGGTCGCGTCGTTGGAGAGAAACAGCGACACGGTGGGTCGCTCTCCCCCGCGAGCGACCAGACCGAATACCACTGGCTCCTCGGCGGGATGCTCGGTCGGGATCAAGAGTATGTGAAACTCTTCACACGGAAATTTCCCGCCGTGCAGTGAGGCGACCGCGTCGAGCGCATGACCGAGCCATTCATCGACAATGGTGTGGCTTGGGACATGACTCGGATCGAGCGCCGTGATGTATACGGTCGCGCCTGCAGACTGAAATCGTCGACGCTCTAGATGACCGATCGCGATAATGGTCTTCCAGTCGAAATCCTCGCTGCGGATATGGCTCACTCCGTCCTTGTCTGTCGCCCACGGCGTCGCCACGTTGACGCCGTCTGGGAGGTTCCAATGTATGGCTCCGTCCGCGCGACGGGCGGTGTCTTCATCGAACCATAACCAAGAGTCTGTAGGCAGCCAGGCGCTTGGGGCGGCGTCTTCGGAAGATGGAGCGAGGACGCGGCGCTCGCTGACTTTAGACAGATCGATGGTCAAGTTGACGCAGTCCTCGTCGCCAAGCGCCGTGAGGTCGAGGAGCTCCCCAGCGGGGCGCACCGGTCTTCCGGACGCGCTCGATATAGATCGGAGCGCTCGCATACCGTCGGACGCGGAAGTGCGGAGCGCCTCCGGCCGGTTCGCGCTCCAGCAGATTGACTCCTCTACGGTGGTGATCGAACGGTCAACGCGGAGCGTGTAGTCAAGGGAGGCGTGGGGTCGCACCTCGCCCCGACCTGGCATGACAGATGCTGCACACCCAACCAGGAGAATCCCGAGTGCACATGGAGCGACGATCCTGTGGGGGGAGGCCACCTTCCCAGTGTGGGTGAGTTTCGTCGGCGTGACAAGCTTGGAGAGGATGAGTCAGTGGGCAGACCGGGCGTCGCGTGCAAGCACTTCGCCAATCAACGCGTCGAGGTCAGCGCCGCTGAAGGGCTTCGAACCGAGCGGAGCGCCGCTGTATTGGATCGCTAGCTCAAGTGTACGACTGATGACCCCTCCGGTGATGAACGCGAGCCGATTCGCGAGGTGGGGATTCGTGGCGGTCAGGTGCTGGAACAGCTCGTATCCGCACGCCTCCGGCATCATGACGTCGCACAAGATGGCGTCGATCTCGTCGTGGTGCTTGAGCACTTCGATCGCTTCTTTGACGCTACGCGCGACAAACACTTTGGTCGAAGACGGAAACATGCGGCGGTAGACTCGTAGGATCATCTCCTCGTCGTCGACGCAGAGGACAGCGCGCAGGTCGGCGCGTGTGCGTGGTTCGAATTTGGACTCTGCGTTCGGTGTGGATGCTATCGAGGTCGAGGGTTGGCTCGCCGCAACATGCATCCTCTCGAGAGGCTCGGGCGTGCTCATCTCGATCTGAAAGTATCCGTTTTGCTTGTGCCCTTTCGCGTCGAGCCATCGGCCACCCTCGGCCGTGCGGAGGGTCGTTTTGACCGTGAGGCGATCGGTTTCGCGCATATCTTCGACGAACCGACTCGTCCCGTCGAGCAGCTCCTCGATGCGAAGCCCCCAAAGATTATCTTGGGAGATCAGCGTCGGGTCGCCTGCAATTCCGACGATCTCACCGGACTCTGACACGAGCAAGTTCACGCGGGTGGCACGGTTGCTTGCAAACTCGGAGTAGCGTGGGTTCATCAGAGTGTTCAACGTTCGGGTTGCTGAGGTAATGGTTGTATGCGAGGGCTGCGGCGCGACCGTGTCGAGCCAGCGATGCCGGTGGAAGTTGACAGATAGGCGCGCGATTTTGTAGCGACATCACCTGCAAATAATGCGTAGGTGGCGATTTGTTTTGGACCGGATCTTGGCTGGCGAGGTTTACCAGTGCGACAGGCGTATGAGGGGGGGCGGGTGTGTGTCGTCTTCGTTTCCGACCGTCAGGTTGATAAACAGCACCTCGGCGTTGAGACGGTTGATATTGAGAAGGTGCTCAGTGATCTCGAGGGAAACGGGCTCTCCGGGGGTGATTTACGGATCGGTGAGGGTGGCCACATCCAGCGGAGATGACATCCCGGCGAAGAGCGTAAAAAGCCACGCACCATCGCCGTCAGGGGGGATCGCGGGCTCGGTCGTGCGCGCCAGCATACCTGGACAGTCGTTGATGTCGCGGTTGGAGGTGTTGGTGAGGATGGCCCGCAGATATACGGGGACGCCTGTGCTCCATCCCAATGGGGTATCAACGGAAAAATCTGTGGTCGAGAGGTCATCGAGGAGGGCGCAATCGGGACCGTCGCCGTCGCTCTTGGTCAACGGGCCACTCTCCGTTCTCCCCGCCGAGTTGGTGTCACTGTTCGCGTCGTCGTCGCTGCACCGGATGGGCCCGAGGGCCAAAAAGAGCGCATCACGCCGGTGCATGAGCGGCTCCACGGTCTCGTCCCAGA
>JBDQGY010000203.1:0-8038 GCA_040265175.1 Nannocystaceae bacterium
GGGCCACACCCGATCCCATCCCGAACTCGGTAGTTAAGCCCTCCAGCGCCGATGGTACTGCAAGGGGAACTTTGTGGGAGAGTAGGACGTTGCCAGATTTATGCCCCGGTCCAGAGATGGACCGGGGCTTTTTTTTTGGTTTCAGCACGACGGCGCCTGCGTGCCTACGAAAGAGGCGTCCAACGAGGCCGGTCGCGCTCCTTTGGATGATGGTCGCGACATCCTGTCGAGCTGTTCGATACGATTCTGCGATGACGTGGCCTAGACTTGTGTATGTGATCGGACTTGCGGGCGTGGTCACCACCACGGGCTGCACGTGACCCACGGCCTCCTTCATCGCGGAGTGTGAGGGAGCGGGCAACACCGTGGTGTCCAGCTGTCCGGGTGGAGCGGGGTACTCGTGCACCGATGCGCAGGGGACCTCTAGCGGCATGACCGTGGGCCTGAGCATCTATTGGCCCGCCGACATCTGCACGCTCCCGTAGTTTCAGGACATGATCTATCTCAAGGGGACCTGTGATTCCATCGGGGGCGTCTACGACGGCGCGACCGGTGCGTGCTGCGCTCGAAACGTGGTCCCCGCGAACGGGGGATCGTACTGCATCTAACGCCGCCGTCCGGCGGGTGTTAGGAGCGACGGGGTCGTCGCGTGAGTCCAGCGCCTGCGAGGAGGACCATGAGGCCGAGGCTCAGCGGATGCTCGGTGGGATCGCCGATGGCACATCCACGCTTTTTTGCGGGCGTCTCTTGGACGGGAGGGGGCGCCGCGGCAGGAGCATCACTCTCTTCCTCATCGCCCCCGGCGAAGGAGTCGATGGCGTCTTGCTCCGACACCTCCTCCTCTGCCCCCTCACCACCGCCGTCTCCGGCAGCTTCGGGCTTGCGGCCCGTGTCGATGAGCGTAATTTTCCCCTCGGCCAACTTGAGGTCGCGACCGCTCGAGGACACCTGGACGATTTTGACCTTATAGGTCCGGCCCTTGTTTAGGCCGAAGTTCTCCTCAAGGAGGATATTGGTGAGGTAGTACCGGCTGCCGTCGAAGTTGGCGTCCTCGTGGCGGTAGGCGAGGTTGTCTTGGTCGGGTTTGCCGTCCAAGTCGGTGTCGATGCGCTGCCAGAACTCGATGTAGAGCGGCCCCTCGTCGGCGCCGCTGTCGAGCCGGGCCCACAAGGTCATGTCCCACGCGTCTTCGCCGGGCACGCTGTCGAGCTCTTTGATGGCGGAGGCCTTGCCTTCGGCGGTGAGCTTGCCAGCGTCATCGGTGGCGAGGGCGGTCATGCCCTCACCGAACTTGATCTCACCGGCGGAGGCGCTGGTGGCTGAAACCGCGAGACCGGCCCCGAAGCAACTGGTGAGGGCGGAGATCATGAACATGCGTCGGATACGAACCATGGTGTTTTTCCTCTCGCGACCGTCTCTTGCTCGGTGGCGATGGAGCAAATCCTACCATGGTCGACCCGGCGCCGGTCAACTGGACGCGAGGGCCGCTAGTACTCCACCAAGATCTCAGACAGCGATTTGCGTGTGAAGTCGGGGACGGTGCATGTCTCACTCGGGTATCCAACGGGGATCAGGAGGTAGGCGCGCTCATTGGGAGGCCGCTCGAGCAGCTTGGCGAGGAAGTTCATGGGGCTCGGCGTGTGGGTGAGGGTGCCGAGTCCGGCGTTGTGTAACGCCGCGAGGAGCATGCCCGTGGCGATCCCGACGCTTTCTTGTACGTAGTAATTCTTGCTGCGTTCTCCCTGCTGATCGAGGTCGTAGTCCTTGCGGAAGACCACGATGAGCGCGGGTACGGTCTCCAAGAAGGGCTTGTGAGCGTCCGTGCCGATCGGGGCGAGCGCGGCGCGCCACTCGTCGCTCATCCGATGGTCGTAGGTCTCGCGCTCTTCTTGTTCTGCGGCCTCACGGATTTTTTTCTTGAGGTTGGGGTCGGTCACGAGCGCGAAGGTCCACGGCTGCTTGTGGGCGCCGCTTGGCGCGGTGCCTGCCGTTTGAATGGCCGTCCGAACCACGTCGAGCGGAATCGGATCCTTCGAAAAAAAACGCACACTGCGGCGCTTGTCGAGGCACGCGTACAAGCTGGATGCACGGTCGGACATGGCGCTCGCCTCGAGGCGCTCAAAACGAAGCGGTCGCGTGGGGGCGAGGGTGCTCGGGGGGTCCTGGGAGGTCACGACTGGACTCTAGCGCAGGTCGTCCTCATTTTTGTGGGTCGCCGCCAGCCGCGTCGCCACGCCGCCAGAGGCGGCTTCTCGTTGTAGATCTTGATAGCCGCCGATGGGTGCCCCGGCGATGAAGATCTGCGGCACGGTCTTCTGGCCCGTCAGGTGAGCGAGTGCCTGGCGTCGCTGCGTGTCTCCCTCCACGGAGATGAAGCGATGCAGGATGCCCTGCTCATGAAACCACTGCATCGCCATACGGCAAAAGACACATGAGTGTCTTCCGTAGATGACGACGTCGTCTTCGAAACGCTCGGGAAATTGTTCGGGAGTGCTCATCCTTCGCGAAGCAGCGCCAGGATTTCCTCATCCAGCTCCGCTTGGTGGGCGGAGGCAAACTTTCCAATGATCACGTCTCGGCGCGCGACGGCCTCGCTTTGCTCCGTGCCGGGTTTGACGCCTGCACCTCCGATGCCGCCCAGGGTCCGTCGCTTCACACGACTGGGACCTCGCCGCGGAGGTGCTGTGGTCTGGGTGGCCTGGGCTGCGACGTGCTTTTGGACCTCGGCAGTGGCAAACACCGGGTGACTCACGGAGGGATCGATGGCTGGAGAGGGGCTCCCGGGCTTGAGCGGTGGGCCGACCTGGGGAACATCACGCGGTGCAGGGGGCGCTCGACGCTCGGGTCGTTCGTCGGGCACCTGTTGTGCGGGCTCCGGCGCCGGCTCGGCAGTTGGAGCCTGATCGGCGTCGGGGTGCGGCCCGATATATTGCTCAATCTTTGCGTCGAATTCGCCCTTGCGGAGCCGGCGAATCATCGCCTTGTGCGAGTCTTGCATCAACCCGACGATGTGGGCGTCGAGGTCTTCCACGCGCTCATTCGGGTCGTAGACGACCTTGTTCGACGCGATGATTGTCCCGTCGTAAAACGAGTGGGTGAAGATGTGCGCCTTCTTCAGCCCGGAGTCCTCTGTTTGTACGTGGTACAGGCGTCCCCGGTGGGGGATGTTGTGATTGTAGCCTAGCTGCGGAGATTGCGACATCGGCGCCTCAGCCGTAGAGTACCACGGCTGAGGGCCCCTAGCCTGCTATGTTGGTGGCTGGGCCGTGGTACTCAGCCCGTGGACATCGCAGGTTTCATGCCGACATCGAACCCAGCATCACCTCATGCGGACGCGCCAGCGCAGCGGCTCGATGGTGTCGCTGCGGCGTCAACATATGGGCTGTCCGCGCTGGCGAAGTGGCTAAAGGAGATGGGTGATACGGGCCAGGTGCCGCATGGGGCGGCGCCGTCAGATGCGCGTGGCTCGGTCTCTTGTTGGCTCGAAAATGCCACCGGAAGAGATTGGTACGACCTGCTCACCCCGGCCCTGTGCGCGCATCATCCTCAACAGGTGATGCAGTGGCTGCTCGAGGTGGGCTTGCTCGAGGAGCTGATGCCTGAGCTCGCGGACACCGTGGCCTTATCGCAAGAGGGGGGTCGTCGACACAAGGACGTCTGGGACCACACCAAGACCGTGGTGTGGCAGGCCGTGCCTCGCCCAGCGGTTCGCTGGGCTGCTGTGCTGCATGATATCGGGAAGGTCCCGACACGGAAGTTCCTCCCGACAGGCAAGGTCACCTTTCATGGTCACGCCGAGGTTGGTCGCCGGATGTTTCGCCGGGGTCCCGCCAAGAAGATCGATTTTCCCGAGGATGTGGGGCCGAGGGTCGAGTTCTTAATCCTCCATCATCTGCGTCCAGGTCAGTACGCGCCGTCGTGGTCCGACGCGGCGGTGCGCCGATTCGCGAAGGAGATGGGAGATGGATTGAAGGATCTTCTCGATCTAGGGCGCGCCGATGTGACGAGTCGCCGGCCTGGGAAACGACGCGCATGTCTGCGACAAATCTCTTCGTTGTCCGTCAGGATTCGAGAGCTTGAGGCGCGTGACGCGATTCCGCGGCCGTTGCCAGCGGGCTTGGGTGGGCACCTGATGGAGAGGTTTAAGCTTCCCCCAGGGAAGCACCTCGCGCACCTCCGCGCGCGCCTCGAGGCGCTGTGTCTTGAGGGAGGTCTCGAGCACGACCAGGACGCGAGCTACTACGCGGACGCCGTCGAGCGTCTCAGCTTGCTAGACGGGCTTGAGATCCAAGACGGGCGACAGCGCCGCCGTCGCGGGCCTGCGTAGGCTCGGTAGATCCTCGCCGCATGGGCGAGCGACTCGGGTCTAGGAATCCGAGCGTGGTTTCGGTTTCGTGGGCAGGTTCAGTTTGGGCAGAGACCGCGGTGTCTCTGACGACGACCGGGTCCGCACCGGTCGTACAGAGCTGCTCGACGAAGAGCTTGATCGCGGCGTCGTTGAAGTATCGTCGCCCCTGGCAGCGGTGGGGCTGGTGCTGGCTCTCGTGGGAGGAGTCGCCGCGCGCGGAGCGACAGGGACGCTCGGCGTGACGACGGGGAGCGCGTCGCCGGCTGTACCTGTGGGGCTCGCCGCGCCGGATTCTGCGCTCATGGTTGGGTTCGAATCCGAGCTGTCCAAATCGTCGCTTGTGCCTGTAAAGGTGCTGGAGATCATGGGACGGACGCCGCTCGTCTGGGAGGACGAGGCCGAGTAGATACCGTGGGTAGGCGCGGACGCGACAATGTTGGAGTCCTTGCGGAGCAACAACCCGCTGATCAACGATCCTGTGGCGATGGCGAGTCCGGTGATGGCCGCTTCGATGGCGAGCCGGTCCGAGGAGACGCCCGCGGCTCTCAGACTCGCGTGGTCGTTGCGAAGAGCGACGAAGACGATCCCGGTGGCGAGCAAGCTCACTCCGAGCATGATGGAGCCTCCGAGCTTTCCAGACTTTTCGTACGCGCCCGTCTGATCCGCGGTGAAGAGCACGCCAAAAAATGAGGCGAGGCCAGCGAGCACGAGGAGGAGCGTGATGGAGATTCTCCACCGCGTGGTGGAGAATGGAGGTATCGGCACCTCAGTCCCGGTGAGGTTGCTGGTGACGAAGTCAAACACATCATCAAAAAAGAAGAGCTCTTTTCGCCTCGCCTCCATGATGATCAAAACCTCTGAGAGGCCCTTGGGGACGACGACGAGGCGCGTTGCAAGCCCGTCGTCAGTGGCCCATGTCCCGGCGACAATGGGAGCGCCATTTCCTACAGGGATGATCTCGACTGCAGAGATGGGGTCGCGGGGCTCTTGCTCATAGATGAGCTTGATGATGGAGGTGAGATAGACTTTGGCTTCGCCCACGTCGCTCAAAATTTCCGTCGGAACCGAGCGGCCTCGTTTCAATACGAGCATTCGTTCGATGAACTCGTCGCTCGTCGGCGTCGACGCGAGCTGGATCATGTCTGCGTCGAGTAGCAAGGCGAGATCGGCGCCACGATTGCGCGCCTCTTTGTTCGCCTCTGAGTCCGCGTCCCATCCCTCAGGCACAGGTACAGAAACTTCTGCCCGCGCGATCTGAGTCAAGCACGTAAACATGAACAAGAACGCGAAAACCCCGAGACGAATGCGAGCGAATTTGGCCACAATCCACTGTAGGTCTGAACGGCACTCGGGTTCCAGAAACAGCATGCGCATAGCACGCGCGTAGCAAGCCGCGCCAAGTGCGCAGGTGCGCTTGTGTTTGTGTCTCTGGCTGTTCAAGGTCTCCCTGGATTTAGGGGCGCTACGTACCACCATGGAGTCACATCGCAGAAGTCTCTTGAAAGCTCTCAGTTGGCGGTTGGTCGCGTTGCTGATCACCTTCGTGGTCGCGTTGCTTCTCTTCGAGGATGTGAAAGTTGCGGCCTCCGTCGGGCTGCTCGACTCGCTCGTAAAAATTGTCGTCTATTACCTCCACGAGAGGGCTTGGCTGAAGGTGCCACTCGATCGGCACTCAGAACGTCGACTGGCGAGAGAGTGACGGTGCGCGTGGTGTGGCCGCGAGCCGTGCGCTAGACGAGCGAGCCGTAACGCTAGCTGATGCGCCGGACCACGATGGCGCTGATGTTGTCGGGTCCGCCCTCATTGTTGGCGGCGTCCACGAGTCGTCTGCTCGCGCTTTTCACCTCGCGCTGTCGGGCGAGCGGCGCCAGATCGGATTCTTTCACGACGTCGCTTAGTCCGTCGGAACATAGGAGCAGGTTCTCCCCGATGTTGAGGGTGTAGGCGGTGACGGTCGGATCTCCGCGGTTTTTCCCGTGACCGAGGCATCGGCTGATCCGGCCGCGATACGGGTGCACCGCAGCCTGTTCCGGCGTGATGAGGCCATTGGCGAGCATCTCCATCACCATGGTGTGGTCCGTGGTCAGCGCAGAGAGCTCTCCACCCTCCGAGATGCGGTAGCAGCGACTGTCTCCGGAGTGGGCGGTCCAAAATTCCTCTCCGGTGCCCAGCACCATCACCGCGGTGCAACCCATGCCATGCGCCTCTGGGTTTTGAGCGGCGTATTCATCGATGCGACGGCTCGCGAGGTTGAACGCGTTCACCAAGAGCTGCTCAGGGTTGCCCTCGTGAAAGTGCTCTTTGACATGCGTCGCGATCACCTCGACGGCGAGCGCAGAGGCGATCTCTCCGGCGTTGTGCCCACCCATGCCGTCACAGACGAGGGCCGCGTAGTAGCCGCGCTCTTGGTCGTCGAAGATGGCGATGGAGTCTTCGTTGTGGTCTCGAGCGAGACCAGGGTCGCACGCACCGGCGACTTGGACTTCGAGGGGCTCGCGTCGGATGCGTTTGAAGATCTTGTACATGGGTGACTGTGTGGGCAGTGTATGGGGGGTACACTGACAGGGAAAAGAAAGTGGAGCTGAGGGGAGTCGAACCCCTGACCTCTGCCATGCGAAGGCAGCGCTCTCCCAACTGAGCTACAGCCCCAAGGAGGCGCGAAGCTAGCAACGCTGGGGGCGCTGCGCAAGCGTCCATCGGCGCCGGGACCCCGCGCTCACGAGGCCGGTTCCTCCATGTACGCGCGCCTCGCGACGATTTGCCCACCCAGGGTCAAGACCAGCCACGTGCCCCAAACGAGCGCGAGGGGGCCGAGATCGGGCATGAGCATCCACTGAGCCAGCAATTCGACGTGTGCGCCCATCGTCCGCATTATGGGGAGGCCAGCCATGTCGCACAAGCCCCCCAAAAATCGCTGCCGGCTCGACGTCTTGGTGGTGGAGCGAGGACTCGCAGCGTCGCGGACTCGCGCCCAGGCGATGGTGCTCGCGGGGGTGGTCGTGGTGGAAGACCACACGGTCGACAAGCCGGGGACCATGGTGCGCACCGACGCCCAGGTGCGGCTCAAGCGGGGACACGAGGGGGTCCTCCCCTACGCCTCTCGCGGGGGCCTGAAGCTGCGTGGGGCCTTGGATGCATTCTCGGCGCTCAAGGTGGCGGGCCGGATCGCCATGGATGTGGGAGCCTCGACGGGGGGCTTCACGGATTGCTTACTCCAGGCTGGGGCGGCCCAGGTCTTCGCCGTGGATGTGGGCTACGGCCAGCTTGTCTGGAAGCTGAGCCAAGACCCTCGGGTGGTGGTGCTCGACCGGGAGAATATCCGCAGCTTGTCCAAGGAGAAGGTGACCGAGCCGGTGTCCTTGGTGGTCATGGACTGCTCGTTCATCTCCCTGCGCAAAATCCTCGCGCCTTTGCCAAAATTTCTTACCCCCGAGGCGGATGTGGTCGCGTTGGTCAAACCGCAGTTTGAGGTGGGTCGCGAGGGGGTGGGCAAAGGGGGCATCGTGCGGGACCCGGCGCTTCGTCAGCGGGCACAAGATGAGGTGGTGGAGGCGGCCGAGACCCTGGGATTCGCGCTACAAGACCGGTGCATCTCCCCGATCCTCGGGCGGGAGGGGAACGAAGAATCTTTCGTATGGCTACGCTGGGGCTCTTTGCCTATGCTGGGCGACTCATGAGCGCTCGCATCAC
>JBDQGY010000204.1:0-7978 GCA_040265175.1 Nannocystaceae bacterium
AGACGATCTACGGCGACTTCAAGCGTGGCGAGCTGGCCGAATCCTCGCCGGAGATGATCTTCGTCTGCCGGAAGTAGTCGTCCGGACCGCCCGGGCTCCGCAGGGAACGGTCCCTCGCTCGGTTCGTGGTGGGCGGTCAACGCCTCGACGCGCTCGGGGCGACCGCGACGCCCTGGACCGCGGTGGTTGACGGCAGCGCGGCGCTGCTCGGTGCGCTGGCCATCTGGGGCTCAACCTCTTCCCAGACTGGACCCGGTGGCCACGGTGCGATCAGCTCACGGCCCCCCACGGACCTGCGCGCCGCGCTCGGCGTCGTCATTGCGGTCTGCGGCGTCGCCCACGCCGCAGAATTCTCGGGGGTTGCCGCCTCGTTGGCCGTGCTCGTGGTGTCGTTGTTTGTGGCGCAGCGGGGGGGGGGGGAGAGCGGTGTCATGCTGACGCGGCGCTTCGCGCTTTTTTGTGGTGCCTCCTCGGTCTCACGCTGATCTTTGCGGGTACCTCTACGTTGTCCTTGGAGCGACTCCCGAGCCGAATGATGATGGTGTTTACGCGCTGGGGCGGCGCGCAAGAGCGACTCATGGATTTTCGCGCGGGAGCAGATGTCTTGCCTGGAGGCCTACTCGCGCAGCTTCGCGGCGAGGTGATCCGCTCCGTCGCGCCAGCGAGCCTCTCGCTTGGGGGGATCTTCATCCTCCTCGCAGGTACGCTCTCCTTGCTCGGTGCGGCGCCGTTCCGACTGGTCGGTGACGGGAGCGGTGCTCGAACCTCGGAGCCTGCGGGGCTCCTATGGCTCGGCGCGGTGCTCACGGGAGCGGCGCTGCTCGTGTCGTTATTCCTAGGTCCCTTGCACACGTTGCGCCTGGTGCGGGAGCCCTACGGGTGGACGGGGGTGCTGCCTACGGTTGGCGCGCTCACCGTGGCGGTCGGGGCGGCGCGCGCGTTGGGGGCACGGAGCCTCTCGGGGTGTTCCCAGGCTGGGGTGCAGATCGGCGGGGGGGTGTTCGTCTTAAGCGTGGCGGCGAGCGCGAGTTTCTTGGGACAGGCCAAATACGTCCCTCAAGAAGCGGTGCGGCGAGGCCAAGAAGAGATGTGGGCTCGGGTGGCCGCCGAGTCGGCGCTCGCGGGCGGCATCGGCCTGCTTGTCGCGACCGTTGTGTTCGCGGGCCTCGCCTTTGTCGCGACCACCATGGCGCGTCGACGGGCCGCTTCGTCGCACGCGGGGGCGGTCAACGAGGGAATCTTTGCGCTCATGACCCGCGCCCCCTTTGTCGCGGTGATGCTTCTCGCGGGGGCGGCAGCCCTCCTGGGTGTGTTGCCCGGCGTCGGAGCCGACCTCTGGTTCGACGTGTATCGCGGACTCGGACAACATGGCGGGATGGGCTGGACCTTGGGCGTCGTGGCTGCGGGCCATGTGTGCTTGGGTGTTGGTCTCACCCGTCGATTGTTGGTGGCATTGGACGCGCCGTCGGTGGTGGAGTCGGAAGCTGCTCCCCCAGTGAAGGGTTCTGCAAACATGTGGGCGGCGCTATTGGCCGGTCTATTGGTGGCCGGGGGTCCTCTCACGGGAATCGCTCGGGAGATGACGATGGCGGCGGCGAGTGGAGTCGGACTGGTCCCGGGGAGCGAGCGACGGGAGCGTTGGGCCCGGGCGGTGGTGGCGTCTCCACCAGATGCGCGCACCGACGCAGCATCGGACGCTCCAGCGGACGCAGCGGCGGCGGGCGCGACGGGAGCCCCGGCGACCCAGGGAGCAGCCCCGGCCACGCGTCGCTGAAGTTTGGGGAAGCGGAGGCGTGCGCCGTTAGCCCTTGCGGCCGACGATGCGGGCGAGGTTGCTCGCGCCCCCCTGGAGTGCCGTGCGCTGCATGTACAAGGTGAGCCCTGCGACACCGCCGAGCTCTCCACCACATCCCGCGCGGCCGGGCCCGCCGTGGTTGGCGACGGGGAAGACGCAGCCCGGGGACATGGAGGCGCGCGCGCTTTTTTCGTCGGCTACGACGAGCCGGCCGAGGTGTGGCGCGATATTCGGGATGGACTCAGCGATCCACGCGCGGTCGTCTGAGTAGAGCGTCGAGACCAAGCTCCCGTGGCCCAAGGAGACGATCTTCGCGGCGGTGGCGGGGGATCCGTCATAGGGGAGGAGGGTGCACACGGGCCCGAACACTTCCATCACATGAAAGGCCGCCTCGGGGTCGAGCGCGCGCTCGGAGGAGGCCTCCAACAAGATCGGCTCAAGGAAGTAGCCCGTGCCAGCGTCGACGCCCGAGAACTCGGCGCGTGAGGGGTCCCCTCGCAAGATAGACGCGTGCTCGGAGAGAGTTGCCACTCCTGCGCGTGCGTCTCGGAGCTGATTGGCGGTGGCGAGCGGGCCCATGCGGTTGCCCTTGTCCCGGGGGTCCCCGGTTTTCTCTGCGATGGAGGCGAGGCGCTCCATGACCGCCTCCCGAAAGGTCTCGAGTTTGTCCGAAGGCACCAGCACGCGGCGGGTCGCGGTGCACTTTTGACCCGCCTTTTGGGTCATCTCCGTGACCAGGTCGCGCACGGCGAGATCGAACAGTTCGGTGCCTGGGTCCACTCCGGGGCCAAGCACGACCGCGTTGAGGCTGTCGGCCTCCACGTTAACCCGAACCCCGTGGGCGACGACCGCCGCGTGGGTGCGGATTTTTGCGCCGGTGTCGGCCGAGCCAGTGAAGGCGACGACGTCTTGGGAGCCGACGTGATCGAGGAGGTCTCCGGCCGGACCCATGAGGAGTTGAAGGGCACCGGCGGGGAGGACCTCAGACTCGACGAGGAGCTCGACGATCCTGTGGGCCACATGGGAGGTGCTCGTGGCCGGTTTGGTGAGCACGGGCATCCCAGCGAGGAACGCTGTGGCGATCTTGCCGAGCATGCCCCACGCCGGGAAGTTGAAGGCGTTGATGTGGATGGCGAGTCCGTGGCGCGGCAGGCTCACATGCTGGGCGCGGAGCTTGCTGCCGTGGAACAAAAGCGCGGGCTCGTCCTCGACGAGCCACGGGGTGTCGCCGAGTTCCTTCGCGATCTCGGCGTAGGCAGAGAGCACTGCGGTGCCTCCGTCGATGTCAAACTTGCCGTCGCCGCGGGTGTTGCCGCCGTTGTTGGCCGCGAGGGTGAGCAGCTCGTCGCGGTGCTCCGAGACGATGCGCGCCATGTCGCCAAGCAACGCGCCGCGCTCGGCGAAGGTCATGGCACGCAGCGCCGGTCCGCCGGTGGTCCTGCCCCAGGCTACGGCGCCGGCCAACGAGTCGGCTTTTTTGCAGACCGCGACGGCGCCTTCGGTGGTGGGGTCTAGCAACGAGATGTCGTCGCCGATGCCAGGTTTCCAGGATCCTTGGAGATAACTGTGGAGCTGCTTCACGGGTGTCCTTGCTCCTCCGGAGAGGGTAGGGGGACGCTAGACCGATGGCGGCTGCCCATCAAGGGATCTCAACGTGAGTTGAAGGGGTCTCGCAGCTCCGCAGAGATTGTGCACCCGGCGCGAGGGCTCTCGCGCGGGGGGGGCTGGGTCGGCGCCGCGGGTTCCACGGCGAGCGTCGCGGAGGACCCGCAAAGGAGCGTCGCCGTCATACACGCCGCGATTCGCCCTGGCTCCACGATCGGAGCCTACGACGGTCACACCGTCGGGAGCGCGCGGGGGTCTGTGAGCCGGCCTGTGACGGCGCTGGCCGCCGCCACGGCGGGAGACACCAGGTAGACCGGCCCGGGCGCGCCCATGCGACGATCGAAGTTGCGGTTGGTTGTGCTCGCGGTGGTCTCCCCTTCAAAGGGGATCCCCGGCCCGTTTCCAATGCAGGATCCGCACCCGGGGTCGGTGACCACCGCACCCATGGCCTCGAACAGGTCGAGCAGACCCTCCGCTTTTGCGTCACGCGCGACGGCGGTGCTCGAGGGCGTCACCGTCATCCGCACGCCCTCGTGCATGGTGCGCCCGCGCAACACCTCGGCCGCAGCGCGGAGGTCCGAGAGTGAGCCCCCGGTGCACGAGGCGATGACCACGTTTTGGATCTCGACCTCTCCGACAGCGTCGAGCATCTCGCGGTTTCGCGAGTCGCCTGGCGTCGCCACGGTCAACGGCACCTCATCAAGGTTCACGGTGATCGTGCGGACGTAGGTGGCGCCCTCGTCGGGTGCCACGAACATGTCGTCGTAGTTGGTGTCCGATCCACGCGTAGCGAGGAAGTCCTCAAGCGGCTTGCACGGCTCCACCACCCCGGTCATCAGGCCGCCTTCAACGGTCATGTTGGTGATCACGGAGAGCTCGTCCACGTTCCAGTGATCGAGGCCGTCGCCGCCGAGCTGGATGACGCAGGTGTCGGTGGGGGATTCTCGCCATTGCTCTTCGCGGAAGTAAGGGTCGCCGATGAGGTGCAGCACGAGGTCCTTGGGGGAGAGGCCGCCCTTGGGGGCGCCCTCCACCATGACGCGGACCGTCTTGGGGACCGTGACAGGGATCATCCCGGTGCGCAGGGCGAAGGCCATGGCCGTCGACCCGACGCCAAAGGCGAAGGCGTTAAGCACGCCGGCGGTGGGTGTGTGGCTGTCGGTGAGGACGATGATGTCGCCGGGTCGCGCGTATTGCTCCACGACGATGCGGTGGCACACGCCGGGATCGTGCCCGCGGTCGGGGCCGTGGACACGGATTCCATTTTTATTGCAGGCCTCGACCATCTCGCGGGTGAGGTTTTGGGCGGGGGCGAGGCGCTGATCCTTCACCCTCAAGGGGACGGTCTCGCGGTTAATGAGGACGAAGTGGTCCTCAAAGGCCGCGACCATGTCCGGGTTGACGACGGGGGCGTCGGACCAGGCCTGCTCATACAGGTCCATCACCATCCCCGCCGTGTACTCGTGCATGCCGCGGAAGTCCGCGTGACACAGGACCTGATCACCGGGGGCCACAGCGCCGAGCCCGGGGGGGGTGCCCGCGCCGGTCCACGCTTTCTTCGCGACGATCTTCTCGATACAGGTCATGGGGCGCGCAGGGGCGTCAACCTCGTAGGTCGGGCCGACCGCGCCGTCGAGCACCTTGGTGCCGTAGTTCAAGAGTCCACCCGCCTCGGCGACGGCCCGAAAGAACGGGGGCAACTCTCCCGCGAGCGCGTCGAGATCGATGTCTTCGCCGCCTTGGAGCTTGGTGACGACCTCAAGATCTGTGGTGAAGGGCAAGCCCGCGTACACCATGTTCTCTTGAAAGATCCGTTGAAAGCTCTTGGCCACGACCAGCTCGATTCCAGCGCCCTGATGGGCCACCACGGCGACCTCGCGGCTGGAGCCGCTGCCGTAGGCGTCGCCGCCAACCACCACCTGATACCCACCATTCTTGACGTCGTCTTTGGAGACGGTCTCTTTAAAGTTTTGAAGGAAGTAGGGGCCGAGGATCTGGGGGGTGTAGCCGAGGGTGCAGGCGGCGCCATTGATCATGGCGTCGGTGTTCACACCGTAGTGCAAGGAGACGTGGTTGAGGGCGCCGACCTCGTCACCGCGGAGCTGGGCCGCGAGGGTGTTGGAGTCTTCGGTGAGCCAGAGAATCTTTCCTTCGAGCTTCATGGGTCCCGCGGTTATATCCCGGCCCGTGGCCGAATCGACCCTCGATGGAGGCTCTTGTAAAACAGCGGATTTGAGGACGCTCAAACGCCTTGTGCGCAACTGACGCGACCTCGCGGAGGCGGGCGCCTGGGGCGGTCCACCGCGGGTACGCCTCGGCTCTCGAGACAACCACAACAAAGGGGCCCGCGATGGCAGGCCCCTGTTGAGGTCGTCGTTGACCCGCGCGATCTAGTCGCGGTTTCCGCCCATGAGGCGGAGCATGAACAAAAACATGTTGATGAAGTCGATGTACAGGTGCAACGCGCCCAGGATGGCGAGGTTCCCTTGTCCTCCGCGCTCGAGGTACATCTGCTTGATCTTCTGGGTGTCGTAGGCGGTCAGGCCGGCGAACAGTGGCAGCCCGATGACCGCCACGAACCAGGAGACGCCGGGCACGAAGAACGAGACGATGTACATGGCCAACAGACCAAAGATCATCATGGTGAAAAAACGCCCGAACGCCGACAAGTCGCGCTTGGTCAGGTAGCCGAACGCGGCCATACCGGCGAACATGCCCGAGGTGCCGAGGAAGCACGCCACGAGGGTGTTGGGGGCGTTGGCGATGTACATCGCCACCAATGGCGCCAACATCACGCCGATCATGGCGGAGTACAAAAGGAAGGAGAAGGTCGCGCCCTTCGGGGTCATGCGAGGCAGCCGAGACTGCATGATCCACACGTAGACCAAGGGGCCAAAGAGGGCGACGTACCACAGCGGGGTGGAGACGAGCGCCACCAAGAGCTCCTCGTTGGTCGACAGAAACATGGAGACGAGCGCGGTGACGCCGAGGCCAGCGGCCATCCAGCCCATGACACCGGACATGAACTGGCCTACGTCGGCCTTGAGTCCCGCGCGCGGGTCTCCGTACATCCCGGGCGCAAAGGATTGACCCTCTCGCGCGGTGGTGGGGGTTGGATCTTGGGGCTGCCCGAATTGCATACCCGTAGTGTACGTTCGCGCGTTTTGCGGTCAAGGGCTTTCGCAAAATGACCCCGCAATCGCGCCTCTGGCGGCGGGTCGTCGTTCTCGACGACCGTATTCCCGGCCTATGACTCGCAGGGCGCCGTTCACGGGGAGGAATGGGATACAGTCCCCGGGTGACTCGAAGCGACAAAGGGCACCTCGCCGAGGGATCGAAGCCGCCGCGCATGGCCAAACGTTGGGTCGCTGTCGCGGCGTGGTGCGTTGGGGGTCTGGTGAGCGCGTTCGCGGCTGGGTGCGTCCGCTCGCAGGGGATGGAGCTGGCGAACACACCCGCCTACGGCCGGCCTCCCACCTGCCCGGAGAGCCCCGCGCAGTTCATTCAACCCGGGACCTCGAACCTCGATCCGTTCTCGCCGGACGCCGTGCGTTGCTCCTACGAGCCGCCCGGCACCTCTGTACCCGCCCAGTTGAGAGGCTCGGTGCAGCTCCCCGGGCCGGCGTCGGCGCCGGCGCTCGGCGCTGGGGTCGAAGGAGTTCGTGTCGCGCTGTATGGCGAAGGGGCGTCGGAGAGCACCTTCGAGGGGACGGCGCCCCTCGGGCGCGCGAGGACGGACGCCTCCGGGTCCTATTTTTTGACGGCCCCCATTGAGGAGGCCGGGGAGTATCTGCTGGTCGTGCACGGAGCCGCGGGGGAGCCGCCGCTGGCGGTTCAGGTGATTCGGGCGAGGCCGGGAGACCAGACCGTGCCCGCCGTCGTCCTCACACTCGCGCCAGAGCCCGCTCGGGAGCCCACACCAGCACGAACGCCTCCCGATCCTTCGTGACCGGAGCGCACGCGCAGGGGCGCGTCATGAGTCCCGAAGGGGGACGTCCTCGCGGTTGTCGGTGCGCCGTGTGGGGCCGCGA
Source organism: Nannocystaceae bacterium (assembly GCA_040265175.1). Taxonomy (GTDB): domain Bacteria; phylum Myxococcota_A; class Polyangia; order Nannocystales; family Nannocystaceae; genus JAAZXR01. The sequence continues at coordinate 7,432 of JBDQGY010000204.1, forward strand.
CGTGCCAGCCGTCGGTGGAATCCGCTAGCATAGGCAAATGGATAGTCAGGTCGCGAGTGAGTGGGTGCTAATTATCTCAGGTTTGATCGCCCACGCCGATGGAATCCTCGAACACGAGGAATGCGAGCGACTGTTGAGCATGCTCGACGAAGAGGAGGTGGACGCGGAGACCTACTCTTCGTGGGTCAGCAACATCGGCGATCGTGAGTTTTTAGAAGAACGGTTTCTCGCGCTCCCTCCACCGGAGGGGGACGCGGTCTTGGTGGCCTTGAGGGAGGCGTGGCAGATGGCCATGGCCGATGGAGAGCGCAGCGAGTCCGAGGATCGGGTCCTCGCGGACGTGGCCGCTCGTTTCGGCGTAGATTCCGCGACTCTCGGCCAGCACCGTGAGGCGTGGGGGGCGTTCGAACTCGAGTTCGCGGAGATCGTCGCCCAGCTACTTGTCGCGGTGTTGGGAGATGGCCAGGCTCTGAGCGACTCGGCCAGGGCGGCGTTTGGCGAACTGGCGACTCACCTGCCGACGGAAGGTGAGCATCGAGAGGAGATC
>JBDQGY010000205.1:0-7907 GCA_040265175.1 Nannocystaceae bacterium
GTTCTATAATGATCTCAGCCTCGGGCCACAGGAGGCGGGGGACATCTTTGGCGAGTCGAACGGGTTGAAGGTGGCGTTTGATCCTGCCTCGGCCCGGCGCGCGGGCGGGATGAAGATCGACTTCGTGACCGAAGGTGGCCAGACCGGCTTCAAGATTGATTGTCCAAAGGCGCCCATCGGTGTTCGAGGAATGTCGGTGACCGAGCTCAAAGACCGACTCGATGATCCAGACGACTCGCTACGGCTCTACGACGTCCGCACAGACGAGGAGCGCGACATCGCGACCATTCCTGGCGCCCAAGTCCTCGACGAAGCGGCCCTCGACGCCCTATCGGCCATGAGCCGCACCACGCCCGTGGCCATTCATTGCCACCACGGAGGACGGAGCGCACGGGCGGCGCAGGCGCTGGCGGATCTAGGGTTCTCTGAGGTGTACAACGTCGTGGGAGGTATCGACGCGTGGTCGCAAGAGGTCGACGCCTCTGTGGCGCGCTACTGAGCCGGCGGCGCGGATCCGGGTAACGCCTCCGTGTCGTGAAATCTCCGGTAGTCCACGCGGAACCGACGCTGACCGAGTGGTTCGATAACGTCTACGAATCGCCGACGACTCTGAAAATCCAGGGGTCCGTAGATATGCCGGGCGTACACGGTCTGGCCGAGGCTTCCATCGTGCGCTGTGACGCTCACGATGAGTCGCACATTGTCTTCCTTGATTCGCTCGAGGTCATATCCGTGAAGGGGGCTTTTCTCGTCCAGTGGATGCAGCAAAAGCCACGACATCTGAAACAACGGGGAGGTGTTTCGACGTAGGCGGAGGTCGACGAGCTGGCTGAGGGAGTGTCCCTCCTCTGTGACGACCGGGACGACCGCGCAGATCTCGACGGCCGCCGCGACCAGTTCATTGGCTCGCGCGTTGCCGAGCCGCAGCATCAGCACCTCGGCTCCATCCCATCGGCTCAGCAGCACCTTGTCACTGAAGATGAGGCGCGAGGTGGGACGCGAGAATTTGCCAAATACGAGCCCGGTGACAAGCGCGCCGAAACCGAGGCTGACGATGGCCTCCACAGTGACAAGCAGGTTGGCGCAGCGGTTGAGCGGCGCCAGGGTCCCGTACCCGATGGTGGAGAGCGTCTGCACGCTGAAAAAGAATCTCCCGAGCAGGCTGCCGCCGCCGACATGGTCGATGGCCTCGTCTCCGCATGCCGCGTATCCGCCGGCGAAGGCGAGGTTAATGAGCAGATGCACCGCGGTCACGAAGCCGAAGAGCGCGAGCCAATGCCCTGCGATGAGTCGATGGTAGAGGTCCGTCAAGATGCGGCGCGAGACGCCCTCCGCGACGATGTGCAACTTTTGGTTTCCCTGGTACGACATGCCTCCTGTCGTTATAAGGGGAGACGGCACCGCTCAAAAATATCTCGAACATCTGCGCGCGGCCGCTGCTCGCGCCCATGGAAATAACGATGAACCCCGTCTTCGAACAAATCCAAGCCATGCTCCACGACGCGGGGGTGGTGTTTAAACATCTTCATCACGCGCCGACGCTGACGAGCGAGGACTCTGCTCGGGTCCGAGGAGAGCCCCTCTCGATCGGTGGTAAGGCACTGAGCATGCGGGCGGACGGTCGCGCCGTATTGCTTGTTTTGAGCGCGGCCCACCGTTTCAATTCAAAGCGTTTTCGAACGCAAGTCGGCGTCAAAAAACTGAGGTTCTTGACGCCAGAGGAGCTGCGAGACACCACCGGCTTGGTCCCGGGGAGCGTGCCCCCCTTTGGTCGCCCAGTGCTCCCGTTCGAGCTGTTTCTCGACGCTTCGATCTTCGCTAATTCACGCATCGCATTTAACGCGGGGAGCCTGGAAGACTCGATCATTTTGGAGTTCGGGGCGTATCTCTCGATTGTCGGGGAGTACACGCGCGTCGAGGTCACCGACCCATCGCCTCCGCGTTAGAGGCGTCGGGCATCGGCGCGTGGGCGCATCGGCGGGACAGGTGTTCTGGTAGTCTTGGGAATGGTCGATGATGCATCAGTGCTCGCCGCGGCCCAGGCGATCCAGGAGTCGCGGGGCCTCCTGGTCGGAGCGGGAGCCGGGATGGGGGTCGACTCCGGCTTGCCAGACTTCCGAGGCACGGAGGGTTTTTGGCGCGCGTACCCACCGTACAAAAGACTTGGGGTGCGGTTCGAAGAGATGGCAGACCCCGTACATTTTCAACGGGACCCAGCGTTCGCGTGGGGGTTTTATGGCCATCGCCGAAACTTGTATCGAAGGACGGTTCCCCACCTGGGTTTTCAGATTTTGCAAAGGTTCGCCTCGGGCATGGAGAGCGGCGTGTTCGTGTTCACCTCCAATGTTGACGGTCAATTTCAGCGGGCCGGATTTTTAGACGCGGCGATTGTGGAGCGTCACGGTGCCATCGATCATGAACAGTGCAGTCAGGGCTGTGGCGCAGGGGTCTGGGAGGCTGAACCGACCACCTCGATCCGCGTCGATGAGGCCACGATGCGCGCGGTGTCACCGCTTCCTCAGTGCCGACGCTGTGAGGCAATCGCGCGCCCCAACATTTTGATGTTTGGCGACTGGGGGTGGGAGTCTCGACGAACCCGGGACCAAGAGCGCCGCTACACGAGGTGGAGCGAGGCGCTGTCGGCCGATCAGGTCGTAGTGATCGAGCTCGGGGCGGGCACGGCGATCCCCACGGTGAGGAGCATGAGTGAGCGGTGGCAGGCTGCGGGGGCGACCCTGGTGCGAATCAACCCGCGCGAGTGCAACGTCGCAGCGGGAGGTATTTCACTGCGAGGCGGCGCGTTGGAGGTTCTTCAGAGGATCGAAGAGCGTTACAACGATCTTTGATGAGAGCGGAGTCTCCGGTGGCGGACAGCCACCTGGTGGACCATCACGCGCCCAGTGTTGGTCTCACCAGGATGAGGACAGGACACGTTCATGCGTCCCAACATGAACATCAGGCTGGGGACATCCGGCGTTGTCCCGTCGAACGTGAGATGTTTCTGGTAGCATCGATGAGTTGGTGGTCCGGGGCGAGATGAGGGGAGACGGGGGGAGATATAATCATGGCTAGTTCCGAAGACAACAAACCGAACCTTCACGATGTGTTGTGGTGGCGACTGATTCCACTTGTCTCAAGTGTCGCCTTCCTCGCCGTGATGTGGTTCGGTTCGAACACCTATTACGCGGGGTTGTTCGGCGGCAAAGAGTGGATCCTGGCGGTCGCAGACAACCAGGTACCTCAAACAGAGAGGGTGCTCGAACTGCAGAGTATGGCCGCGCTAGGGTCGCTGGCGAGGTCGGAGAAGGACCTGATTTCAGAGTTGAGATCGAGAGATGAGCTCGTTCTCGTGGTGGGTGAGGACGGCGAGGTCGAGCGGTATGGAACGTCGAGTTTTTCGCGCGTCAAGGAACTACTCGCGCTCTCCCCGGGTGACGCGAAAGGGTTCGTCGCCACGGACGAAGGGGTCTTTGAGCTCACCGAGATCACCCTGGATCATAAGCGGTATATCCGAGTCGTCGGAGATACGCGAGCGCTCGTCGATGAGATCGCGAGGGTGTCTCTGGTCGAGGTGATGCTCGTGAAACTCTCCTCGGGCGAGGTGTTGCAACACACCTGGAGGGGGCTCGACGATTCTGAGTTGGAGATCGACGTTGCACCAGAGATGCTCGCGGATCGTAATGTCACCGTGACGGAACGGAACTGGAAGGCGAACATCACCTTCTCGGAACCGTATGTCGGGTACTTTCAACTGGGCATTGGCAGAGGAGAGGACTCCGTAGATACGTTTTATGCGTATAGCAGCCCTCATGTCGTTGAAGGGTTTGAGCCCCTCGCCGTGGTCGTCATGGTGCCAGACGATGTGATGTTGAAGTACCCGAAACGGTCCATCGCAGGCGGGATCGCGCTCTTGTCGTTGATGGTGATCTTGGTGATGAAGATGATCCATCGGCTGTCGAAGCGGCACATCAACCCCCTCGCTGATCTGGCTCGCCAAGTCGAGCGAATTAGGGATCGGTTGGTAGCTTCTCCAGAGCGTCGTGAGGGGGTGTACATCAAGCATCGTGGGGACGCCCCGAACCACGAGGTCGCGTCGATTGAGCGGGTCGTGGGTGAACTCGAACAGGAAGTTGAGCGAAGCCGCTCGCTGGAGCGACAACTCCGAAATTACCAGAAGCTTGAGGCAGTAGGACGGCTCGCAGGTGGCATCGCCCATGACTTCAACAACCTCATGAACGTCGTGTCGCTGAACGTCGCGCATCTTCGCTTCGACCCAAACACATCAAAGGAAACTATCGAGTCTCTTGACCTAATGTCTGGAGCGATCAACGCGGGCGCGGAGCTGACTAAGAAACTGATGAACTTTGGTCACGGCGGGACTACCGCGGTCGAAGAGTGCGCGGTCACCGATGCATGCTTGACGATAACCAACACCTTGGGTCTCGCGCAGCGCCTTCTCGGAGACGATGTCAACGTGTCATTGGACGTCCCTGAAGGCCCCGTCCTCGTTCAGATGTCAACGACGGACCTGCAGCAGATCATCTTGAATCTCACCTTGAATGCGCGGGATGCATCGAGCCGGGGAGGCGACGTCCGTGTTTCACTCACGCTACTCGAAGCCGAAGGAGACACCGCGACGTTGGAAAAGGACGCAACCGGGGCGTGTATCGAGGTCACGGACGAGGGCTGCGGCATAAGTCCGCAGCATCTCGACCGTGTGTTTGAGCCGTTTTATACGACCAAGGAGGACATTGGAGGTTCTGGGTTTGGAATGTCGGTCGTGTTTGGTGTCGTCACCGCTGCGGGCGGCACGGTGGAGATTGACTCGACGGAGGGGGTGGGCACGCGGGTTCGCGTTTGCCTCACATTGGCGGAGATTGACGACCAGCTCGGCGAGTATGCTCGCCGAGACGAGTCTGGGGCCGCGCTTCCGAGGCAAATAGCGGGGATAACTTGTTTGCTCGTCGAAGATGACGAACAGGCTTCGTTGAGCCTGCGTCGTATGCTCCTGCGAGAGGGGGTCAATACACTGGTTGCGCTCGATGGGCAGCAGGCGTTGGACATCCTTGAAGAGCACCAGACAGAGGTCAAGGTGATCGTTTCTGATCTGTCGATGCCGAGGGTTAGCGGAGTCGACCTCGCGAAGCGCGTGGAGACGTTGTATCCAGAGATACCCGTCATCTTGATGACCGGGCATCGAGTGGAGTCAGCGGACGCGCAGAAACACATGAAGTCGGTGGTCGCGCTGATTCGAAAGCCGATCTCAGTCAATGAACTCCTGAACCAGATTTCGAGCGCCGTCGGCGCTGGGGGATGAATCTAGACCATCCTCCCTCGCGAGTGGTCTGCGAACCCCGGCCGTGCGTACGCCGCTGCGGGCTCAAGGGAGAGGAGCGCTACAAGAAAGGGTCGCAGGTCGTCACGACCACATCGCCGGCGTCGCGCGGCTGGAGTTTGTAGTTGCTGAAGCTCCAACCGTGAATGCCTGTAATGCCGTCAAACGCGGTGCCGACAGGGCAGTCGTTTCCTAAGCCCGCGGTCGAGTCCGCATCGGCGACCCCGTCGTCGATGCGGAGGCCGCCCGTAACCTCAAACTCGTCGTAGTCGTCGGGTGCGTCTGGATTAACGTCGACGATGGAGACCGCTCCAACTTGGAGGAGCATGGACTCGTAGCCCTCTCCATCTGCGCCACCGGTGGCGATGGAGCCCGGGTCAGCGACCTGCAACGGGGAGAACGGAAGCGCCGTCGCTGCGTCGGTCACGGTGACGCTCGTCGAGAGGATCTCCGAGAGGTCAAAATACTCCTCGTAGGTGCCTGAGACGGTCACGACATTCCCAATCGCGACGCTCGGGCTCGTGGAGCCGGTGTAGACGAAGATGCCCGTGAACGGCATCTGGGTCCCATCCTCAATATAAAATCCCTGACTCGATCCTGTGGTGGGTCGCAGACCCGTCACGTATGCGCCGCTGACGGTGACCTGTGCTCCAGGGCTTGGGTGTGCAGGGTCTGACATGTCGCGGATGGCTTTGATGGTCGTGGCGCAGGCGGCGTTGCCCGGGTTGGGATCCGCGCAATCGTCACATGCGTCACCTTTGCCGTCACCGTCGTCGTCTGCTTGATCAGCGTTGGCGTTGATGGGGCAGTTGTCGACGCCGTTGGCGACGCCGTCCTCATCCATATCGTTGGAATCTTGAGGAGGGCACGCGTCGCTAGAGTCGAGAGGGCAGGGATCGCAGGCGTCTCCGGTGCCGTCGGCGTCTTCGTCGGGCTGCATGGTGTCCATGGGCCGCACTGGGTTGAAGATCAGCGGGCAGTTGTCTTCGCCATCGAGGATACCGTCGCCGTCAGCGTCGCCGTCTACCACGCCATCTGGATACTCTGCGCGATAGGGGACGCACGTGGGTTCATCCGCCGGTTCGCCGCAGAGGACGAGGGGATAGACGGCGTCGGTCGCTGCCTGCACCATGGCCAAGCTGGAGTTGCTCACGTCTTGGGCGACGCAGGCGACCTTCGCGGTACCGCAGACATCGAGGGCTTCACATCCGTCCGTACCCAGCGCAGCCGAGGCGAGGAGGGAAGCGTCGCCGTAGAGGGTCTGGCCTCCGCGCGCGACCATCACCACGTCTTCGGGGTTGGCTCGAACTACCGCGCTGTGGGCGTCGAGGTCACCTGCGCGGAAGACCGCGAGGTCGCCCGCCAGCCCGCTCTTGAGCATGCCGGTGCTCAGTTGAGCCCCCGCGACGAACGCGGCGTTGGTGGTCACCATGCGCCAGAGCTGGACGTCGGAGAAGGTGTTGTTGAAGTGGGTCTCGTTGAGCTCAATTGCACAGGCCAACTCGCGCAAGAGGTTTGCCGACCCGCTCGGGAGCCAGTCGGTCCCTAGCGCCATTGGAACGCCCGCCCGCTCCATGAGAGAGACGGAGGCCGTATTCCCGTACAGCGCGATATTTGATCGCGGGGACCATACAACCTTCGAGTACTCGGGTTCGATATTATAGATATCGCCGGCGGTCAGACCGACGGCGTGAACCAGCCCCGTCTGCGGCTCTACAAGATCGTTGTCGCCGGTCTGGATGCAGACGAACTCGTTGCGTGCCGCGAGGTCGATTCCCTCCGAGACGTGGGGGACGTAGGCGTCCAGGCCGGAGATGGAGTTGTTGGTCGCGATGTTGGGATACCCACACCCGCTGTCGAGTTTGGTCCCGTTGGCGTCGCCGAGCGGGAAGGTGTCGCTGTCGGCGGCCTGGTTGCCTAAGTCCTCCGACAAGCTGTTGGAGTCGAGGTTGCGCAGCAAGCCTACGGTGCCACCGGCGGAGACCGTGGCGGTCGCTCCACCCATCATGAATCGAAGCTCCGCGCCCCGCATCACGTCGCCTGACGCGCCTCCGTTGTAGGGGATCGTTGTGTGTCCGCCGGTGCCGGTACGCCAGTCGTGACGATGCTCGTAGCGCTCGTCCGTGAACTGGTGTGGCGGGTTGTTCGCGTAGGTGATGTGGTCGTGGGTGTTGATGAGCCCAGGGGACACCACCCCGTCTGGGCACGAGACGGTCGTTGCGAGGTCGGCATCGGCGGCGGTGTCACAGTCGCACCCTACGCAGGTGATCATGCCTGCCGCATCGACGAGGACGCTGCCGCCACGATAGATGGTCTCCGGCGCGAGGACATCTCCTTGGACGAGCAGGCCGGACGTGCCCTCCACGGTCACTTCACAGGTGCCCGCAGACACGGGGGGGAGCGTCCCGCAGTCCACTTCTGCAGGAGGGGGGTCGCCGTCGCCGTCGCCGTCGCCGTCACCGTCGCCGTCACCGTCGCCGTCACCGTCACCGTCACCGTCACCGTCACCCGTCGGATCGGCGGACGAAGAGGAAGCATCGTCTCCCGAGCTCCCGCCGCAAAGGCATGGGGA
>JBDQGY010000206.1:0-7903 GCA_040265175.1 Nannocystaceae bacterium
CGCCGTCACCGTCGCCGTCACCGTCGCCGTCGCCGTCGCCGTCGCCATCACCGTCACCGTCACCGTCACCGTCGCCGTCGCCGTCGCCGTCGCCCGTCTCGCTCGCCGTGGGGTCTCCGCCTCCACCGTCACTGTCCGAGCAGGAGGTCATGGCTAGAGGTAGGAGGACTACACCCACAATGATCTTCCAACGAGAGGACATGGCGTGATTTTAGCGGTGGGGCACGGGCAGTGTATCGCCATAAAATGAGAACTTGATTAATGAGGGCCGGCCGGAATCTTTTGGAGAGGCGACCAGGTTTCTTTGGTATCCTGCGGGTGCTGCGGGGCACATTCGCAGGGGCGCGTTGAGTCGTTCTTCCTGCGTGCGAGGGTGCTCCACCCCGTGTGGGGCGCGCCACCGCAACACTCACGGCCGGGAGGCCGGCTTTCAAGGTCACGGTCAATGCGCAAACTACAACCGCCCAACGTCTTCGTTTTGATCTTCACCATCCTGGTCCTCGTGGGTCTGATGACGTGGGTGCTGCCCGGTGGGGAATACGCCAAGGAGGCCATGCAGACCGCCGCGGGCACCAAGCAGGTGGTGTTGCTCGGGGAGGACGGCTCGCCGATCTACACGCAGGTGCCCGCCGTGCGCCAAGGTCCGTGGGAGATTCTGAAGGCGCCCATTCGAGGCATGGAGCAGGCGGCGGATGTGGTGGCGTTCATCTTGTTGGTGGGCGGCGCCTTCGGGGTGCTCAGCGCCACCGGGGCTATCTTGGCGGCGATCCGATGGCTCACCAGCGTGGTCGGCGGACGCGGTCGGTTCTTCATGATCCCCGTGTTGATGTTCACCTTCAGTTTGGGCGGCGCGTTCTTCGGCATGGCCGAGGAGGTCATCCCCTTCGTGCTGTTGACGGTGCCGCTCGCGGTGTCGCTGCGCTTCGACGTGACCACTGGCGTGGCCATCCCCTTCATCGGTTCCCAAGCAGGGTTTGCGGCGGCGTTCGTGAACCCGTTCACTTTGGGGATCGCCAAGGGCATCACGGGGCAGCCCATCGACGAGGGTCAAGGCTACCGCATGATTTGTTGGGTCATCGTCACCTCGGTGTGTGCCGCCGCGGTCTCGTGGCACGCCTACCGGGTGTCGCAAGATCCCCAGCGCAGCCCCACGCCGGAGCTTGACGCCCGCTGGCGCGACGAGTTCGAGGCGCCGGCAACAGGCGAGGCCGACGGGCTGCGCCCGGTGCACGTGCTTGTGTTGGTCTGCTTCGCCGCGTCGATGGTGCTGTTGGCGGTGGGGGCCTTGCAGTGGGACTGGTACATCACCGAGCTCTCAGGATTGTTCATCGGGATGGCTGTCCTCTGCGGCTTGGCGGGCAAGCTTCGGCCTGGGCAAATCGCCGACGCCTTCGTGGAAGGGGCCAAGGATCTCGTGGCGGCGGCGGTGCTCGTGGGGGTCGCCCGTGGCATCTTGGTGGTGGCCGAGGACGGCCGCATCATCGACACCATCTTGCACGGCATGGCCGGCGCGGTGGAGGGGCTCGGGCCGCTGTGGACCACCGAGTGCATGTTTGGTGTGCAGACCGTGATCAACTTTTTTGTGCCCAGCGGGAGTGGGCAGGCGGCCTTGACCATGCCGGTGATGTCGCCGCTGGCTCAGATCGTGGGCGTTCACCAAGAGAACGCCATCTTGGCCTACCAGTTTGGCGACGGCTTCACCAATATGATCATCCCCACCAACGCGGTGCTTGTGGGTGTGTTGAGCATGGCGAAGATGGAGTACGGCACCTGGTTTCGCTGGATGATTAAGCTTCAACTGTTCTTGTTTGCCCTGGGCATGGTATTTTTGGCCCTGAGTCCGTTCCATAGCGTGGCTCCGTGACGCATCTGCCGAGGTGACGAGCAGCCCACAACGCGACACGCCCCGCGGCCATGGGGCGACGGGGCGTGGGCATCCCGCGCGGCGACGCGGGCGATAACGACGTGGCTATTTCACGCCGTGCATCAGCTTGTTGATGAAGGGCGCTGCGATGAAGAACACCACCGCGAGCACCACGCCCATGATGAACAGCTGGTTGAACACCGTAGCGTACTGCTCGATGGAGCCAGCGGCCGCGCCGTGCTCGCCGCCGCCCGTGGCCACAGAGGCGATGAGCCCCGCGATGTAGTTGGCGCCGGCGATGGAGAGGAACCATCCGCCCATGGCGAGCCCGGTCTCTTCGGGTTTCGCAAGCTTGGTCACCATGGAGAGTCCGATAGGGGAGAGGCAAAGCTCCCCGGAGGTGTGGATGAGGTAGCAAAGCGCCAGCATGATCGCAGGGATCTTGCCGTCGCCGTCTTGCATCTGGCCGATGGAGAACACCAGCACGTAAAACCCGAGCGCCACGAACACCAAGGCGATGGCGAACTTTCGCGGGATGGACGGGTTCAGTTTCTTTTTGTCCAGCGCGGGCCACGCCATGGCGAACAGCGGGGCGAGCACCAAAATAAAGGTGGGGTTGGCGGACTGGAACGCCGCGAAGTCAACGGTGACACCGCCGATGGTCAGGTCCACGTAGTCGCGGGCGAAGAAATTGAGCGAGGAGCCCGCCTGCTCAAAAAGCGCCCAGAAGATCGCGTTGGCAACGAATAAGATGAGCATGGCGAAGTAGCGGTGAAGCTGCACCTTGTCCGCCTTGAGTCCGCTGTAAATAAAGTACCCCGCCAAAAACAGCAGCAGCAGACCCAAGATGGCGCCGAGGACCTCGCTTTTGCTCAAGAGCACATACACCGGGGCGGCGAGAACCAGCCCCCCGACGAGAACCAGTCCCATGGAGCCGTAGCCCTCCTTGCCTTCAGGGGGCTTGCCCACGTGACCGATCCACGATTTGAGCAACTGGAAGACCATCAGGCCGAAGATCATGCCGATGCCGGCGGCAAAAAAGCCCCACTTGAGGCCGTAGGTCACGCCGATCCAGGTGGAGGTGATGAGCGGCGCGATAAGGGCGCCGGCGTTGATGCCCATGTAGAAGATGGTGAAGCCCGAGTCGCGGCGGCTGTCGCCCGGCTCGTAGAGCTGCCCCACCATGGTGGAGATATTGGGCTTGAACAGCCCGTTCCCGACGACGAGGAGCGCCAGACCCACCAAGAAGCTGGTGAGGTCGGGAGACAAAAGCATAAACATGCCCGCCGCCATCATGCTTCCGCCCAGCATGATCGAGCGCTGGTAGCCGAGGATTCGGTCGGCGACGTAGCCGCCGAGCAGGCCGGTCATGTAGACCATGGAGGTGTAGCCGCCGTAGGTGAGGCTGGCCTCGGACTCGGCGCCGTCGCCGAGGTGGGCGAAGAAAGCCTGCGCCACGTGGACCGCCAGGATGGCGCGCATGCCGTAGTAGCAAAAGCGCTCCCAAAACTCGCTCCCGAAGAGCATCCAGAGTCCTCGGGGATGGCCCCCAAATTCGCCGGGAGGAGGGGCGATCCATTCATGCTTTTTTTCTTCAGCCATACGCGCGGCGACGGTACCCGATGGGGTGAGATGGGGTCAACGACTCGACTTGGAGTGAGCCTCTCGCCGTGCAGTGCGTTGCACGCTGGCACGACGGTGCCGGCGGTCGAGAGCGAATATGCTCGCGCAGAACCTTGTTCGGCCCCTTGGCCGAAACTCGGGGGCGCACGGCAGCGGTACGCGAGAGGGGTGGGCGCCCCTAACGGAAGACGTTGGCGTAGAGGCTGCTGCGCGCGCCGTCGAACTGGGTCCATGTGACGTAGGCGTTGCCGTTGGCGTCCGTCGCCACCTGGGGAAGCTCGGCGTCTCCCGTGTCGTCGGTTTCAAGCAACGTTGGCCCACTCCATGATTTGGCGCCGGCGTCGAAGCGACGGGCCCAGATGCTCTGCACGGCGCCATCACTTTGGGCCCACACGAACACGGCGTTGCCGTTGGCGTCCGCGCTCACCTGGGGATCCCACGCGTTGCCGGCGTCGTCGGTCTCGAGCAGCTCATGGCGGCCCCAGGTGTTGAGGCTCGGGCTGTAGCTGTTGGACCATACGTTAAAGCGGCCGCTGTCGTAGTGCATCCACGTGGCGAAGATGTGGCCCGTGTCGCTCATGCTGATCTGGGGCCGTGAAGCGTCGCCCTCCTCGTCCTCGATCATGGCGGCCACACCCCACATGGCGGCGGCGCTGTCAAAGGTGCGTACCCAGACGTTGTCTTGGACGCCGTCGTTTTGAATCCAGATCGCGGCGGCGTCGCCATTGGCGTTGGCGACGACCTGCGCCGCGCCTGCGGTGCCGGTGTCCTCTGTCTCCAAGAGCGTGGGGGTCCCCCAGCTGTCGGTGTTGGAATCGTAGCGGTTGGACCAGACATTGTTGCGCTCACCATCCCACTGAAACCAGACTGCGAAGGCGTTGCCCGCGGCGTCGGCCGCGACCTGGGGGAAGAAAGCGGGTCCCACGTCATCTTGTTCGAGAAGCTCTGCACCCAGCCAGGTGCCCGTAGGCACGTAGTAGCGGTTGGACCACACGTCGAGGCTGCTGCCGTTGGTTTGGGTCCATACGGCGAAGGCGGTGTCGTTACCTGCCGCGATGATCTGAGGATTCGAAGCGTTGCCGGCGCTGTTGGTCTCAAGGGGGATGACCGAGCCCCATGCGTCGGTCGTGGGATCATAACGGTTCGCCAGGGCGTCTTGAAGTGACCCTCCGTTGCCCTGCTCCCACACGGCGATCGCGTTGCCGCCGTTGGCGACGCTGACCTCGGGTTTGAAAGCCCCTCCCGCGTTGTCGAACTCGATGGGCTTGGCGTTAGCCCATGCGTTGGAGTCGCGATCGTAACGGATGGCGCCGATGTGGGTGAGGGGGCTGCCGTCGGATTGGCTCCACACGACCACGGCGTTACCTTCGGCGTCCGAGGCGATCTCGGGGGCGCTCGCGTTGCCCGCATCATCAAATTCAAGCAGCTCGGCGCCGCGCCAGATCTTGGGGGTGCACACGCCCACTTCGCATTGCTCCCCCTCCGCGCACGCGGTGTCGCAAGCGCCGCAGTGTTGCAGATCGATCTCTAGGTCCACGCACTCGCCACCACATTCCGCGAGCGGATCCATGCACGTGGCGCCGGTCTCCGTGCCGGTGTCGTCCCCGGTGCCGGTGTCGTCCCCGGTGTCGGTGCCGGTGTCCTCTCCGCCGGTCAACGTGAGAGAGTTGTCGTCGGAGCTCGACGCGGTGCACGCGGTGGCGAGCCCGCCGGCGAGCATGCATGCCACAAGGTGTCTTAAAGTCATGGGGTAGCCTACGAAGCGAAGCCAAGCGGCGTCAACGAAGTGTCGAGCGTCCAGCGAGGTGCGAGGACGATCGACAGGGGGCGCGCGAAATCAAGCGGCACGAATCACAGGGCTCAGACGAAACGGCGTTTTTGACGGAGCGGGAGCGTGCCCGAGAGCCGATTCACCCTCGCGGTGCCTCGCGGACGCTTGGCGCGAGGAGGCTGCGTGCGCGGTCAAGGCCCATGGTCATGAGCAGCGTGCTCAGCTTGGGTCCTTTGGGGCGGTCGAGCACGAGATCGTAGACCACGGGGAAGAAGTCGGCCCGCTTCATCTCGGTGCCCTCCGGCAGCGCCTTGATCACCTCGATGAGCGCGGGTTCGTCCATGTTGGGTTGCTCGGTGAGCGCGTCCACAAGACGCTGTAACAAGATGCGCGCGTCGCCGTCCACGGCGCGGGTCACCGGCTCGGTGCGGATGCGGTAGCAAAACTCCTCGGGGGCGAAGTGTTCGATCCAGTGCCACACCCGGGCCGCGCGGCTCATGAAGCGGGCGCGCTCCTCGTCGGTACCGAGGGCGCCCGCGGCCACGTAGTGCTCGAGCGTGCGCTCGAGATCGCCGTCGAAGATTTGCAGCGTCATCGACAACGGGCGAAACGAGAGCGTGCGGGGCATGACGTCGCCGCTGGCAATTCGATGGCCCGTTGGGCTCGCAAGCTCCAGGGTGCGCCGCGCGGCCGCGCGCTTTTTGTCTTTTTTTCCCCCGTCGTCGGGCTGGTAGGCGACGCGCACCGCGCTGTCGTAGTCTTCGTAGAGTTTGAGCACGTCGAGGTCAAACGAGATTTGAAATTCTGTGTTCGCCCGGTAGCTCGCGAAGATCCACCGCAGCACCTCGGGCTCGTAGACCTTGAGGCAGTCGGCCACCGTGACCGCGCCGCCGGCGGAGCTTGAGAGTTTGCCGCCGCCGCCTTTGATCCGCACGAAGTCGTAGGCCACGTACTCGGGGGCTTGGAAGTCGTACAACTTGGCGATTTCTTTGCCCGTGTCGTAGCTGCCGCCCGCGCTCGAGTGGTCTTTGCCGCCGGGTTCGAAGCACACGTTCTCGTAGGCCCAGCGCATGGGCCAGTCGATGCGCCACGGGAGCTTAATGTTGCCACCCTCGCGTAGATCCGTCTCGCCCTCGTGCTCGCACGCGCGGCAGCGGTGACTCACGGTCCAATCACCGTCCCAGCAAAACGCGACGTCATCGTGGCCGCAAGCGTCGCAAAATCCTGAGATCGGAAGCCAGTCCTCGGCGAGCGGCGTTTTGCGGTGCTCGTTGAGGATCTCCGCGATCTTGTCCTTGTGTTGGAGCGCGGTGCGGATACCCGCGGCGTAATTGCCCGCGCGGTAGGACTGACTTTGGCGGATGAACTCGGGCTCGATGCCGAGGGGCGCGAGGCTGTCTTGGAAGGCGTGGATATTGTGCGAGGCGTAGCTGTCGTGCTCACCGAAGGGATCGGGGACGTCGGCGATGCTCCTTCGCAGGTTGCTCGTGAGCATCTCTTGCGCTGGCATGTCCGCGGGGACCTTGCGGAATACGTCGAAGTCGTCCCACGAGTAGATAAATCGCACGTTTTTGCCGTGGGATTTGAGGGCGCGCGCGACGAGGTCGACTGTCATCACCTCGCGAAAGTTCCCCACATGCACGACGCCGGAGGGCGTGATGCCAGCGGCGACGACGTAGGTGTCGACGTCGGGGTGCGCCGTGATGGTCTTGCGCGCCGCCAGGTCTGCCCAGTGGCTGAGATATGGATCCGGAGGGCCGCCCATGACGGGGTTGTCGCCCACCCGGGCAGCGCGCGCAACTGTTATGCTCTATCCTCCACACGCGGCGCCTCACGCCGCTGTCGTCTGCCTCTCACGGGGGCCGCTCGCGAATCGCCATGCCCGCCGCCATCCCAACCTTGACCCTCAAAAAACCGGTGGAGCGCGTGGTGGCGCATGGGCACCCGTGGATTTACCGCGACGCGCTCGATCCCTTTGAGATCGCGCCAGGCAAGATCGCGACGGTCCTGGACCGGCAGGGGCGGTTTTTGGCGCGGGGACTCGTGGAGCGCGGACCCATCGGCGTGCGGGTGTTTGTGCGCAGCGATGTGCCCCTCGACGACGCCCTCATCGCTCGTCGACTTGAGGACGCCGTCGCCCTCCGACGAGCCCATTGGCCCGCCGACACGACGGCGGTGCGGCTGGTGCACGGGGAGGGTGACCTGCTGCCCGGTGTGGTTGTGGATTTGTACGACGCGGTCGCGGTGCTGCGTCTGGACGGGCAGGCCATCGAGCGTTTTCGAGGCGCGTTGGTAGCGACGCTTGCGCAGATGCTCCCTGAGCTCGGCGTAGAGACCTTGCTTGAGCGCTCCGGTCGGGGGGACACGCGGAGGGTGCAGGCGCTGTGGGGCGCGCTCCCCGAGGGGCTGGTGGAGGTGCGCGAGCACGGCATGCGCATGCCCGTCGATTTGATCGCGGGACAAAAGACCGGCTTATTTCTAGACCACCGCGACGCGCGCTTGCGGGTGCGGTCTCTCGCATCGGGAGCGCGGGTTGTGAACTTGTTTGGGTACACCGGAGGGTTCTCCATGGCGGCGGGACTCGGCGGCGCCGCGCACGTGGACACGGTGGACGTCGCGGCGGGGGCCATCGCCCTGTCGCGGGA
>JBDQGY010000207.1:0-7768 GCA_040265175.1 Nannocystaceae bacterium
TGGAGGCTCCGGAGGCGGCTGAGGCACCGGAGGCGGCAGCGGCACCGGAGGCGGCAGCGGAGGCGGAGGCGGCAGCGGCAGCGGAGGCGGCAGCGGAGGCGGAGGCGGCAGCGGCACCGGAGGCGGCAGCGGCACCGAGCGCGGTGGATGCGGCCGACGTTGCCGAGGAGCCGTCTGCCACCGACGACGGCGCGAAAGTGAGCGAGGGCGCGAGGCGGGTGGGGGATCTCTATGTTCTCGCACCTCCCGCGGGAGAGTCTCCTAAACGGTGGTTGAAGGCAGCGCTGTACTGTAGGGATCTGGTCGCAGAGGGCTCCGATCTCTGGCGACTTCCAGCGCGTCGCGATTTCAGAACGCTCGTCGAGATGAACGCGCTGCCAGCGGAGGAGCTTTGGACCTCGACCAAGGCGTCTTCGGACGGTAAGAAAGCGTTTCTTTACCAGCGCAGTCGAGGCTTTTTCGATAAGCTAGGGAAGTATCGACAGGCGGACTTTGTTTGCGTCCGAGATGCGCAGCGCCCCTAGCCTACGACACCTAAGCCACAGCCCATGACTAGCCCAGGATCTCCAGCGACGATTCCTCTCGGTATCTCTCCCTCGGAGCTGCCGGCACTCTCAACCCATCGACTTGAGGTGCTAAAGACCGCGAACGATCCCAATGTCACCGTGGGTCAAATGGAAGAGGTTATCGGGCGCGACCAATCGCTCGCCCTGCGGGTGTTGAAGATCGCGAACTCTCCCTTGTATGGCCGTTCAGGGGATGTCAAGAGCATCCGGAGGGCGGTCTTTTTGCTCGGGCGTGATCAAATAAAGCACGCGGCCGCCGCGCTCGCGATCGCCCCCATCTTCGACATGAACGTTGAGGGTCTCGTGAACGGCACGGTGCTTTGGAAGCACGCACTCGCGACCGCGTCATGGGTGGCGCGGATCTCGAAATACGCCGGTCGGCGCCTACCCGAGCACATGTACACCGCATCCCTCATGCACGACATTGGCTTGGTCATCATGTTGAAATGTGTCGACCAAGAAATCTCCATCATTGAGACCGCGCGCGATGAGTCACGAGCGGTAGAGGAGGTCGAGCGAGAGCGGCTCGGGACCGACCACGGAGCGCTGGCCGCCGCTGTCTGCGATGCATGGGGACTACCCTCTGCGCTCAGCGAATTGCTCGGTGCGCACCATGAGCCGACGGACGAAGTTGGACAGCTCCTCGCCCTCGGTCAATGGATGGCTCGCCACAGCGGCTTCCCAGAGTTCGAGTGGATGTCCGTCATGGCGTGCGCGTCCCACGAGCAACTCGACGCGCTCGAACTCAAGGATGAGGACGTGGAGAACATCCTCATGGACGTGGAGTTCGTACGTGACGAGGTCGCCGTGCTCGGATCCAACTAGGCGTCCGCGAGGTGGTGATGGAGGGGCGGCGCGAAGGGCCGCCCCGTCCACACGGCTCATGCTGGTTTTTGGAACTTGAGCGTCATGCGATCGCTCTCGCCGATGGCCTCGTATTTGGCCTTGGCGTTGTCGTCGTCCCCGGAGAGCGTGGGAGGGAGGCTCCAGACACCCTCGGGATGGTCATGCAGATCCTTGGCATTGCCGTTAATCTCCGAGCTTCCAAGCAAGGAAAACCCTGCGGCGGTGACTTGTTTGGTGAGCCACGCTTCGGGAACATATCCGTCCTCCGCTGATTTGACGGGATCCGCCCCCTTCGTTCCGCGGTGCTGAATGATGCCGAAGGTCCCACCTGGTTTGAGCACCCGTGAAACCTCCTTCAACGTGCCCTCAAGTTCGCCGCGACGGGTGGCCCCGTGGAGTCCACGGATGATCAGGACCGCGTCCGCGGAGTTTGCCTCTCCGAGGTGGAAGGCGCCGGGCTCTGGGGGAATCACCACGCCCACGTTCCCGTAGAGGTCGGCGTTTGTACCGAGGAAGTCTCGCGTCCGTCTGGCGTAGAAGATAGAAGATTCAGTCTCAGGTCCGTTGGGGTCGCCGCTATTGACCACGAGCTTTCCATTTTTGGCGAGCAGCGGCGCGAGGATCTCGGTGTACCAGCCCGCACCCGGCCCGACCTCGATGACGGTCATGTTGGGTTCGATCCCGAAGAAGCTTAGGGTCTCCTTGGGGTGTCGGGCGCTATCCCGGTCCGAGTTGCCGGGACGGCGATGGGAGCCTGCCAGGATCTTGTCGAGCATGGCCTCGGTGGAGGTGACCTCCGAGTTGACCAGGGCTTTGGCCTCCGCTTTCAGCTCATCGGTCCAGCGCTCGGCCTCCGCCGCGCTCGCGGCCTTCAAGCCCTCCAGGCGTTTTTGGATCTTCGCGAGTTTCTCTTTCTCGGCGGCTGCCTTCTCCGCGTCGGACGCAGGCTTTTTGTCGCCGTCGTCCTTCTTGGCAGCGGGGTCGTCAGACTTCGCGGCGTCGGCGGACTTCGTGTCGCCTGGCGTCGCGGCGGTCTCGTCCGATTTTGCGTTCTTATCGGATGCGTTCGGAGAGCACGCGAGGGCGAGCATCGCGAGCGGGAGGGAGAGACAGTGGTGCAGTCGCATGCGCGGGTTCTACCGCCAAATCAGGAGAAAAACCGCCAAATATTTCACTGTGAACAAGGTGTCGGCGATGCGCTTGTGGCGCCAAAATCCGCGATTTTGAGCCCTCCTAAGGCCGGCCCGCCCGCCTGAGCTCGTGGGACGCATCGACTCGTCATGCCGCAGATAGTGTCACCGTGTACCGGCGTGAGACGATCGATGTGCGACGATGTCGCGAAAAGACCGCTGAAGTCGGCACAGTCGCGATCTTATCGAGGTTTTCTATTTAACATTCCAGTGGATTCGTCGATTGTCTTAAGCCTAGCGTGTGAAAGTGTCGGGGAGTCCCCGGTCGAAAGCACCGATACATCGCGCCTTAACGCTTACCGAGGAGGCTGCAAACCATATGCACACCGATCAATACGCCGTAAATCGCGGGATGGTCCCCGACATTGTCTCGGGTACCTATCCGGCGGATTTGCTGGTGCCTGCGATGAAACGCACCCAGCTTCTCGGGCACCGGGGAGCGCTGCTGATGTTTGAGATCTCCACGCGCGGTCAAAAATCGTCCATGTACCCTGCGGGAGATTTGATCAAAATGCTCGTCTCGGAGGTCCGTGAGTCGGGTGGCCCTGGGCAGCTCGTGTTTCAGATGGCGCCGACCCGGATCGCCGTGCTGATCTCAGAGGAGACGCTCTCCGCTGCGAGCGCCTTGGCAGACGTGACGCGGCGTCGTTTTATGGATCACATGGGCGCGAACGGGGTTGGGTACTGTTCGTTGAGCGGAGGAGTCGCGGAGTTGACCGCGGAAAACAATGCGCGACGCGCGCTCGAACAGTCGATGCAGGCGCTGCGGTTCGCACAAAATTGGGGAGGGGCCAAGGTGGTGGAGTTCGGCTCGTCCGTGCCGACGAGCGCCGCGAATGACAGACCATCCCGCGCGCTGATCGTTGAAGATGATGATTCGATTCGGGTGCTCATGCGTCAGACCCTAATCCGAGCCGGGTTTGATGTGACCGAGGCGGCTGACGGCGTGGAGGGGTTGGAAAAGGTCTCTACGCAATCGTTCGATCTCGTCGTGCTCGACGTGATGATGCCGCACGTCGGCGGATTGGAGATGTGTCAGCAGATGCGAGCACGAGATGAACTTTCTCGCGTGCCGGTTTTGATGGTCTCGGCGCTCTCGGATCCAGTCGATCGCGTGGAGGGGCTCGAGATCGCGAACGACTATATGTGCAAACCGTTCTCGTGTGATGAACTCGTCGCTCGGGCGAGAGCGTTACTTCGACGAAATCCGCCCAAATCGAACGTTTCGCCGCTGCGCGGTCTCTAAAATATGCACGCCACTGGGGTAGGTCCACGGTCTTGCGAGGCGGGAAGAAGAACGCTCTGCGGTGATGACTCACGAAGATCTTAAGCAGTATCTACTCAGCGGCATCGTCGCCGACGCGAAGACGGGACTTTTGTATGCCGATCTCGTTGATGTTGTGGGTCGCCGCTGTGGTGAGGTGGATGGAGGGGTTCCGTTTGCGATCATTGAGCCCCTAGACTTGGAAGTCGGCATTAAGGCGTTGATTAATAGTTTTGCGAGTCTCGACGCCGCGGTGCTGGGGACAATAATTTGCGGAAGCGTCGACGCACGGCGTGTGATTTGCGTTGACATGGGGCGCGATGCCGACGGACTTGAGAGCTTCTATAAAGCGTTGGTCCCCGCCTACATGAAGGCGAACGACATCGAGGACGACGGGGCGGCGCTCGCTGCTGGCGCGTCTAGATTTCGGTTTGGCGTGTCTCCTGACGACGCGAGGGAAGAGGCCTTGGCGGCCCTCAGTTTGGCCATCGCGGATGGTTCGCCCGCGGTGGTTCGCTATCAGGAGGGCATGACCTCGCAGGCAGCGAACCGGCGCACACTGTCGGTCCTTGTGGTCGAAGACGACGAGAGCATGTTGAATTTGATCCGCGCGACCCTTGAGTCATCGGGCTTGCATGTGGTCGGCGCGAGAGATGCGTTGGAGGCCGAGGCCGTCGCGCAGCGCAAGCTACCGGATGTTGTCGTGCTGGATGTGAGCCTGCCTGGGATTGACGGCATCACCCTCGCGAGCCGTCTGCGTGGGCGCAGCCTCACTCGCCAGACGCCCATTTTGTTCGTTTCCGGTCACAGCGATCCTCAGACGAAGATCGACGGTCTACGTCATGGAGACGATTATCTGTGCAAGCCGTTTGCCACGAGTGAGTTGATTGCGCGCATCCGAAATTTGGCGACTTGAGCGGCGAAACTTGCTGCGAAAAGCGCGCCTGCCCGCGTGGCGCGAGGACAATCGGTCACGGGCGGCTCCAATGTGGGACAGGAGGCGAGAGCGCGTTAAGTTGAGCGCTCTCGTAATCGATGGAAGGGAAGGCCCGATGAACGCTGCTGTCGCACACCTTGGCGCTGCGCCCGATCTCGAACATCTACGCGCGGAAACCAATACCGAGCACACGAGACGATGTAGAATTGTCCGTAGAGAGAACCTCCGATGGCAAAAATAATGGTTGTCGATGATCAGCCCGTCTTCCGCGAGGCGATGGAGCGGGCGCTAACAGAGTCTGGACTGACTGATTTTCTCGAATTTGTCGAGGCAGAGAATGGGCTAGAGGCCCTCGGGATGGTTGAAGCGCATGACGATATTCGATTTGCTGTCGTCGATATTCACATGCCGGTTATGAACGGAATTGAATTCATCCAAAGATTCCGTTCGGATCACGCCAGCCGGTTTGATGGTTGCCATGTCTTCGTGATTACGACGGAGGCGAGTCGGACTCTTCGGGCAGAGATGAAAGAGCTCGGCGTGCTCGCGTGGCTCGTAAAGCCCGTGGACCCCAAACTGTTTATCAAGACCTTGCAGCTGCGATTTGGAGCGGCCATTGACGCGGCAAGGGGGGAGGTCGCGAGTCAGTGACAGCGGACGCTACAGCGGCCAGCGAATCGACGGTTGACTGTGATCCGTTGCGAACGGTGCTGCGCGTCGTTCAGTCAGTGGCGACCGAACGTCTCGGGAGTTTGAGGAGTGACCCATCGAGAGTGATCGAGGCCGACATGAGCTTCGACCACTGGATCAGTGATATCCGGCTCTGCTTCCCGAGCATCGAGATCTCATTTCGTGCTCATTTCACCTCTCGCATTGCGCGACTGTTCGCGGAGGAGATGCTCGGTGACGACGAACCGATCGACGTCTTGGTTTGTCATAGTTTTATGACCGAGTACTGTAATCTCACAGCCGGTGGCCTCAAAAATCTGATCTCCGATGTGGTGGCTGAGGTGGAGACGAGCGGAGACCTTGGGCTCCCCGAGCGCAAACCTTCGTTCGATCAGGTGACGCTGCCTGACGCCGACGCGCGACAAAGCCTCGCGTGGAAGTATGAAACGGTTGAGGGGCCCCTCGTCTGTGTCGCGTCTGTCGTGATCAACGAGGACGAGCTGCTGCGGCTGCAGGGTCTGTCCCTGATCGGGTTTGCGGACGGACTGCGTCGCGTCTACGAGACTCCGCCACCGGCCGACGACTTCAATGACTTCTTGCTGTGACGGACGCCCAAGGGAGCGTCCTTCGACGAGCCGGGCGGAGGCGAAGGGGCTACTTACCCATGAATTGCTCGGCGAAGTCTCGAAGTCGTAAGACCGAGGGGATTCCATCGTCGGATTGGAAGGTGAGTTTCTCGTCGAACTTCACGTTGGCGGCGGCCTCGTAGGCGACGTAGGCGCGGCCGGCCTTGCTGTTGAGGAGGCCGTTGAAGCGGCTCTCAAATGCGGCCTGTACCTGCGCGACCTCGGAGTTCGCCTCGGCGAGCAGCCTCGCCTTGATCCCGTCAGCCTCTGCTTGAGTTCGGTCGTAGTATTCCTTGGTCTCCGCTTGAATGTTCTTAATCCCGAGGAGGTGCGCGTCTGTGATCTCGTCTGGCGTTCGCCCGAGAATCTCTGCGGTCTGTTTGGCGAGCGCCATCCGATCGTCTTTGGTGAGCATTTCGAGAGCCCTGCGAGCAGAGCCCGGGCCAAACTCGTTGATCTCTAGGGTGCCAACCTGGTAGGCGCGGTCGAGATCGGCGATCTTGCGGGCCCAATCTTGTTCGCTGGCGGCGACCAGAGCCTTGGTCTGCTGCTCATAGGTGTCGAGTCGCTGCTGCTCGTTGGCCACGGCACTCTTCGCGTTGTCGAGGAGTTTGTTCTGCTCGTTGAGTTGGATCTGCCTCAGCTGGGTCTCGTACTCTGCGCGGAAGTTGGCCCTGCGGATCAAAATGGCGTCCGCCTCGAGATGGTATTCACTCAACTTCTCGTTGAGGACTCCGAGCGCTTCGGCAGCGACCTCGAGCCGGCGCGTGGAGTCATAAAAGTCTTCACTTGAGAGCTTCGAGAGCGTGCTGTTGAGGACGTCTGTGGCGGCACGATCGGCGAATCGCTCAAATCGAAAGACGCCCGCGCCATCTCGAATTTGGTTGCCGGCCTCCGTAATTTGCCATGCCTCACCGACCTTGATTCGGTAGGGGATGCTCACATCAACCCGCACTGTGTTGTTGTCCTTGGTGCGGATGGTAAATTGGTCGTCGTTGTCGTAGTTGAGGAAAAAATAGCTGGAGGGGAGCAGCTGCACCTTGTGCAGGCCCACGATCTCTGTTCGGAATCCAGGGTTCAAGTCGCGCTCCACAACGCCGCTGGCGCTGGAGAAACGTACCCCAACAGTGCCGACTTGAACGGTGGTGAGCAGCAGGGCCCTCGCGCCGAGCAGGCCAACCGCGGCGACGACGATACCTTTGGCGAGGATGTTCTTTGAACGTGGTCTTGTCTGGTTTGTCATGGCAGTGTCCCCTTAGTTCTGCTTCACGTTGAGGGTTGAAGGGTTCGCGTCGTTGGAGAATGGGATGATGTCGACGGTGACATTTTTGAGTTTCTCCCCGAGGCGTTGCATGACCCGCTCCACGGACTGGTTGCGAAACGCTTCGATTTCGGACCGACGGGCGGCGAACTCGGCTGTGAGCTGCCCCTCCAGTTCTCGGGCCTGCTGACGGGCGGCGGACAGCGCCGCTTGGCCCTCGCCGATGGCGGCGATCCGGGCGGTGTCCACCTCTTTGCGCCGCTGGGCTTGCGCGGCGAGGCTCTCCGCGAGTTGTGACTCGAGGTTCGCGCGTCTGACCTGGATCTCCTTGTTTTTGGTTTGATCCACCTCCGCGAGCGCCCGTGCGCGGTCGGTTTCTGCGCGCTCAAGCTTCGACTTAATCACCGAA
>JBDQGY010000208.1:0-7711 GCA_040265175.1 Nannocystaceae bacterium
GCGCTGCCGGCAGCGCCGCGGGTCCAGATGGCGATGCATGCTCGTCCCCGTCCAGCACCGCCAGCGCCGCGCGGGCAGAGGCGTGACGCTCGGCAACCTCCGGTGCCAGCAGCCCCGGCAGCACGCGAGCCGCAGCGCCAGCGTCCCCGAGCAGGCCCTCCACCGAGATGCGCAGGCCCTCCCGGGGCAGCTGCGACGGGTGCTGATGGGTGAGCACGTGGGCCAGCGTCGCCCCCAGCCCGTACAGGTCCGAGGCCGGCGTCGCCTCGCCCATGGCCTGCTCGGGCGCCATGTATCCCGGGGTCCCCAGCACCGTCTGCGCCTGCCCCGGCTGATGGCTCAACGAGCGCACCGCCCCGAAGTCCACGAGTATCGCCCGGCCGGCCTCGTCGATCATCACGTTGGCGGGCGTCACGTCCCGGTGCACCACCGGGGGTGACAGCTCGTGCAGATAGGCCAGCGTCTCTAAAATCTCTCGCGTGAGCCGCTCCGCCTGCGCGGCGGTCCAGCGGTCGCCTCGCTCGAGCATGGCCGCCAGGGTCTCCCCTGCCACGCGCTCGGTGACGATGCATAGCTGTACCTCGGCGGGCTCGCCTGGCTCGCCCGTCTCTCCTGCCCCGTCCGCCGCATCCCCATGGTCTTCAAACGCCTCCACGAACGCCGGAATCCCCGGATGCACCAGCGACCGCAGCACCTTCGCCTCCCGCTCTAATAGCTCCACCGGCTTCCAGTCCGGCAGCCCCGAAAGCCGCAGGATCTTGACCGCCACGTCTCGACCGCTCGCCTTGTGCGTCGCCGCCACCGTGCGTCCAAAGGCCCCCTGCCCCAGGGTCTCCCCGAGCTCGTAGTCCAAAAGCGACGTCATCGCCGTGGACATTGCCACAGGGGCGCCGCGTTATTTCCGTCGGATTCCAGGCGACGCCGGGCACCGAGCCCTCAAGGTGCAAGCGCGCGATGGTGCAAAATCCTACGACGGCCAACCGTAGAAGATGCCGGCCATCTCGCGCTTCACGTCCTCGAAGGCCTTCGTGTTCTCGTCGCTCATGGGGTCGGCACCCTCGGGGAAGAAGTTCGCCGGCTCCAGGCGCGTGCGTAGGCACTTGGTCTGCCAGATATTCTCGCGCTGCATGATGAGGTCCTCGCAGTGGTAGGACTCGAGGATCTGCGGGTTCACGTAGTCCTGGATGCTCCCCACCTCGTGGTCGAGGAACACCCGGTGGCCGTCGGTGTCGCGCGTGAAGCCCCGCACCACATAGTCGATGATGACCACGTCATTTTCAAACTGCTCGAACATGTAGTCCAGGGCCGCGAGCGGCACGATCGTGCCGCAGGTGGCGATGTCGATGTCCACGCGAAACGAGCAGATGCCCCGGGGATCGAGCCAGTCCGGGTACGTGTGGGCGCACAGGTGTGACTTGGTGAGGTGCACCCCCACGGACTTGTTGCAGGCGCGCTTGGCCGCGGCCACGTCGGACTCGGTGATGCCGCTTTGGCCGATGTCGCTCATGAGCACCAGCGAGCTCGCGCCGTGGGGCTCGTAGTCTTGCTTGCTCACACTGAGCACGTCGGCGTCGATGATGCGGGCGATCTCCTCGAGGGTGGTGGTGATGCGCTCGGCGGAGTAGCGCGCGTCGATATGCTGGATGTACGCCATGCGCTCGGCTTCGGTCCGGGCGACGAAGAAATCGTACATGTTGAAGCTCACCACCTTGGTGAGGTTGTTGAAGCCCTGCAGCTGAACTTTTCCCTGGGGTCCACGCACGCGAAGAGTCTCGTCCGAGCGAGCCCGGGTCGTCAACTGCGGCGCTCAGCAGGCCCTGAGAGCTAGCGCGAACCCTTGTCGCTCGGCCCGCCCGACGCCCCGCCTTCGCGGCCTCGCAGCAGCTTGGACAGCGCCCAGCGACGCGCCCGCTTGTAGACCCGCCCGGAGGGTGAGAGGTCACCCTCTGCTTCGAGGGCGCGGCGCGTCCGCGCCCCGATCCACAAGCCAAGCCCCAAGGCTGCCACGCCGAGTACGATCAGTCCTGCACTCATCACCTGCAGTGTAGCGCGACCCTCGAAACAGATCCCGTTTCTTTTTTCCTCCAAGAACGACCAAGGCCCCGCACCGGCGCACGCGCCTCGGTGGGGGCCTCGTCGGGGAGGAAGCGCTAGTTGCCTTTGCCCTTACCCTTACCTTTGCCCTTGCCTGCGTCGGCTGGCTTGCCTTTGCCCTCTGGCTTGCCTTTGCCCTCTGGCTTGCCCTTGCCTTCTGGCTTGCCTTTGCCCTCTGGCTTGGCGGGCTTTTTGTCGTACTTGGGCTTTTGGACCTTCTTCCCGTCCGCATCCACATAGGTCACCTTGGTCGCCCCAAAGATGCCCTCCTTGGCGAGCGCTTCGATGGAGGGGCCGATGGTGGCGACGTCGCCCGCCACCACCACCGTGGCCGCGCCGGGCTGCATGTAGGCCTTGACCGATTCGTGCACCGACGCGAGCTCGAGGTCCTTGATCCGCTCGAGGGCCTTGGCGTCGTAGTCGAACGCGAGCCCGTAAAACGCGAGGGACTGGAACCGACGCAGGATGCCCGACGCGGTCGCGTAGTTGGCGGGCATCGAGAGCATCAACGCCGCCCTCTCACGCTCAAGCTCGTCGCTCGACACCGGGTTCGACATCATGCCCTTGAGCTCATTTTCGATCTCACGGAGCGCCGCCGCGGTGTGCTGCGTCGCTACCGAAGAGCCGGCGCGAAACGAACCCGTGTACTTGGTGTAGGAGAACCCACCCCGGGCGCCGTAGGCATAGCCCTTGTCCTCGCGGATGTTCATGTTCAGCCGGGAGGTGAACCCCCCCCCGTAGACTTTGGAGGCCACGTTGGTCGCCTCGAAGTCATCGGCGTTACGCACAGGCCCCGCGAAGCCGACGTTGATGCTCGACTGGGCCGCCCCAGGGATGTCGATGACGAAGATGGTCCCGGTCACCGGCTTCGCTGCTTTGTCCATGCGCTTCGCCTGCGCCTTGCCCTTCCAGTTGGGGAGGCTCGCCGCGAAGGCCGCCCGAACCTGAGCCTCGTCCACTTGGCCAGTCACGAACAACGTCGCGCCCGACGGCTTGAGCTGCTTGACCACGTTTTTACAGTCGCTCAGTTTCACCTTGTCGATGCTCTTGTCGGTAGAGAGGGTCGCCATGGGGTGCCCAGGCCCCCACATGCGGCTTTGCATCACCCGACCGGCTGCGCCGCCACCGCTCGCCCGCGCCTGCATCAGTGAGGCCTTGCGATCGGACTTGAGGCGGTCGAGATCCTCCCCGCGGAGCCCGGGCTCGGTCATCATCTCAGCGACAAGCGCCACGCCCCGGTTGAGCTCTTCGGACAAGCCGCGCACGAACACGCCGCTCTCCTCACGGCTCGCGTAGCTGCCGAGGCTCAGGCCCGCGTCGGCTTGAGCGATCTCAAAGGCGACCTTGTCTTTGGACTTCGTGCCCTCGTCGAGCAGATCCATGCACAGGCTCATCGTGCCAGCTTTCTTTGCCGACTCGTGGGCGGTGCCCATGGGGAACTCCAAGGACATGGAGAACACCGGCAAGGTGTGGGGCACGAGCACCACCTTCAAACCGTTGTCGAGGGTGAAGCTTTGGGCCGCGGGCACCTTGAGCACGGGATCTGGCCCCGGCTCCGGCTGGTTGGCGCGGAACGCCTCATCGGGCCACACCACGGCGGTGGGCGCCGACGCAGAAGCGTCGTCACCGGCGTTGTTGGTGACCACCGTGACGGAGCCGGCGCATCCAAGCGCGGTCGCGGCGATGCCGACGCAGGCGAGACCAGAGGTGAGGTGAAGGAATCGTGGTTTAAGGTTCATTTGGCGCCTTTCGGAACGGTGATGACTTCAACGCGAGGCGCTGAAAGGAAGGTCTTTGCGGCGGTCTGGAGCTTCGCGGGCGTGAGGCTCTCAAGCTCCTCCACGTACTGGCTCAGATATCCAGGGTCCCCCGTGTAGTGGTTAAAAAATTGGAGTTGATCGGCCCGACCGGCGAGGCTCTCGAGTCGCCACACAAAGCCGCTCTTGGCTCGGAGGACCATCCTCTTGAGCTCTTGCGCCTCGACCGGAGTGTCGATCATCCGCTGCACCTCTTCGTTGATGATGGTCTCCACGCGCTCGCGAGAGGCGCCGGGTTTGAGTCGCGCCACAATATTGAACGTGCCCGAAAATCCGCTGCCCCACTGGTACGCGGAGACGGAGCGCACGAGCCCCTCTTCAAGCTTGAGGCGCTTTTCAAGCCGCCCCCAACCGTCGGCGCTGAGCACCGCGGCCACGCCGTCGAGCGCGAGGTCGCCATCTCCCAACATGGGCGCGCTCTGCCACACGTACTGGATCTGCTCGAGACGCGCGAAGGAGTCTTCAACCTCCACGCGCTTGTTGGCCTCCAACTGGACCGGCGGGGGCGCCGTGTGATCCGGCTTGGGGAGCGTGGGGAAACTGCCAAACCACTTGGCCACCAGCTCCTTCGCACCGTCTGCGGCGAAGTCCCCGGCGATGACGAGCGTGGCGTTGCTCGGCGCGTACCACCGCGCGAAGAATCCGCGCACATCCTCGAGCGAGGCCGCCTCAAGATCCTCGTGACGTCCGATGGTCATGTAGCGGTACGGGTGCCCCTCGGGGAACATCGTCTCTGACACGGCGAAGCGCGCCTTGCCATAGGGCACATTGTCGTAGCGTTGGCGTCGCTCGTTTCGCACCACGTCGCGCTGGTTGGCGAGGCTGCGCTCGTTGAGCAGGTCGAGCATATAGCCCATGCGATCGCTCTCGAGCCACAGCGCCGTCTCAAGCTGGTTGCTGGGTACCACCTCGAAGTAGTTGGTGCGATCCGAGTTGGTCGTGCCGTTGATTCCCGACGCGCCGATGCGCTTGAGCAGGTCAAAGTGCACGTCCTCGCCGATGTGCTTGGCCCCCTGGAACATCATGTGCTCGAACAGGTGGGCGAAGCCGGTCTTGCCGGGCGTCTCGTCGCCGCTGCCCACGTGGTACCAGAGGTTCACGGCAACTAGGGGCGCGCTGTTATCTTGGTGCAAGATGACCTCCATCCCGTTGTCGAGGAGGTAGCGCTCAAAGTTGAGCTCGGGGGAATTCGACGTGGCGGGTGCCGCCGTCTCTTCCGCGTGGGCGGGGTTGAGGCCGGTCGAGGTCAGCGTCATCACGCTGGCCACGGCGAGCCCACACAACAAACTGGGTGCCTTCATGCGCGCATCCTACCCTAAACGCTCCGACGTTATTTCCAGCCCGTTTCGCGACCTCAGCCGCGTACATCGGACTTGAAGTGTAATCTCCGTGAGTTGAGTTACGGCCGTGGCGCGAGGGTAGATTCGAGGGCGGGTAGGTCCGGGAAAGACTGCTCCGCGCCAGGCGCCTCGGAGGGCGTTACCGAGCGAGCTGGGGGCGCGATCGGCGTCGCGACCTCGGACGGGACCTCGTCCATGCGCTCGACGTCGACGGGCACGGAGCAGGCACACCCCCAACTCTCGGGAAGAGACGGGCACATGAGCGCGGAAATCAGCGCGTGGCCCTCGGAGTTTGGGTGGATGTGATCGAAGGCCCGCAAGTCCTCCCGCAGCCACCATTGGGGCACGGAGGCGGCCTCCACGGCGTCCCGCTCAAGCGCCTCTGCCCGCGCGAGCGCGCCGAGGTCTCTATGGGCCCGTTGCCACGAGCGCTGAGACGCGAACCGTTCTCGCAACCGCTGTACATCGCGAGGTGCCGCGTCGGCGTCGCGGAGCGGCGAGTCGTACAAGTCCACACGCACGTCCGCCAGTTCGTCAGCGCGCCACTCCTCCTCGGTGCCGCCGCGACGCGTCGCATACGAACCGAGCGCCTCCTCCGGGCTCAGCTTCCCCAACACAAAGTCCACCACGCGTTGGGTGTGACGCAGATAGTCGAGCCCCGTGAGCGGGCCCCATCGCTTCGGGTCAGCGTCGTCCCCCCACGGCGTCAAGGTCAAGCCGACGACCCCGAAGCCACGCTTGTGGGCCTTCACGAACAGCTCGCGGATGTGGTGATTCGTGGCCCGCGGCGTCCCCACCGAGTTGAGGCCCCCTTGAAAGACCAGCCAATACTCAAGCAACGGGTCGTTCCACCGAAGATTCCAGTTGCGGAGCACCTGCTCGATGAAGCGACGCTTGAGCGCGTAGGCACCCATGCCCACGGTCGAGAGGTTTTTCACCTCCACCTGGGTGCACATGGTCTCGAGCGTCGCAGCGTACGAGCTTTTGCGCCACGCCCCGATGGACCCCGCCAACACCACCACCTTCACGGGGCGATCCGCCTTTCGAAACCTCCACGCGGGTGGGGCCGGCGTCGCAGGTGCGTCCGGGTCTTGAACGATCTCCTGGTACCCCTCCACGACATCGGTGGTCGCCGCGTGCGCCGCCACGCCATCGTTGGGCGCGCCCCAGGACGCGGCCAACGACACCAGCACCCCCACCACACGCAAGCCCGCCCGCCGCGAGCGGATGACCAGGCCCCCACCGCGCGAGGGGTTTGGCGGCGACGCGCACGGTTCATGAGAGCGGCTCATCCGCAGAGCGGACGCGCGTCCTCTCCCTTTCATTCGACCACCTCAAATCGAGCCCGCGCGATCTCCGTGCCGTCGGCGGCCATGGCGAGCACGTCCCACCAGCCGACATATTCACGCCTCAAGGCGAGCTTGGCTCGGGTGCGGTAGGCGTGAACCGCTGGGATATTGACGAAGGAGCGCCGGACAAGCCGCCCCTCCTTTTTCCAGTGCACCGTGACGATCTCGTCGATCCGCCGATGCACCGCGCGAAAGCAAAAGCTGACATCATTTCCGCTCGACACCGCGTAGCGCTCCAGCGGTTTTCGGCAGCGGTTTTTGCGAAATACCGTCCCGAGCGACATCCGATCCACGTGCAAACCGCTCTCCCCGATCCCACTCACCGGCCCATGATCGCTCACGGTGAGCGGAATCCGCCGAAATGTCGCGGCGATCCCCGGCGGGGTGCCCTCGGGCACCGCCCGCGCGTCCTCCGATCCAAGGATCTCCCGAATAAGCGGCGTGAACGGCGGGGTCGGATCGTCGAGCCCACCGGTCGAATCCTGCGCCGCGCCGACGGTGACAGTCGCAGATCCTCTCGCCCCCTCACCACCCACGTCGGCGCTTGCGGACGGTGGTCCCGGGATCTCCTCCCCCGAGGACACGGCTCGCTCTCTCGGCGTGTCCGCAGACTGTGGCCCCTCCTCGGGCGAGGAGCCGCACCCCGCGAGCACCATTACGGCGAGCGCCTGCCAAGGGCCCGCGCTCGCGCGAACGCGCCGGCCGGTCGCCAACGTCGTCCCTCGCGACCAACGACAGACGTGGCGCGCTCGGGCGAAGACCTCATGTGCGCGCGGCATCGCATGGATGCTAAGACCAAATCGACAGCGCTCCAAGCGCCTTGCCCATTTTCCCATTTGTGTCCTATCACTCCCTCATGCATCGCACGCCCCCGACCTCAGGATTTTTCACGTCGGCGGTCCTCCTCCTTGGACTCGCGGGCTGCTCTTCCCCCTGGCCTCCGGCGGGTGGCGAGCGACCGGGGGCCCACCCCAAGCGAATCCCTGCGCCCATCTCCGAGGACGCCCCAGAATCTCTCTTGAGCTACGCCAACGCCTTCGCGGTCTCCCTCGAAGACCGGGACCTCGAACTTCCTGGCCACAGCCAAGCGATCTGCGCGCATGCGCTCAAA
>JBDQGY010000209.1:0-7678 GCA_040265175.1 Nannocystaceae bacterium
CCCCCCACCTCCCCACCTCCAAACACGGGGCCCACCGTAACGGCGCCTCCGGCGGACGAGGCGACAACGCCCGCGACGCCAGAGGCGGACCCCTCCGCGTCCAGCGAGGCGAACGCGACGCCCGCCGACAATGACGACGCGACCGCCGCCGACAGTGACGACGCGACCGCCGACGCCTCCCCCGAGATCCTCCTCGACCCTTTCGCTCACCAAGAGGGCGACGGCAGCGAGGACGAGACCTCCGACGCCGACTCCTCGGGCATGGCGCCAAAACACTCCATTGCCTACTCCAACCTCACAGTCGCGCGTCTCAACCCGCTCGGCCTGATGAACCGTACCCTGATCGAGTATCGCTATCGCCTCTACGACACACCGAGTCTGCTCAAAAATGACTCCTATGTCAGCGTGGGCGTGGAGCCCTTCATCACCCCAGCGATGGCGCGGGTGAGCGGAACCCTCTTCGTCAAACCCCTCGCGATCCTGCGACTCCGGGCGAGTTACGGGGTGCTCGCCCACTACGGCAACTTTCAGTTTACGCAGTCCTACGACACGCCGACCGCGGAACACTTTACGGCGGAATACAACGCGACCAAGGATAACCGTTACGCGACGGTGGGATCTCAAGCCATCTTTGGCGCGCTGCTTCAAGCCAAGGTCGGTCCGATCGCCATCCGCAACGACCTGAATTTCTACCGCACCGATGTCGATCTCAAGGACGACACGGGGCTATTCGGCGACGATGACGTTTTCTACTACATCCAAGACGACATGATGATCGCGGCCCACGGGTGGCATATGACCAACGACTCCGACGTCTTATACTTGGCTGACTTCGGGCTCACCGCGGGTATCCGCACCACCGTAACCAAGGCGTTCTACCCCGACGACGTATTCCTCCCGGGCGAGTCCACCAACGACCCCAACGGACCGACCGTGCGTATGGGCCCTCTGATCGCCTACACCTTCTACGACAAGCCGGAGAAAAAGAAGCGCTTCAACAAGCCGAGTATCCTGCTCGTCACCCAGTGGTGGATCAAGCACCGCTACCGCACCGGCGCTGCGGCCAAGTTCGGGGAGTCCATCAGCGTGGACTCTGAGGGCAACAAAGTCGCCGTCGGCAGCCTGGGAGACAGCCTCCCCGCGATGCCATGGTTCGTGCTTGGCTTCGCCTTTCAAGGCGAACTTTTCGCTCGAGATTAGCTCAAGTCGCGCTCTCGACCGCCG
Organism: Nannocystaceae bacterium; assembly: GCA_040265175.1. Lineage (GTDB taxonomy): Bacteria > Myxococcota_A > Polyangia > Nannocystales > Nannocystaceae > JAAZXR01. The sequence goes on from JBDQGY010000209.1 coordinate 1,225, forward strand.
CGGCCCCCACCGTTCGGGAGGGAGAGGCACCCGCGAACGTAAGCCGAGAAGAAGGGGCGAATCCCCCCGTCCCTTTGTGTTGTGCGCGTGAATCCCGGTCGGCCTAGGGCTCCACGTTCGTCACGTTGCCGCTGATGAGCTCGGCCATCCAATCCGCGAGCAACACACCGCTAACGGTGGTGGAATACATCAAGTTTCCGGTCCACACGTGGGTTGTGCTGTCGATGATGTAGGTCCCAAAATTTGGCTCGGTGAGCACGGTGTCGCGGAGGTCATACAAGCCGGCGCTGTAGGTGCCAGGATCCATCGAGGGAGGCAGCAGCGCGTTGATGTTGGAGCAGTTGTCCTCGCCGTAGCCAAAGAACGTTCGGATCGTCGAATCGCCGGTGGAGGAGATCAGCCCGAAAGACCGCTCGGGATACTTCTCTTGGAGGAACCCAAGGTAGTTGGCCAAGCCACCGCCGTCTGCATTAAAGCAGTCGCTACAGTCTTCCGGCAGCGCCGCATCGACGCCCCACAGATCGCGCCATGCCTTCTGCAAGCAAGCAGACAGGTATTGGTCCCGGAAGATCGGCGCCGAGTCATCGATCAGCACTGGCGCGACGTCCGGCCAACCTGCGGCCATAAAGTCGTAGTTGGCGGCCGCCCCGAAACCGCCGGCGCTCTGGCCAGTGAAGACAACCTCGGTCGCCTCCGCGAAGGTGGGCACGATGCGAGACAGGGTCTTCTCAAGATTTAGACGCCCGAAGAACTTCTGAGTCCCGTGCCCAGACACATCTCCGGTTTTGGTCCCCATGAACACATCACCTGTGCAGTATGGAAAAAACACGAAGGAGTAGTCCTGCATCGGGTTGTCGGGGTTCTGACTGTCAAACACGCCTCCATTCCCCGGCGCGCCTCCCCCGTCCGCTGGAATATTGATAAAGCATGTGAAGGTGTTGAAGCAGGCGCCTCCCCCTTGCATGAACAGGGCGAGCTTGTCGGTGTTGCCGTCGGCCGCGGGCCGAACCCATACACCAGTCTCGTCTCCGTTTCGACACTCGGTCCCCTCCACTGGTTGCCACGTCCACTCACCGGGCGTCATGGGAGGAAAGGGATCACCGTCGAAAGGGTTGTCGCCATCGCCATCGCCATCGCCATCGCCATCGCCATCGCCACCGCCATCGCCGTCCCCATCTCCAGAGGTCGTGGGGTCGCCGTCGCCGTCTCCGTCGCCGTCTCCGTCTCCGTCTCCGTCTCCGTCTCCGTCTCCAGTTCCCCCGGTTTCGCCCGTGGTTCCGTCCGAGGAAGCCTCCGCGGGGTCATCCGCGCAACCGACTGTGCTCGTGCCGAGCGAAATCATCAAGCCAACCCTGAGTAGCGAACGAGCATCCATCGCGGCAACATACCTCGGGCCCGACTGACCGCGCAAACTCAAAACGCGCCAAGGTCACTGCAATCCTTGCGAACGGCCGTGGGCGCCGACCTCGCCCCGGACCGAGGTTTTTATGGTGCGCGCACGTCGGCGCAGACCCGTCTGCCGACGCCCTCAAAACCGTGCTATCCACGGAACAATGGCCCATCGTTGCACAATGGACGCGGTGCTCGATCTGGAGAGGAACCGAGACCTCATCCGGATCGCCCGGCCGGTGAATCCGCACCTCGAGGTCGCAGAGATTCAGCGCCGCGTGTATGCAGCGGGGGGGCCGGCGCTCTTCTTTGAGCAGGTCGAGGGCAGCCCTTTCCCCGCTGCGAGCAACTTGTACGGGACCCCTGAGCGCTGCCGTTATCTGTTTCGCCACACCCTTGAACGAAGCAAACGCGCCATCGAAATGCGCGCCGATCCTGCGGCGGCAGTGCGGCGGTTTTGGCGGCACCTCGGGGCTCCACTCGCGGGGCTCACCTCGCTACCCGCCAGGAGCCTCCGTCCAGCGGTGTTGGCCCACACCACGAAGCTGAGCGCGCTCCCCCAGTTGAAGTGCTGGCCCCTGGACGGAGGACCTTTTGTCACTCTGCCGCAGGTCTACACGGAAGATCCCCACGACCCGAGACCGCTTCGATCCAATCTTGGGATGTACCGCGTGCAGCTCGCGGGCAATGAGTATACGCCCGATCGAGAGGTTGGGCTCCATTACCAGATTCATCGTGGGATCGGTGTGCACCACTCACAGGCGATTGAGCGGGGTGAGAAGCTGAAGGTCAGCGTCTTCGTCGGGGGACCTCCAGCCCACGCCTTCGCGGCGGTGATGCCCCTGCCTGAGGGTCTCAGCGAGCTCGTCTTCGCCGGCATGCTCGCGGGACGGCGGTTCCGTCACGCGAACGTGGGCGGACACCGAGTCTCCGCCGACGCCGACTTTTGCATCGTGGGCACCATCGATCCGCAGGCCACCAAACCGGAGGGACCCTTCGGAGATCACCTCGGATACTACAGTATGGTGCACGATTTCCCCGTCATGGAGGTCGAGGCCGTCTACCACCGCGAAGGCGCGGTCTGGCCGTTCACAGTCGTCGGCCGCCCCCCCCAAGAAGATACGAGCTTCGGCGCGATGATCCACGAGCTCACCGAGCCCATGGTGCCCGTGTCAATCCCCGGGGTGCACGCGATGCACGCCGTGGATGCAGCCGGTGTCCACCCGCTGCTCTTCGCCATCGGAAGCGAGCGGTACACCCCCTACCGACCCGGCCGGCCCCAAGAACTTCTCACCATCGCCAACGCCATCTTGGGGTTCAATCAGGCCTCGCTCGCCAAGTACCTGTTCATCTGCAGCCAGGGTGACGCGCCCAACCTCGACATTCGCGACGAGGCCGCTTTCCTCGGTCATATGCTCGAGCGGGTGGACTGGACGCGCGACCTGCACTTCCACACGAAGACCACGATGGACACCCTCGACTATTCGAGCGTTGGGCTCAACGAAGGCTCCAAGGTCGTCATCGCCGCCACAGGCGCGGCGCGGCGTTGCCTCGCCACCGATCTGCCCGCCGCCCTTCAACTCCCTGATGGCTTTCACCAACCGCATGTGGCCGCGCCCGGGGTGCTCGCCATCTCTGGGCCCCCGTGGTCGGCGGAACCCACCGACACCCACGGGCTCGCCCCTCTCCTCGATTCTCCCCCCATGCTCTCGCTGCGCGACTCCTTCCCGCTCATCGTCATCGCCGACGACGCCTCCTTCGCGGCGCGATCTCTCCATAATCTTTTGTGGACCACTTTTACCCGCTCGGATCCTGCCTCCGACCTGCACGGGGTCGGGTCGTTCATGGAGACGAAACACTGGGGATGTCGAGGCTCGGTCGTCATCGACGCGCGGGTGAAATCCCACCATGCGCCACCGTTGCTCGAAGATCCGGAAATTACCAAGCGAGTCGACGCCCTCGGTGTCCGTGGGCAACCCCTTCACGGAATCATTTGACGCGACGCGGCAGCACGTGAATACGCCTCCACCTGCTTCCCGACAGGTTTGACCTCTGGGCGCGCGGACGGTAGCGTCCAACGGACATGATCCGTGTCCGCGGGCTACACAAGACCTATCGCGACGAGACGCGGACCATCGAGGTCCTCAGCGGCGCAGACTTTGAGGCGAAAGCCGGCGAATTCATCGCGATCCGGGGTCGCTCTGGGAGCGGAAAGACCACCTTGATCAATATCATTGGCGGCTTGGACCGCGACTATGTAGGGGAGGTGCACGTCCAAGATGCGGCGCTGAGTACCCTCTCCGACGCCAACATGGCCCACTACCGCAGCGCCACGGTCGGCTTTGTGTTCCAATCCTTCCACCTTCTTCGGCACTTGACCGTCCTCGACAATGTGTCGCTCCCTGCAGTCTTTGCCAGGGGGGACGGCGCGGGCTCCCCAGAAGAGATCCGCGCGCGCGCGACCCTGCTTCTTGAGGAGGTCGACTTGGCTGACCACGCGCAGGCGTTGCCGAGCCAGCTCAGCGGTGGACAAAAGCAACGGGTGGCCATCGCCCGAGCACTGTTCAATCGCCCCCCCGTGCTCGTGTGCGACGAGCCCACCGGGAACCTCGACGCCGTCACCGCCGAGGAGATTCTTGACCTCTTCGCGCGACTCAATACGAAGCTTGGTACAACCCTCCTGGTCGTCACGCACGATCCTCACGTCGCCGAGCGCGCCACCAGACAGGTGACCGTGCTCGACGGGCAGATCCACGGAGGACACGTCCATGACACCCCGCACGACGCGAGCGCCCACGCGGGGGCAGCGGCTCCGAGGGCCAGCGCGAGCGAGGTGGCCCCATGAAGCGCTACGGGCTTTCGAGCCTCGTCCTCGAAGACCTCCGCCGGAGCAAGCGTGACTTCGCCATGGCCTCCATCGGCATCATCGTCGGCATCGCAGCCTTCGTGTTTTTCTTGTCCCTCGGACTTGGTGTCCGAGGGGTCGTGCTTGGGGATATTTTTCCACTCGACAAAATCGAGGTTGTGCCCAGATCCCTCGACATTGATCTCGGACCGCTGCGCATGGGCGTTGGCAAGGACGGCCTAGACGACGCCGGGGTGGAGGGGCTAAGAGACATCCCACACGTCACCCGCGCCTTCCCCAAGATGAAGATGACCGCGCCTGCCATTGGCAAAGGTGGCGCCTCCTTGCTCGGCAACGATCTCTACACCGAGATGATCGCCGACAGCATTGAGCCCGCCTTGGTCGAGGGGGAAGTGGACGGGAAGATTCCCTTCGTCGACCGCCGTGATCCGGCCAAAACGCCGCAGGCCTGCTCCGCGGACGCAGAGTGTGAGGATCTCGACTGGTGCGCCCCTCGGAACGGTCGGCGCGTATGCACGCCGATGATTCCCGTGCTCGCGTCCCCTCACCTCGTGGAAATTTACAACGGGACCGTGCGCCGCGCCCACAACTTCCCTCGCCTCAACCCCGACTTTGTGGTGGGGCTAACCTTCGACCTCTCCGTGGGTCGCTCGATGATCAAGGACTCCGCGCGCGCCAACATTCGGGAAGAGCGGTGCGTCTTGGCGGGTTTCTCTGACAAGGCGATTCCCCTGGGCGCCACCATGCCCATCTCCTACGTTCGAGAGTTCAACGCGGAGTATGGGACGCCCGACGACGCGGGCCGGTATCACTCCGTGGTGTTGCAGATCGACGAGAAAGACAACGTGGCCAGCGTCGCCCGGGCCGTTCAAGATCGAGGTTACGACGTCGCGGACCCAGGCACCGAGCAGGCCGCCATGCTCATCGCTATCTTCATGGCGGTGTTCGGGCTAGTGAGCGTCGTCGTCGTCGCCATCGCCGCTATCAACATCATGCACGTCCTCTTGATGCTCGTGTCGGAGCGGCAGCGGGAGTTCGGCATCATGCGAGCCGTGGGCGCCACCGCCGGCCAGATCAAGCGGATTGTCGTGGCGCAGTCTCTCCTCGTCGGCGTTGTCGCGGGGACGCTCGGGGTGCTCCTCGCGGTCGCCATGGCGTCCCTCACAGACTCTATCTCCGCGCGATACATCCCCGACTTCCCTTACAAACCCGAGAGTCTCTTTGAACTCGACCCCCTCGTCTTCGCTGGTGCTATCGTCTTTTCATGTGGCTTTTGTGTGCTGGGCGCGTTGTTGCCGGCGTCCCGGGCGGCCAAAATTGACCCGGTGACTGTCTTAACCTCTCACTGATCTCACGCCAGCCGATACGAAAAGAGCCTTCCTTGATAAGCCGTTCCTCCCGCAGGATATTTCTCCTCCTCATCGCGCTGCCGCTGCTCCTCATCGCGGTGGCGATGGTCTATTCGGAGATGATGGCCCGGCTCGAGGGCGTGGATCGAGATTTCTGGAGCAGCCTGCAGTGGGCGACAGAGACATTCACGTCTACGGGCTACGGCAGCGACTCACGCTGGTCAAACCCGGCGATGGTGCTGTTCGTCATCTTCGTTCAGTTGCTAGGCGTCTCCACTGTGTTCCTGGTGTTCCCATTTTATCTGGTCCCGTTCTTCGAAGACCGATTTGAGGGCCGGCTCCCCGCCAAGCCCCCGCGACGCCTGCGCGACTACGTGTTCATCTACCGATGGGGATCCGCGGTCGTCGAGCTGGTCGAAGAACTCCGCGCCTCTGGAGTGAGCGTGCTGGTCTTTGAGGAGGAGGAGGCGGTCGCGCGGCGAATCCGCGACCGTGGCATCCCCGTCATTTATGGCGCCATCGATGAGGGCGACCCCGCGCCAGATGTTTTGCGGTCCGCACGCGCCATCATCGCCAATGGCACTGACCACGAGAACGGGACGCTGATCCTTTCCGCGCGGCAACAAGGCTTCTCGCGACGGGTCCTCGCGCTCGCGCGTGACCCCTTCCATCGCGGCCCTATGCTCTCCGCGGGAGCAGAGGTGGTCTACACACCGACCCACATTCTCGCGGCTGCGTTGGCGGCGCGCGCGAGCGTTCACATCGAGCCACTGATCTCTGGGCTCTCCGCGCAGGACGGCGTGTCCACCATGGAGGTCCGCGTGCTACCGCCCGTTTCCGACTCCGCGCA
>JBDQGY010000210.1:0-7569 GCA_040265175.1 Nannocystaceae bacterium
CCTCTACATCGCTGAGCGGGCCCGCCCGCGCCTCTCCCCACCCCGACATGGGCGTGCCGGGTCGGCCGTAGATGACGGCGTCCCGTAAGAACGCGTCGGTCGCGAGTGACAGAAAATTCGAATTGGACAAGGCGTTGGCGTTGTCGGCGGCGTAGCCCTCAAGCTCCTGCCCGTGACACGGCGCGCAATACTCGGCGTAGGTCACGGCTCCCCGCTCCTTTGCCGTGGGCGCCTCGCTCCCACACGCCGACAAAGAGAGACTCGCTGCGACGAACACCCCGGAGAAACGCATCGGACCTCAGCCCTGCAACACCGCAAGGATCGCGTTCTTTACGTTCGCGTAGCCCTCTTCGGTGCTCATATTCGTGGAGATTTCACCAGTGGGGGGGATGTAGTCCGCCAAGGTCCCGTCGGTTCCATAGATGTACAGGGAGTCTTTGATCCCACCTTGCTGGGCCCAAAGGTCGTTGCCCTCCATGCCTTGGAACAGCGGGAACGAGCAGCGATCCGTGAGTTGGACCTGATACTCAGGCGCCTCGTACCCCACCTGGTTGAGCCCGGCGAAATAGACCTCATGCCCTTCCAGGTCGAGCTCGATTCTTAGTTCCTCAAACTTACTCGCCTGCCCTTGGCAGTAGCCGCAGGTGGCCCGCCACAGCACGACCACCGTCACCGTGCCTAAAAAGGCGTCTTGCAACCCATAGGTTGCTCCGTAGTTGCAACTGTTTGGTTGAAAATCTTCGGCCGTCCACCCGACAAAGCTCGCCCCGATGGCCGTGGGCTCTTCCACGTCTCCATCGCCGTCTCCGTCTCCGTCGCCGTCGCCGTCTCCGTCTCCGTCTCCATCTCCGTCTCCGTCGCCGTCTCCGTCGCCGTCTCCGTCTCCGTCTCCATCTCCGTCTCCGTCTCCATCTCCGTCGCCGTCTCCATCTCCGTCTCCTGCCCCGAGCACGGGCGGTCCAACGCAGGCTCCTTCATCTGCACCCATGGTGTCACCCGCATCCATACCGTCCGTCATCGCGCCGTCCGACGAGGTGCCCGGTGAAACAGACGTCCCGGTATCGGCTCCATCCGACACTCCACATGCGGGGAGCAGCAAGGTCAGCAGGGCCGGGACGAAAAGTCCACGGAGTCGAGCCCATCGGGGCTCTTGTCGATCATTTAAGTTGTCCATGACAAATAGTTGGAAGCCTCAGCGTGCAGAGGATACCGCAGCCCTGGAGGCCCGCCTAGGGGATCTCAACGGCAGCCGTAGGGCGCCGCGTCATCCTCAGGCCGGGCTGCCAAGCTGGCGCAGGTGCCGATAGTGGGACCGCAGGGCCCCGCGCAGGGTGGGCACGCAGTGGTACGGCACACCAAACTCCCGCGCGGTGTCTCGCACAATCTCTGCGAGCGCCGGGTAGTGGGTGTGGCTGATCCGAGGGAACAAGTGGTGCACGGCCTGGAAGTTCAAGCCGCCGACGTACCAGGTCAATATTTTGTTGTGCGGGGCAAAATCCGCTGTGGTCCGAAGCTGGTGCGCCGCCCAGTCCGCGTCCATGGCGCCATCCTCCGGCGCAGGCGTGGGGAACTCAGCCTCCGTCACGCAATGGGCCAATTGGAACACCACCGAGAGCACCACGCCCTGCACGAACGTGACGAAGGCAAACATTGCCAGCACGACGAACGGGCCATGAAACACGAGCGGCACTCCCAGCGCGAGCGTGAAAAAGACGAGCTTGCCACCGAGAAATACAGCGAGATCCATCCCCTTGGGGCGTGGGATCGTGGTGTAGCCGACCCTCCCGGTCGCGAAGGTCATCCAGTCATCGTAGAGAAACCACTTGGGCATGATGAGGCCATACAGCGGCCACATATACAGATGCTGAAAGCGATGAAGCGCGCGCCGTGGCTGGGCGGGTGACAACCGCGCGAACACCGAGGTGTCGATATCGTCGTCGAAGCCGTCGATGTTCGCGTAGGTGTGGTGGAGCACGTTGTGCTTGTAGTTCCACACATACGAGCTCGCGCCGAGCAAGTCCACGACCCGGAATGTCCACCGATTCACCCACCCGTGGCGAGAGTAGGCGCGGTGTCCCCCGTCGTGCATGATGCTGAAGCCGGCGCCCGTGCAGGCCAGCGCCAGCGATGTTCCCGCCAGCAACGCGAGCGGGAGGCTCAACGCTCCGAACACGAGCATCCCCCACGAGCCCGCGATCCAGGCCAAGATGATCGCTCCCTTGAGGTACAGCCGGGGATCGTCGCGCTTCGAAATCCCACGCGCGGCGAAGTGCGCGGTGACCCGCGCGTTCAAGGTCTTGAAGAACTCACCCCCGGGAGCGAATGTCGGGTGTTTCCACGTTGGCGTGGTGGAGCTTGGCGCGAAGGCGGGATCGGAAGTAGGGAGAGCGGACATGGCAAGACAGGGCCTCGCGGCCGCGATCAGCGTCGCGCGGGACCCACACGCTCGTCGTTTCGAGCGCCGTTGCCAAGGGTCTCCCCGCGCGATGACCAAGGTATGACTCACCAGAGACAAAGAAGCGACCTCACCAAGACACACGGCGCGTTCCCCACCCACGATCTCTCGCTCGGTGCGCAACGACATTCGCAGCCGGGGACGAGAGCATGTCGATCGCGTGGCGACCCGAGCAGCGCCGCTACGCCGCGCAGGTCGCCACGCCACCAACGCTCCCCGCGTTCACCTGGGCGGTCGCCAGGCCGACGCTTAGGCGACCTTCTTTACGACGCGAAGCGTCATGTCGATCTGTTTCACCACGTTGTTGTGGGAACGGATGGTCATCTCCAGGTCTTCGCGGGTCAATTCTCCCCGCGTCGCCTTCCCGAGCCACGGCTCGTCGAGGTGCATATTCACCCGCGCCAAATCAAAATCGACCCCGAGGTACAACGCGAGCGGCGTGTTCGCGAGGTTTCGTTTCTGCCAGTCCATGTTCGCGGTTTTGGAGAACAACATCAGCGTCTCCGGGAGAATCGGTCGCACGTGGGTAGGATCGGCGAGGAATTCATCATGCCGCGGATGCGGGACATGAATCGTGATGTCGGCCCCGTCTACACAAACTCGGTAGAGCTCTTTCATGATGGTGAGGAACTGCGCGGTCGTCCCGCCCAGATGTTCGAGTACGTGACTCATGAGGACGGCGTCGACGGTGCTGTCCTCCCACGGCCACGGCGCCTGCTCAAGATCCACGACCTCGTCGGGGTCACAGACCTCCGAGATGTCCACATTGACATAGCCCGCGCGCTTCCGACTCCCACACCCTAGATTCAGTTTAATCATCACGTCCCGTCCATCCCGCGAGGGTCACCTCAACCTCCACGTCCCAATCATAGCCTGTCACGTGCCTCCACCGAGACATCGAGGGTGTGATGGCATCCTGCGCCACCAGCACCCACGCTGCTGGCGGATACCCTCAACGCTCGCCGGGGACGCGCTGTCGTAATTAGGAGGAGCGACGGCCCGAACCGCCAGACGACCGGCGTCCGCCCGACGAGCCCCGTCGTCCGCTGCGACCACGGTTCCCACGACCTCGGCTTGAACTTTTGCCTGTCGAACGCCCCCCTCCGCTGTTCCCTCCCCTGCTGCGAGCGTTGAGGTCGGTCTCGGGTGGCAGCGGCTGCGTCGGCGGGCACGCGTGCTCCACGACCCGGGGGACGTGCTTTCCGATCAGTCGCTCAATATCGACGAGGTAGGGGCGCTCTTCGATGTCGCAAAATGACAGCGCGATCCCAGAACGACCCGCTCTCCCTGTCCGCCCAATACGGTGGACGTAGGTCTCCGGGACGTTGGGCAAGTCATAATTAAAAACGTGGCTGACCCCGTCGACGTCGATCCCGCGCGCGGCGACATCGGTGGCCACAAGCACCCGGATCTCCCCGTTGCGAAACCCCTCGAGCGCGCGGACACGGGCGCTCTGCGATTTATTCCCGTGAATCGCCGCGGCGACCACGTTGGCCTTCCCAAGCTGCTTGGTTAGCTTGTTCGCGCCGTGCTTGGTGCGGGTGAAAACGAGCGTTCGCGACTTATCTTCATCACGCAGCAGGTCCACCAACAGCCGCGCCTTGTCGCTCTTGTCTACGAAATATAGATGCTGCTCCACCGCCTCAGCCGTGGAAGACACCGGATCCACATTCACCACCGCGGGGTTGTCGAGTAGCTGGTCGGTGAGCCCCATGATCTCCGGCGGCATGGTGGCCGAGAAGAAGAGCGTCTGTCGTTTCTCCGGGAGGTGTTTGATCACCCGCCGTACGTCGGGCAAAAACCCCATGTCCAACATGCGATCCGCCTCATCGAGGACGAATAACCCAACATCTTTGAGCGTGAGCGCGCGTCGCTCTAGCAGATCGAGCAGTCTCCCAGGCGTCGCGATGACTGCATCGACTCCCTGGGCCAAGGTCTTCAGCTGGGGCTTAATGTTCACGCCACCAAACACAACCGTATGGTCAAGGTCCATGTCCTTGCCGTAGACGCGAAAACTCTCCTCGATCTGTGCGGCTAGCTCGCGGGTCGGCGTCAACACCAGCGCCCGAAGTTTGGGCTCATCACCCGCCATCGCGTCCAATCGTTGAATCACAGGCAGGGTAAACGCGGCGGTCTTTCCCGTGCCCGTTTGTGCGGTCCCTAAGACGTCGCGGCCGGTCAACGCCGGGGGAATCGCCATCTCCTGGATCGGCGTGGGGTTCTCGTACCCGGCGGCGCGAACATTGTCCAGCAGCTCCGGAAGGAGGTCTAGGTCTTGGAACTTCAAGTGATGCGTCCTGCTCTTTCGAGCCGCGGCACCATGTCACGTCACCCCCGCGGACGCAAGTTGCTCACAGCTGGGCTGCAACGCAGTGCTGTCGTGCTTTACGACGAGCTCCCGCCGCCGTCCTGGCGCGGTACACAGCGAGAGCTCCCCCCCTGCGTGATGGCCCTCCAGCGTCCGGCTGCGGCCTCGAGCGCGGACGGCCCCCGCCTCGGGCCCTATCCCCCAAGGTGTTCAAGGCGCATCTGCTCCGCCTCGGCACACAAGGCGACCATCCGCGAACGCACGCGCTCGATGAGCACATCTTTGTCCTCGAAGGCGACCCCCGCGGTTTCGATGGGCTCCCCGACCACCACACACACGGGGCTCCGCCCGCGCACCCACCATCCAGGAGGCAATACCTGATAGGTCCCGGCGATCCCGATGGGGAGAATGGGCAGCCCCGCCTGCATGGCGAGCACAAAACCTCCTTTTTTGAAGGGACCCAAGATGCCATCTCGCGAGCGCTGCCCCTCGGGGAACACGAGCACCTGACGTCCATCCCTCGCCATCTGCGCCGCTCGCTCGATGCTCGCGAAGGCCTTGGTCCGGCTGCCGCGGGTGATGGGAATATGCCCCGCCGCGAGGAGGGCTTGCCCAAAAAATGGGAAGAAAAATAGGCTGCGTTTCCCGACCACTCGAAATGGACGATCGGACAATGAAATCAGGCTGAGCCCATCGAGGTGACTTTGGTGGCTGGGCATGAGCACCACCGGGTGCTCGGGATCAAGTCCACGCCACCCTCTCGCCAGCAGCGGCTGCGCGCCCGCGATCCTAAGAATGGAACGCGCCCACCACCTCGTCGCGGGATACCAAACTCGTCCATCGACATCCCCAAGGATCCGGGACACTACGATGATCGTCGAGACGACCACCGTACCTACGAGCAAGAACGCATACAAAATCACTGTGGTCAGTCGAGTCATGAGTCGGTCACGAAATCGGCGAGGGCGAGTGTACCTGGCCTCGCCGCGGTCTACCGTCGGGAGGCAGCCCCATCAACAAAACGGAGTTTTGAAGCACGTCGACGCCACGGAGCAGAGATTTTACGGGTCATGCTCGACCGAGCAATGCCCGTCGCATCGGCTGAACATTGACAGGCTCATTGGCCGGGTCGGACCCCGCTCTTTGCTTCCTTTTGCCCGAGAATTCGAGGATACTTGCGGCGTGACAACGAGGTATATGGTGACGACTGGACTCGCCGTGGGGCTACTCACCTCCGCGTGCAGCGTCTCCGCGGATACCACCGGCTTCGATTCCCTAAACTCAGGCGGAGACTCCACCACGGACAGCGCCGCGGACTCGACCATGAGCGGTGATGAAACCGGCGGCGACGGTTCCGCCACGAACGGGGACGGGGACGGGGACGGCGACCCCTCCTCCACCGGCGACGGCGATCCCTCCTCCACTGGTGACGGCGACGGCGATGGCGACGGCGACCCCTCCTCCAGCGGCGACGGCGACCCCTCCACCACTGGTGACGGCGATCCCTCCACCACTGGCGACGGCGACGGCGATTCCTCCACCACCGGCGACGGCGACGGCGACGGCGACGGCGACGGCGACTGTCTGCCCAGCGGCAACCCCGGCGGCAATGTCCCGTGTGTCCCCTGCGAACTCTCTCTGGCTTCTACAGCCTCGAGTGTCCTCGCCCCCCTCAACGGGAACGTGTTCCTCGGCGAAGCCCAGCTCGCAGGTTCCACTATTTATGCGCTCGATGAGGTCGGCCCGGGGCGAGTCATTTTTACGGCGGACACGAATATCTTGTACGAGGAGATGACCACATGCCCGTTATGGGAGTGGCTTGGCGGGACCGCCTCCCTCCCCGACGTCGCAGGGTTCGGTAAGCAGGTGTGCTCGGGACTCGGGAACAATCTCGGCAACTACCCCAGCTACACCCATTGGGGTGACAGCATGCCCCCGGCCTACGTGGGCGATCCATGCGCCCTAAAGACGGATTATGACGTCGTGATCTTTTGTGCCCTCGGTCCCCTCGATCCCCAAGTCACGCAGACCCTGGTGGACTACGTGAACATCCATGGCGGTGGTCTGTACCTCGCGAGCGAGTACTACCCATGGGCAGACGACTTGGACGTCGCCGCCATCAACTCCATCGCCACCAAGTTCGACGTAGAATTTGGCAAAGAGTGGCTCGATTGGGGCTCAGCAACGGGCGACATCGACTTCGCCTGTTTCCCCGCGCCGCAATAGCTGTTCTTCAAGCGACACACAAAGACCTGGCGCTCCCATGGAAGACCCCGGGGCACGGTCGCCGCTCCCTGCCTTGCGCGCGTGTCGCTAGTTGCAAGACACTTGCAAGTTGTAGGGCCCCGTGTGGAACGACCACCCGTCTACAACGATGAAGTAGGAGACGCCTGGATACGCGGTGAAGGTGAGGTCTTCCGGGCCGCTGCTGTTGTGGGAATAGTCCACGCACGAAGCGGGATCGCAGACACCCTCGAGCAGCCAAAGACTCAGATCATCACCGTTGATCGGCGTGAGCGTCGTATTCACCGTCACGATACTCGAGGTTGTGAACTCATAGATATGTTCGTCCGCGTTATCCGCGTAGGCGTTCGTGCACGCAGGGTACAGCCCGATCTCTCCCCAAGTTCCGTTGAGCCCCGTCTCCCCGTTGCCTGCGTATCCGCACCCGATGACATCGTCGGCCATGCAGGTCGCAGGGTCGCCGTCGCCATCCCCATCCCCGGTCGAGGTCGTCGAGGTCGTCGTTGTTCCGGAGTCTCCATCGCCGTCTCCATCCCCAGACGTGGACGCACCGGACGTCGAA
>JBDQGY010000211.1:0-7483 GCA_040265175.1 Nannocystaceae bacterium
CGCCGCCGCCGACGTCGACGGTGCTGACCACCCGCCCCAGGTCGAGGGGATAGACCAGCGACGCGCCGAACAAGGTGGCGTGGTAGCGGCCTGCGCTCGCGATGGGTGTGCGGGCTGGGTCGGACTGCGACGAGGTCTCCTCGTCGACGGGATGGGCCGAGTAGCTCGCGAGCAGGCGAATAAAGAGCCACCGAAGCGCGCGAAGCTCTGCTTCGATGGAGGCGCCGCCACCGCGACGTACGCGGTCTTCACGCCCAACCAAGGGCGCCTTGATGGCGGCGTATTGGGGGATCACGCTCAGCGAAAACACGCGGCGGGTGTTGGCGCGCCGAAACTTTGTGGGGGGTGGGGCTGCGCCACGATGGGGGCTCCATCCCCCGAGAGGACTGCGCAGCTGTGGGCTTGAGTTGGGATCGGTAGGCCGGGGCAGGGGCTCGGGGTGTCCTGCGCGTGTGTCGGCCTTGACGGTCGTGGCCTGTGCGTCCGCCTGCGGCTTTATCCGCCTGGTTCGCGAGGGGCTCTCGGGCCCGATGGGGGCTGGTGATTCCTCAATCGCCGGGTCCGTGGCTGCCGCCGATGTCGAGTTTGGGGGCTTGTCGGGGGGTCGGAGGCGAGCGTGCGCGGGCCACACCACCGCTGCGAGGCAGCACACGCACGCGCTGAGCATCGCCAGACGCAGGATCCGCCGGCGCCTACCCCCACCGCGATGCCGCGCGAGCTGGCCGCGAGAACCGAAATAGCCGCCCATCGTCCCCGTTATAGCCCACTTCGCAGCGAGGCTGGGCTCGCGGTGGACATCCTTGGCGGGACTCGGTAGACACTCGACCGTGACTGAATTCTCTGGCGACCACGGCCCGAAAAATGCCAGCCACGTCGGTGACGCCGACGCGGAGGGCAAGCCGCTCCCTACCTGGAATCGTAGCCGCACCAAACGAAAAAAGGGCGCCCCCGTGGACGAGGAGGACGCCTTCCAGCGCGGCATGCGGGAGGGCTCGAAGGCCGCGAAGGGACGCTGGAAGACGCTCTCATTGGCCGGCTTTGCGGTGATGGTCGTCGTGGGTGGTGGCATGTTCGCGATCAGCGAGTCGAACGAAGCTGCGGCGGAGAAGACGCGTATGCTGTCCAAGACCAGCGCGGTGATCGGCCGGGGGATCGTGGTGGATGAGGATCAACTCCCTGCCGACTTATCCCGCACGACGCCCAATCCGCTCTTCACCTCGGAGGAGGCCAAGCAAGAGGCGTACGAGAATTACCTGGCGGACCTCGAAGGAGGCGCCGATGCGCCGGCGCTCGCGAACCTTTTGCGAGCAGCGGAGCAACTTCGCCTCGGCGAGTCCGAGAGCGCAATCGCGAAGTATGACGCGTTCATCGCCGAGGCTGGCGAGGCGCATCCGCTCTTTTTCCTCGCGTTGGAAGGCAAGGGCATCGCCCTTGAAAACAGCGGTAAGCTTGAGGAGGCGCTGGCTGTCTTCGAGACGTTGGCCGGCCGCAAGGGCTCCTTCTTCCGTGATATGGCGCTCTGGCACCAGGGGCGGACGCTCGAGTCGCTCGGTCGCGAAGACGACGCACGCGGCGTGTACCGGACCTACGTTGAGGAGTTCCCTCCGGAGGTTTCGTCCCTCGCGCGAGAGCAGGTTCGTGGACGACTTGAGACGCTGGACCCGACGGCGCTCGACTCCCCTCCCGCGCCAGGCCTGAAGCCGCCTTCTGAGGAGCCGGCGGAGGGTGCCGGTGCGGAGATGGCACCGGCGGGAGGCTAATGTCGGTGTCACAACAGCCTTCGCAGTCGGTAGGGGCAGGGGGACGAAGTGGCGC
Organism: Nannocystaceae bacterium; assembly: GCA_040265175.1. GTDB lineage: Bacteria > Myxococcota_A > Polyangia > Nannocystales > Nannocystaceae > JAAZXR01. The sequence continues at coordinate 1,816 of JBDQGY010000211.1, forward strand.
GACGCGTGGTGCGCTCTCGTTGCTCGCGGTGTTCGCCTTGAGTTGTACCCCCCGGGCGGAGATGTCGTCGGTGCTCTATCCAGAGACGGGCACGGCTGCGAGAGCGGTCGTGCAGGTGATTTATGCGGGGCAGGTTTCCGCCCTCGATCAGTGGGTGCTTCGCCCCGATGAATACGGCGCGGTCGTGGTGGATCATCAGCGCAACCTCATCTACGTGGGAGGGCGAGAGGGGCGGCTGCTCGCCGTGGGGATCGATGATGGCATCCCTCGATGGGAGCGGGATATTGGCGGGGCCATCAGTGGCTTCCCGCTGGTGCATGACGAGCGGTTGCTGTTGCTCGGTACGGACGACGGCGTGTTGCACGCGATTGATCTCGATACCCACGAGGACGTGTGGACCTACACCACCGATGGGCTGCTCCGCACCGCTCCCATCGTGCTCAACGGTGTGGTTTATTTCTCGAACTCCCAAAACCGCGTCTTCGCGTTGGACGTGCGCACGGGGACGTGGCGGTGGCAGTATGAGCGGCCTCAGCCATCTGGCTTCACGATCTACGGTCGCGCTGGGGTGTCGCTGAAGGCGGGGCGTGACGTGATGGAGGGGGACGTGCTCTACACGGGCTTTGACGACGGGCGCGTGGTCGCGCTCGACACTTCCTCGGGCGAGGCCCTCGCCCTCGCCGATCTCTCCGCACTCATGGAAGATGAATTCAGCGACGTCGACACGACGCCCTTGCTCGACTTGAACGAGGGGCTGGTGCTGGTGGCGGCGCAGAGCCGCGGGGTCCACGCGCTCAACCCCGAGACCCTCGAAGCGAGGTGGACCGCACCGGTGAAAGGCGTGAGCCACGTAAGCCGTGGCGTCACGGGAACGTACCTCGCCGTATCGTCTCTCGAGGGTGTGGTGTGCCTCCAAACGGACGGTGTGGAGCGATGGAGGGCTCAAATGAACCCGGGCTCTTTGTCCAAGCCTGTGGTGGTTGGTGAGACGATCTTTGTGGCTCACTCGGAAGACGGCTTGATCGCCCTCGACGCGCGCACAGGAGAATTCCTCGCGGGATTTGACGTCGGATCTGGAATGACGGCGCCTCCGACCTTTGACGCCGAGGACCGTCGTCTCTACGCCACCTCCAATCGCGGGCGGTTATTCGTCTTCCGGGTCGAGGACGACATCTAGTCGCTGCATTGCGCGGACGTTGGCGGCGATGGGCGCGGGACCTTCGCGAAGGTCGGGAGCGGCACATCGATCGAGGAGCCATTGTCTCGCGTTAACGAGACGCGGCCCCTTGACGTGAGGGTGCTGAGCGCGGGCACGACACCTGGGGGGGCGGGCACTCGCACAGCCGCCCATTGAACCTCCTCAGTGGAGCTCGAGACGAGGACCTGGAAGAGCGCGTCGCCTCCGTCGCGCCCAACGTAGGAGAGCTGGGCGCACGAATCGTTACGGTCACACGACCACCCGCGGGTGGTGACTACCTGGAACGCCGGGAGGACTCCGGCGAGCAGCAGGCCGCCATCCTCGGCGATGACGCGTACCCATCGAAGACATGAGGTGTGCGCCGTCGCTTCGGGGACCGGCGCGGGAGGTGCCGCCTTCGCGGGGACGCAACGGTCGACATATCCGAGCACAACCATGTCGGCGCTCGCGCTGATCTCCACGGTGGCGGTGGTAGGAGCGCTCAAGAACGGCTGGGGCGAGGCGGACACGAACGATCGGGACGCCAAGGGACGCGCGATACGGGCGGGTCTTGGTGTCGCACCGAAAAGTCTCGACAGCGGTAGCGGCGTCGCGCTCACCTCTTGCGGACCGGTCGCGAGCGTATGCACACTCACGGCTCTGACGGTCGCGCCGCTGCGGAGCGACTGTTCCCCGGCGATGGCACCGTTGGCGCTCGGCGTTAGGGGCGCGTCGAGACCCATGCCCTCGGCAGGTGCCATCCCGAGGGCGCGAACCACCCACGACCACGCCGACGGCCGCGAGGACACAGTGGCCACTGGCACGATGTTATTCCCAAGTCGCATGGGAGGGGGGAAGTTGGAGACCGGCGGACGGAGCTCGTCCCGCGCGCGTACCCGCGCCTCGGCGGGTCCTTCCAGGACGGCACCGAGAAGATAGCTTGTCGTTCCACTTGGGTCTTCAGTCTGAGCGTCCACGTCTATCGGCGCCGCAAGGATGGCGACGAGCATCAAGGATCGCCCGTGGTGGCGATGGCCGCGGGTCGGACGACCACAGACGCGCCCCTCCGCGACGCCGTAACCCCGGCGCCACGAAGAGGGGCGCCGAGGTCGTACCGCGCGATGAAGCGAGACGCAGCACGCCTTGGCGGCGTTCATGCTGGGCTTCCGCGTAGCTCCTCAAGGACCTTCGCTGCGTGACCATCGGCCTTACGGACTGGCTGGAAGATTCGCTCCACCCGACCATCGGGTCCAACGATGAAGGTGCTTCGAATGATTCCCATGTAGGTCCGACCGTAGTTGGATTTTTCTCCCCAGGCGCCGAAAGCCGCGCTCACTGTTTTGTCGGTGTCCGAGAGCAGCACGATGGAGAGATTGTGGTTGTCGCGGAACTTTGCGTGCGATTGCACCGAGTCGGGACTCACCCCAAGCACCGAAATATCGAGCGCGCGAAAGCCATCGAGTTCACTGAACTGGCATGCTTCTTTTGTGCAACCGGGGGTGTTGTCGCGGGGGTAGAAGTAGATGACATAGCGCCTCCCCAAAAAATCGTCGCTCGTGTAGGTGGAGCCATCGTCCGCCGGGAGCGAGAAACTCGGGACGGTGTCGCCGACACTGACGGAGGCTGGGGCTGGGACAGGTGCCGGCGTCGGCTCAGGCAGCAGTCGGAGTTGCTCAGGAGGTTTCTTTTTGGTGGCCTTCTTTTTGGTGGCCTTCTTTTTGGCGGCCTTCTTTTTGGTGGCCTTCTTTTTGGTGGGCTTTCTCGTTGCCATGACGTCGTTCCTCGTGTTCTGCGTCTCGCGTGCGGTGGCGCGAGGCCTTGAATATACCCTCAACGGCGGTCTGGGAAAGGGCCTTCGGTCTGTTTTGCATCTCGCGAGTGGGGTGGGTACAGTTACGCCTCACTACGCCCCTTCAACAGGTATTGGCACCCATGGTCATCACGTTCGTTCACGTCGCATCCTCTTCGCTCCAACGACTCGCTCCAACCCTCGGGTTGGCGTCGTTCCTACTCTCCGGCTGCACCTCTGCAGAACCCTCCGTCGCGGAGAAGCTCGAAGCGGCCGCGAAGAAAGACGCGGAGGACGCGACGCGCACGGTGAAGAAGAGAGAACGCCCCAGTGATAAAATGGCTCCACCGACCGCAGATGAGTTTCGCGCGTGGGATCGCGTCGATCCGGAAGGGGAGAAACATCTTTATAAGTGGGACAAGAAAAATCTAAAGAAGATGCAGACCTACTGGGACGAGCTGCGATGTTTTGAGCAGCGGATGACGAAGGAAGGGGACGCCGCGCTGGGGGCGGAGCCGATGTCGCCGACATGGGAGAAGTGGCATCAGTTCAAGGGAGGCTTCATCCCATTCATCAACGGCTGGCAGCAGCGGCTGTTCGCGAACGAGCCTCGAATCCTCGAGAAGTCAAAGTTCGTCGGGAACATTATTGAGGCGCATGAACTGGTGATGAACGGGTTGCCCAAGGCGTACAACCAGGGGGATGATCTCGAACTGAAGAAGGCGCGCGCGCGCTGGATCATCGTCAACGATAAGGTGAAGGCCTACGTAGAGCAGCTTGGCGGGACATGGCATGAGGTAGACGCAGAGAACGCGAAGGCTGTAAAAAAGTGGGACAAGTTCTGCGAGAAGGCGTTGAAACCGCCGAAACCACAAAAAGGCCCTAAGAAACGCTCAACCTCCATCTAGTGGACCGGAGGCGAGGGAGAATTGCAGCGGTTGAATGCGCCGAGGGGAGATAGCATGACGAAGGTGGAGCCTGCGTCAACGTCGGTTTCTACAGGCGAGCCGTCTCTAGCTGCGGAACAGATCGCGCAGTCGCTCAGTCACGAGCTTATGTCGCCGTACTGCCCAGGGAGGACGCTATCTTCGTGTCCCTCCCCCAACGCCCGGAAACTTGAGGCGTTCATTCTCGAGGAGGCCAGCAATGGGAAATCGAAAGAACAAATTGAGCAAGAACTCGTCGCGAGCTTTGGGCGTGAGAAGCTTGGCACGCTGACGAGTCCGGCGATCATTGGCTTCGCTGGGGGGCTAGGATTGGTCGCCGCGATGCTCATCGCGGTCCTGAGTCGACGATGGCGACGAGGCGGAACGGATGTGGGAGCCGAGGCGGCCGTATGGCACCCGCATGATCCCCGCACGCCCTCGTCGTCAGGGTCGCCATCGGACGATGAATTGGACCGTTTGAGCGACGCGCTGGATGAAATCGAGGAGTTTTGAGGTCCTGGTGCTTCGGGGTTGTGTCGCGGGCTTGGGTGGCGTAAGCGGAGGGGTCGATGGAGCTTGTCGTTCATGAGCGCGGCGCGCCTGCCACCCGGTTCCCGTTGCCTGAAGGGGCGACTCTGGTGGGCCGTGGAGAGGAGAATGGCATCGTTCTTACGGCCGCCAAAGTCTCGGGCGAGCACCTGGTGCTGAAGCGCCGCGGGGCGACGATCGTTGTCGAGGATCTCGGGAGCACCAACGGGACCTTCATGAATGGCCGTCGAATCCACGAGGAGACGGAGGTGTTCGGGGGAGATCGGCTCTATCTTGGCGACTATGTCGCGTGGATCGAAGGGGAACTTCAGCCGCGGCCGAGTCCCAGTGGTCCGATGTTAGAATCCTCAGAGGATGAGTTGTTGATGGCGTCGAGCCCGATCCCCGTACTTGCAGGGACACCGGACGTGTTCGCGCAGTTCGGTCCATCTTTTCGAGCGCGGTTCTCCCACCTGGTGCGGGGGGGACTTCAGGCTGTGGACGGAGGGGCAGATGTGCAGACCGAGGCGCAGTTGCAAGTCCACGTGCCACCCATGGCGCTCGAAGGGGAGGATCGCCAGGTCCACGACGCTGAACTCTGCCTCAGCACAGCGCTCGTGGCGATTCGCTTTGTCTCCAACTTCTCCACGGACGCGATGCACGAGGACTGGGCCTCTGTCTCATTTCGTGAGGGACATTTGCCCGTGGTCTTGGGGCCTGAGGGTGGCAGACTGGGGTGGCGCGAGGGGCGTGGCGCCCCCGGCGTCCCCATGACACGAGCGATGATCGATGGCCTGAATCGTAAGCTGTCCCGGGATGTCGGCGTCGCTGACGACTACGATCAGCGCGGGGTGTTTGAGTCGTTCGACGCCGCGGGGGTCCATGTTCGGGGAGCCTGCGAGCCCGCGGGACATCAGCTGGCGAGCCTGGACTTGCGTCGCCTTCGCGATGGCGCGATGGGGAGCATTGACCGAGATTCGTGGACGGAGATCCTCGAGGACCTTGTCGCCCCAACCCGCGCGGCGTTGGAGGACGGGGGACGCATTTTGTGGTGCCTGCGGGGTCCCGTGCCGGGCTCCGAAGCCGTGAATGAGCTGCTGCGTGGGGTGCGTCCGCTGAAACGCGCGGTGTGTGTGAGCGACGCCGGCGCGCTTGGACGAGGCGTGCTCGGCGTGACCAGCTTCGCACGCGCACGGATCCACGGAGGGGATGATGGCCTCGCGGAGAGGCTTTGTGGCGAGTTCGCCG
>JBDQGY010000212.1:0-7417 GCA_040265175.1 Nannocystaceae bacterium
AACCACAGGCGACTGACCATGGCCTGCACGTTCCCGGTGTAGCGATTCGCGGCGTTCTCTTGCGGCTCCGCCAAAACCTCCCCCGACGCATAGAGGCCAAAGGAGAGAGGCTGCCCCGCTGACTGGCGAACCGGCACCCACTTCAGCCCGAGCTCGTGGGCGAGGCGCTCATTGGTCCACCGCGCCATGATGTCGAGACCGTCGATGATCCCGTAGGACACGGCGAGGCTCATCACGGCGCCGCCCGCGAGTCCAAAATAGGTTCGGTCGACAAACGGACGCCCCCACCGCGCGAACCGGTGGTGCACCCGAAACTCAAACATACGCTTGCCCAGCGTGGTTGTGGTGTGCAACCCATGCTGGTGGGTGCCGCCAAAGACCGGGCGCGAGACCTCTTCCTCCGACACCTCCGCCGTCGCGTCCAACGATGCCTCCTCCGCGGGCTCCAAGCCTGCGATCCACACACGTACGGCGCGCTGCTCCTCTGCGGACAGCGAGGGCTCTCCCAAGGGCATCACATCTCCGACGATGTCGGGGCCTCCGTGGATCTTCGCGACGAGGTAGCTCCCCTGCGGATCTCCCGGCACCACGAGGGGCGCCCCCGTCGCGCTGCGCATGCCCAGCAACGTCTGCGGGTCGGCCTCCAGGTTGAGGCCCTCGCTCCCGTCGTGGCAAAGCGAGCAGTTGTCCTCAAAGACCTGTCGAACCGCGGCCGCGGGGTCGGCCGCCGAGACGGGAGAGAAGGCGGATGCCGTGGCTCCCACCACTGAAACAATGAACGCGGCGAGCATCAACCCTCGGAGGATAACGGATCTCGGAACTCCCCGCACCACCTACGGGCCCCTCGCGCCGCCGTTGTGAGGGCGTGTATTTGCTCCGAGGCGCGCGGAGGTTAGACTTCCGCATGCGATGCACTCGTCTTTTCCGCTTGTGTCCGATGGTCGCGTGTCTCTTGACCCTTGAGATCTCCACGGCCTGCAACCGCCAAGAGCCCGCGGTGGGCGCCTCAAAAGACGCGCTGAGCGCCGCGCCGGCGCGCAGCGACGAGGACGCTCCAAACAAGGATGCAACCTCACCGGCACCGCGGCTGGACGCCTCCACGCAGCGGCCCGCGAAGTCAGACTCGACCGTCGACGCCCCCGCGCTCGTTGAGGCTCCAGCCGCAGGGGGCGCCGCTCTCGACTCCCCCGCCCCATCGACGGGAGAGACGGGAGCCGCGCCTACACCTCCCGAGGTCGTGACGCCGACGGACGATCCCGAGGCGAAGATCAAGGCGCTCATGCGCGAGATTGGAGACACGGCGACCCCAGATGATCGCACCCTCCTCGCCGCACAAGAAGCCGTCGACCTCGGCGCGTCGGTCGGGGCCGTCGGTCGGGCGGTGAACCGTCGCGCTGCCCGTCTATTTAAGACCCCAGAGCGGGCCACCGCGATGTACGAGTGGTCCCGAACGCACTACACAAACTCCGCCGCGGCGACCTTCGAACTCGCCAAGCTCGCCTGCATGTCGGGAGACATCGACGCCGCGAAGGCCCTCCTCAACGAGGTTAAAACCAGAGGCGGCGACGACTTGCTGCAGACGGTCTCCTTCGACCCAACCTTCTCTTTGGTCGTGAACGACTCGGACATCCAAGCGCTGTTGAAATGACCGGCACCGCATCCCGAGATCGGTGCACCGTCACGTTCGTGTGTCACGCCAACATCTGTCGCTCGCCCATGGCCGAAGCCGTCTTTCGCCAGCTAGTCGCGAGCGCAGACATGAGCGAGCGTTTCCATATCACTAGCGCAGGTGTCATGGCCATGGAGGGGGCAGCCCCACACCCCTTCACCATCGACACCTGCGCCGCCCACGGAATTGAGGCCGCCGGCACCGCTCGCCAGTTGCTGCGGAGGGACCTTTTTGAGTCCGACCACATCATCCTCGCCGACAGCGACAATCTCCGGCGCCTGCAGCAGCTGATGGGGCCCTCCGCGTTTGGCAAGCTCCCCGACACTCGATCAACGATCCGATTGCTTCGCGAGGTTCCCACAGACCCTGAGGAGTCGTCCCTCGATCTCTTCGATCCTGTACGGGGCGGGCCAGAGCAATTCGAGGAGTGCTTCGGCGTCGTGGAGCGATGCTGCCGCGCGCTCCTTAAGGAGCTCTCCTGACTGGTGTCCTCAGCGCTCCCAGGCGGAGCGAAGCATGCCAAAATATCGGGTAGGCTCGAGCAGACTCCGCGCCCACGCAGCCCCCCCCGACACACATTCGGCGCGAGGATCTAGCTGCCCCACGACCGCCTCCAAGTCGTCGGGTGAGATCACGGGAACGGGCGCTCCTGCCATCACCTCGTACGGCTCGAGGCTCGCCGCCGTCACCTGCGCGATCAAAGGCACCCCCTGCGCCAGCGTTTCGAGACCCGAGCGGCCGATTCCGTCCTCCCACGCGCCCAGAGCCACGTTGGAGTGTCGGCGCCGACGCAGCACGAGGTCTTGTTGAGCCCCAACGAGAGTGTCCACGCGCGCGTTCGCTTCCACGGTCATCTCCGCGCGATCAATGAGGTCTTCGAGCGCGCGGCGACGGCGAAATGGAGCCATGGACGACGCGTGTACGACGGCCTTGCGGCTCAGGTCTGCGCGTCCTCTCGTTCCGGGCGACACTGGAGAGAACATCCCCCACCACGTCGGAATAAACGGGGGGAGCAAGGTCGCGCCGAACTGCTCGCACCGCCTGGGCCGCGTGGAGAATACCGTGGCCCCCGTGTCTTCCGCGTAGCCGTGAAGCACCTTCGCGTGAGCATCGCTGCATCCATCGAGGTGCACCACGCGGCGACAATTGGTGAGCATGGAATCGATCGTGCGCTCCCCGAGCGAGGTGGTACGAGGGTCGATCCCCACCACATGCACGCTGTCCGCCGCCTCAAACAGGTGGGTCGCCTCTACCCCGCCGTCGAGGACGTGCGGAATATCAGGGGCTGCGAGGCGACCTGGCGCCTCGTTGACCACCATCATGCGCGCATCTGCGACGCCGCAGCGCCGGAGTTCGGCGCACAACATCGCCACGTTCGCCCCCACATCTTCTTCTGCAATAAAGACGACTCGCATGATGCTCCGACACGGGCGATGCTAGCACCTTCCGCTCCCGCGCGCCTCCAGTACCGCCGACCCACGAGGCGCCGGACACCCCCAGCACGCCGCGTGGGCTCTCGTCTCACCGCTCAAGAGACGCGGCTAGCTCGTCGGCTCCGGGGGCGTCGCGTCCGGATGGATCTCCAGCGTCGCGAGCCCGCCCTCGATCACGAGATCCCGCACGGGCGTCCCCTTCTCGATCAGGCTGCCGTCACCTCGGCGGAGCACCTCCGCCGGATACTCCCGCTCGTGCGCCGCGAGGACCGCGTCAAGTTCTGTCTTGCGGGAGTCATCGAGTCCTGCCCAGGATTTTTTCGATCGACACTTCGGGAATTGCGAGCAATAAAAATATGGGCCCCGTTCTCCGCGACGAAGCTTGAGGTGCGCTTCGCACTTCGGACACTCCTCGTCGGAGTCAAACGCGGGTGAGGTCGGCAGCTTCACGAATCCTTTTTTGTCCACGTTGATCGCAAAGGAGACCTCCGGATAGTTTACCGAGGCCATGAACGGTCCGAATCGACCGGTGCGAAGCACCATCTCGGATCCGTCGATGGGACAGACGATGTCTACCCGCTCCGGGAGCAGCGGCCTGCCTTTCCTGTCGATGGGGGCGGCATACTTGCAGTCGGGGTATCCGGTGCACGACAAAAAGCGGCCATTTTTCCCGAACCGATATGCCGTCTTCGAGCCGCACTCCGGGCACGCGTACATCGCCTCTTCGAGCTCCGCCTTCGCGTGCGACATGCTCTCCATCGCCGCCTCGACCTGCTTGGAGAACGGGGCGTAGAATTGCGCGAGCATCTCTCTCCAGTCGGTGCTCCCCTCCTCCACGTGGTCAAGTTCTGACTCCATGTCCCGGGTGTAGCCAACGTCCAAGAGGCTAGGGAACGCCTCGATCAGCTTATCGGTGACGACCTCCCCAAGGTCCGTGGGATGGAACCGCCGCTCGAGCTGCTCGACGTAGTTCCTCTTTTGAATTGTCGCGATGATGCTCGCGTAGGTGGAGGGCCGCCCGATCCCTCCGGACTCCAGCGCCTTGACGAGGGAGGCCTCATTGAACCGCGGGGGCGGCGAGGTGAACCGCTGCTCCGGCTCAACCGAGATAGGCGCGGTCGACATCCCGCGAGAAAACTCGGGGAGGGTCTGCTCATCACTCGCCGTGGGCACCCCCGTGACCCGATAAAAGCCATCGAACGCCAGCGTGCGGCCGGTGGCGCGCAGCACCGCCCCCGATTTATCGTCGGTCCGCGCGAAGCGAATGGCCGTGCCATTCCACCGTGCGGGGCTCATTTGACAACCGACAAAGCGGCTCCAGATCAGCTCGTAGACCTTCATGAGGTCTTCCGCGCGCGCACCACGAACCCGACCGCGCAGCGACGCAGGACTCCGCGCAGGATCTGTCGGTCGAATAGCCTCGTGCGCCTCCTGTGCGTCTTTGTTGGAGGAGGAGTAGGTCTTCGGCTTCGCTGGCAAATAGGCGTCGCCGAGCTCGTTGCTGATATAGTCTCGCACCTTCGACACCGCGTCCGCGGACAAATGCGTCGAATCGGTCCGCATGTAGGTGATGAGCGCGACCCGCCCCTCGCCCGAGACCTCCACTCCTTCGTAGAGTTCTTGCGCGAGTCGCATGGTGCGCTCGGCGCCAAACCCCAAGCGAGTGGACGCCGCGATCTGCATCGAGGAAGTGATGAACGGTGCCGGCGGCCGAGAGCTCGTCTCCTTCTGCTCGATGCTTTCAACCTCGTATCGTGCCTTGGGGTCGAGGCTGCCTCGGAGCGTGCGAAGATGTTTGGCCGGCCCTTTGCCGTCCTCGTTCGCCGCAACGTCCACCGACACGTCCCGCAGCCCCGCCGCTTCGGCGGCAGCGCTCGCCGCGCCGCCCAGGTCCTCCGGGGCATCTGCCTTGCACCCCAACTGAAACTTTTCACCGCCCAACTCAACGAGCTCACAGCGGACGACGCCATGCTCCGCCATCCACGCGTGCTGGGCCTTCACCGTGGGCCCCTTGACGCCCTCGGGACTCGTCATAAATGACCCCCACGCGTCCGCGAAACCGGACGCCTTCGACACCTCCGTCGCGAGCCGCACCGTGATTCGCCAGCTCTCATCGGGGATGAAGGCCTCGATGGACCGCTCCCGATCGACCACGAGTCGCACCGCCACGGACTGCACACGACCTGCGGACAACCCGGCGGCGACCTTCTTCCAGAGCAGCGGAGACGCCTTGTAGCCCACGATGCGATCGAGGACGCGCCGCGCCTGCTGGGCGTTCACTTTCTGAAGATCGATACCCCGAGGCTTATCAAACGCCCGCTTGATCTCCGCCTGCGTGATGGCGTTGAACACCACCCGGCGCGCGTGGGAGGGATCGACGCCGAGCTCCTCCGCGAGGTGCCAGGCGATCGCCTCCCCCTCGCGGTCCAAGTCCGTCGCGAACCAGATTTCGTTGGCCCCCTTGGCCGCCCTACGGATTTCCGCGACATGCTGCTTTTTGTCTGCGAGCACTACATATTCGACCTCAAACCCCCCCTCGATATCCACCCCGGGAATTGGCGACTTCTTCTTCTTCTTGCCCTTGGCCTTGGAGGCGCTCGCCCCCTTGGGCAAGTCACGAATATGTCCCTTCGAGGCGCATACGACGAACTCGTCCCCGAGATAGCGATTAATGGTCCGCGCTTTCGCAGGACTCTCCACGATGACGAGATGTTTGCCGGCGGCAGACGCTATCTCCCCGCTCGCGGCGGCCTTCTTCTTCGTGGCCTTCTTCTTCGTGGCCTTCTTCTTCGTGGCCTTCTTCTTCGTGGCCTTCTTCGTCGTGGCCTTCTTCTTGGTCGCCTTCTTCTTGGCCGCCTTCTTCTTGGCAGCCTTCTTCTTGGCCGCACCAGCCTTGGTCGGGGCGTTCACATTGGATTTGTCTGACTCGGTCAAGGTCACGTTCGTCCTCGCGCCAACGGGGTGCGCATAGCGCGCGAATGCTGGCAGCCGACTCAATCTAGGGCACGTTGCGAGATATCACCAAACTCCGAGCGGCCACCCGCACTCCCATGTGGGACACCAAAATCTCAGCTATACCGACCTGAAATCCACTTTGAAGCATTTTGCGAACTTCGCGCAAATGCATAGCGTGCGGTCTTCATAACCTCCGCTGGCAGGGGAGCGGCCCCGAAAGATCTACCCTTCGCCTAGCAGCTCAAGCCGTTGGCGTTGTTCAACTGCTCGCACGCGTCGACGTAGGAGGTGCTGGTAAGCGGACAGGTCGCGATGCCGTTGCTGTCATCCCGCGACAGGCAGTAACCGCGCTGGTTGGCCACCGAGAGCGAACGGACACACTCGCTCCAGAGCACGCTGCTTTTATCGCCTCCCGCGAAGGTCGTGCAGGCGTCGCCGTCGGGACCTTGCATCGTCGCGTGGTCTCCCCCAATCCAGTTTACGGAGGAGCCCGTAATAACATTGCCAGAAGAGTCCACGCGCGAGAGGGGCGGCGGGTTGTTACCAGTCACACCGAGATCGAGTCCCGTCACCGGGCGAAAACAAGTCAGGTTTTCATCGAACACGCAATCCGTAAAATCGAGTTCGACCGTCTGGCAGCACAGATTCGTCTGTCCCAGCCCGTTGGACCCGCAGACGCTTTGTCTTTCAGACTCGGTCCACGTGGGATTGCACGGCCTCGGACAACCAACGGCGGGCGGCTGCAACAGCCCCGTTTGGTTTTGCGCGAGTGGGCCGATCACGTTGCTCTTCGACACGCACATCCCCGTCCGAGAGATGACGTTGTTGGACTCCGAGAAGATCGGAACGCGCGTGCGGTTCGTCGGCGCGCTGTCGTAATCGGGGATGACACCGACGCTTGTCGCGAGAGCCAAGTCGTAGGCTGCAGGATCATCGGAACAACACTGAAAACCGTCGGGGCAAGCGTCGCTGCCCAGTGACGGATTGCATCGGAACGCGATGTCTGGATAGTCGACACTCACGCACGCGCCGGAGAAGGCAGCGGACGAGACGAACGCAACAGAGATGGCAGTGATAATCTGGCGGATATTCATGGGTCTCGGGTGCGGGGTTCAGGGGGAAACTCGCATAGCTAGGGAGGGCTGTAAAGTTCTCTGATGGCCACTTTTTGGGGATTTGTGGACTCTTCGATCGAGCCAGCTATGGTGGAGGCATGGGCTCAATTTTCGATACAGGGGTCGCCAGGGACTCCCCGTGCCCACGAATGCCCATAAAACCGCGCTGGCAGCCCCTTCTGCTCTGCGCGGTCGTGGCGGTCGCCTGCCAAGATGAGGTGAGAACGACCACGGCGGTACCTGAT
>JBDQGY010000213.1:0-7387 GCA_040265175.1 Nannocystaceae bacterium
CCCTAGCGGAGGCGGCAAAAGCCGGTCAAGCCGTCCAGGCCGCGTGGAGCGTGAGGTCTCATCTGTCTCCATATGTGCTCACGCCAGCGGTGAGGCGGGCCCCGTACTCCGCGTGCTCATCGCGCTTCACTCCACGGCGCGCCCCCTAGAACAAGGTAAAATTCACATAGACGGCGCCCCTGGATCCTCCGACGCTCGAACTCCACTCCTCCACCGCAAGGATCGCGTTGCCGTCGTCGTCCACCTCCAGATCGGCCTTGGTGGCCATGACCACTCACCGTGCCTGGACGGGGCCCGGGAGACGCGCCACCCGGTCACGGAGGTTGCCGCCGCGGCTCCGACTTCACGGAGACCCGACGATCCTTTCGCGGCATCTCCGTCTTCCGAGAACGCCAGACCGAGCACCTCCGCCACCCCCTGAGAACCCGTGCTCCCCCCGGCAAGTGAACACCATCGGATCGAGACGACGCCTCCGAGCTCGCCCCCTGTTCACCTTGGACGGTTCAACCATACGCCGTGAGCGGAGCGCCGTCTCGATCCGCTACCACACTGTTCGTAGGCGTTGAATGATGTTCTGCGAGAACAGCACCGCACCCCTTGCGACAGCGAGACGTCGCGAAATACACGGCGCTCGAAGGAATCTCTCGATTGAGTACCCGATCGAGTCTGGAGAGAATCTGGTCCTCAAGCAAAAACAAAAAGTGTCCGGCTCCTGCGAGCAGACCATCGGAGCCACCCCCGCCTTGACGAAGCGCTGGAAACGAGTCACGACCACCGTTCTCTGAGCACGGCAGCCCCCCTGGCCGGGTCGCTCAGACCACTGGATAAAGACTGCCAACATTTGCCAACCTCGACGACGTCCCCGTCGGCTCCAGCGTCTTTATCCAACTCCGCCATCGTTCAAAGAACAAATGATCCCACCGTCCGCACGAGAGTACAAAAAGACTCCCGGACGTCCAGCGAGGGCTGTCACCTCGCCGCCACCTGCGAAGTCCTTTTGAACAATGCCCTTCGCGTTGTTCCAGGCGATGGTCAAGATCCAAGTGCTCGGAGCCGCCAACGCCAGCTTGTAGTTCGCCGCCCTCGTCCACACCGTCCGCATCACCTCTTGCACCAGTTCTTCGGCCTCTTGCGCAGGCGCACGGCTGAGCAAAAACCCATAGAGGCGGTGTCCAAATCGTCGACAAAGCGCCTCAAACGCGCTGCGGTCTCGCAGCGCAACCGCCGTCAACAACTCCCGATCGGCGGGTGAGGCCACGCGGTCTTCGAGGCTACGACGGCGTCGGAGTCGGGCGACCGCCAATGCCGTAGGCCAGCCGGCCGGGCGTCGCGTTTTGGACACGGTCACACTCACCGTACACTGGTGCGAACGCCTCGACACCTCAGATCACAACACCGTCACCCTGCGGCTGCACCGGGCGACATCAGCCCCGAGTCTCGCCCGATCACTGCGCATCGAACACTGTTCCCAAGGGGCAGGTACCCATGAGCGCCGCCCTCATCGATCCTCGCATTTTCTCGCCACGAGGCCGCCCATTTGGGCGTCCCATTTAGGGGTCCCCCCTTGTGCTCAACCTTGAGAACCGTACAAAAGGAGCAGCGTATGCAGGGATCGAAACGACGTCGGGGGCTAGGAACCGTGTGCGCCGTATACGCGCTCTCGGGCCTCCTCGGGTCTTGCGGGCGGAGCACCCACGACACCCCCGACGAGCCCTACCGAGAGGCACTTCCTGCGGAGTCTGGACCTAAAAACTTCGCGAAGGCGCTCGCGAAGATCGACGCGACCGTCCCGGAACTCAAACGTAGCGACTGGCTCAACGCACATTGGAAGACACCCGTCGCCCCCCAAGGCGACGCTCCTGCGGAGTGGACAGACCTCGAAAAATCACTCGATCCCGAGCAATGCGCCATATGCCACCCCTCCCAAGCCGCAGACTGGCGTGGAAGCCGACACTCCAAGGCCATGGGCCCCGGAATCATGGGCCAGCTCGTCGACAACGACGACAAGTTTAGCTCCATTGAGGGCTGCCAGCGGTGCCACGCCCCCCTGACCGAACAGTACCCGGTGCTGGCCAACAACGAGGTAAACGAACTCTTCGACCCGGAGCTGCGCGCGCACGGCCTCAGCTGCGCGGCCTGTCACGTCCGCAAGCACGAGGTACGCGGGCCCCCGTCCGGTCGACCCATCGCAGAGAAAACCCCCCACGGCGGGTTTGTTCCGCGCGAGGAGTATGAGTCGCCGACGTTTTGTGCCACCTGCCACGACTTCAAGCCGCACCAAACACGACTCAATGGAAAACTCTTTCAAGAGACCTCCGAGGAGTGGCGCCGGACTCCGTTCGCGGCGGAAGGCAAGACCTGCCAGTCCTGCCATATGCCAGACCGCCGGCACCTCTTCCGCGGCATCCATGACAAAGAGACGGTGCGCGGCGCCGTCGATGTCGAGCTTCACGTGGGCACTGGCAGCCTCGTTGGAGACATGATCACGGCGTCTTTGACCTTCGCAAACACCGGCGCAGGGCATCGACTGCCCACCTATACGCCGCCACAGATCACGCTGGTGCTCGAGCAAGTCGACAAGGACGGCCACGCACTCGAGCAAACCCAGCGAGTCGGCGCGGTGGCCCGACGACTCTCCGTGGACCTCAAAAAAGAAATCTACGACAACCGGCTCCTTCCCGGGGAGAGTTATACCCTCGACTACCAGATCCGACGGGCTCAAGGAGCGCAGGCAGTTCTCGCGCGCGTGGAGGTCTGGCCCGATGAAGGATATCGGCGCTTCTACACCGCCCTGCTCAAGAACCGTGCCCGCCACGTCAAGGGACGCCCCATGCTCCAGCAAGCGCTCAAAGACAGCATCGAGTCTCGGTATGAGCTGTGGCGACAAAGCTCTCCACTCGACGACTGAGCGAGGAGCGAGGAGCGACGAGCGAGGAGCGAGGATCCATTCGACGGTAGAGTAATCACGCGGGCAAGCGCTCCGCAGAAGATCATGGGGTTGGTATTTTCCCTCGCTCCCAGATGACATGACCCCGCTTAAGGCGCTGCAACAACGACCCAACAAAAAAGAGGGAGCCGTCGGGGCCCCCTCTTTCTCATTCGCCCGTCAAGCACGAGCGATGTTTGACTAACCGCTGGTGCTGCAGGGGTTGCATGGGTTCCCCGTGTCGCAGGGGTTGCATGGGTTCCCCGTCGTACTACAGGGGTTGCATGGATTTCCCGTGTCGCAGGGGTTGCACGGATTTCCCGTGTCGCAGGGGTTGCACGGATTTCCCGTGTCGCACGGATTCCCCGTCGCGCACGGATTCCCCGTCGCGCACGGATTCCCCGTCGCGCACGGATTGCATGGGTTGTCGGAACATCCGTCCGGATTACATGGATTGCATTCGCTCGAACAACCTTGTGTGCTCACACCCGCGAAGAGGATCCCGGTGAACATCAAAATTGAACTGAGCAGAAAGCCCCACAGGCTCTTCTTAACCATTTTACTCATCGTATGTGTTTCTTTCTCGCCCCTCCAACATCGGGTGCGTTCACCGGGCATCGCGCTTTCGCACACTTAGTTAAGCGACAGCACGATTTCAAGTCGGGCCGCACGCGCACTCTTCGTCACAACCGGCAGTGCCACAATAGGTTCGATTTGAGACAATGACTGTATCTCCCCCCCTCCGCCCGCAGCGTCGAAGCAAAATCCACAAGAATCGTGTGACTGATGGGCCGCGAAAAAAAACGCCGTCCCGAAATCAACACAAGAGACCCTGAAACCCGCCCGGGCGCCCCTCGAAAGAAAACACGGATCTGCCACACGACAGAGCCTCGCGGCGATCTCTTCTCGGTTGTCCCGTGCGCACCAACTCGTCGTAGGGACCGCTGTCGTGCCCCTCTCTCCGAAGCGCGGCAGAGGAACAGCGATTACTCCGCCTGCGCAACGCTCAGGGGCTATTTACCTGGAGGAGCCGACCCATACCTCGAGGCATCAACGAATCGTATCTGCCTTCTCGAGACACCTCAAAACCTACCGTCCCAGCGGGGACCACAGCCGAAAGGAGGAAACCCTCTCCGGTCTCCGACAGCGGCATGATCCGCGCAGGCAGTGGCCTTCTGAGCCCTCGGTCGTCTCGGGCGACGACCTCAATCTGGAGCGAAGCTGTCGAGACCGGCTTCCCCGAGGAGCGTCCCGTCGCCAACCAGCTGTCGCGGACACCGGTGGAGTCCACAACCGCCATAAGAACATCCTCCCGAGACGGCGCGATCGATCCCACCGACCAAGAGGTTAAAACCTGCGCCCGATAGTACGTTTTGAACCAGGTCCAGTCGGATGACCAGTTGCCCGCGTAGCAGTAGCTCATATAATCACGAGAGTCTTCGGGGTTGCGCAAGACCGCGTCTCGAACTCCAAAGCCCCAAACGCCGATGCTGCCATCGGCGTGGGGAAAGTCCATCCCAGGGTTGGGGGTGTCGGCGAAATCGCACGCGACGTGCTCGAGGCCTTGCACGTGTCCGATCTCGTGGGTGAGCGTATCCGCCGAAAACTGCGGATCGTAGTCGAGGGAGAGTCCCACCGCCATGCGAAACACCTCCTCTTCCATGGTCGGCCCCACGATGGTGGGAGACATCCCTCCCGCGCCCCCGACCCCCGCCGTGCATGCGTCGAGCAGGCCGTAGTAATACACCTGCGGTCCCGGTGCAGCGGCCTCCCGTCGATCGCCGAGCACGCCAAACAGATCGTAGAGGTTCGTGGGCTCCGACGTGAGCACGATCGGATCTGGGTCCACCGTGATCGAAATGTCCTGGAGCGGGTTCTTCATGAACATCATGTTCTCAAACAACGCGAGAGTGCTCTCGGAAAGATCCGGCTGCGCCTGACACCCAGACCAACTCGCGTACAACGGAACGATCACGATCTCCATGGAGGTCGGCGATGCTTCGACTCCGATGATCTCCTTTCCCTGCGCGGGCGCTCTAGGAGGGTCCTCATTGTCAGGCACTCGCGCGAACTCCTCCGAAGTTTCCCACAATGAAATCGAGAACTTGGCGCCCGCCTCAAACTCCTCTGCGGGGACAGGCCACCAAAACGTTCGAGACAGGGCATCACTCACGCTCGCGTCCTCCACCACGAACTCATCGGCGTAGACCCGCACGGCACCCCCAGGGGCCTCCAACTCCAGCCGCGCCTCGATGGATCGCCCTTGGAACCCCGCCCCGTAGCGCCAGTACGCGCGCACAATGCTGTCGCGCCCTCCGACGAGTGGGGCGTTTCGCTCGGGCCCCGTGACCCATTGGCCATCCACGTAGATCGGCACCGCCACCCCCTGGTTCACCTCTACCTTCTCGATACCGATGCCCCGCGCCGGCACCGGCTCCCACGGGAGATCTGCGACGCCGTCACCTGTCTCTCCGCCCGTTCCGTCCTCCTCGACTCCCGAGGTCGACGCATCGCTGCCATCACTGCATCCCGCGGCAGCGAGGGTCAGTGACAACGCAAGGCCGAGCAAAAAGTGTCCTCGCATGAGCGCCGTCGCCCGCATTGCTCCCCACGGTCCAATCATTCCAACACTCTACCTCAACCCGCTGGGGTCGCGCGACGCGACCGCGAGGCCGAACTCGCTCCCCCTGAGAAAAGCGCCCGCCTTCGGGCCGCGGTGGCGACCCCTTTGACGGTGGATATGCGGTATGCCTGGCGCTCGTGTGCCCTTCCTCGCCGTCCCCGCGCGTCCACCCGAAATCCTTGGGGCTCGCCACCGTGACCATGGTGGCGTTCGCCGGGAACTCCCTTCTATGCCGAGACGCGCTCGCCACGGAAGGAATGGACGCCGCCTCCTTTACTGCGCTGCGCCTCACCGCAGGAGCCGCGGTGCTCTACGCGCTAGCGCGCGCTCGCGGAGCGCGGCCACGAGCCCATGGGTCCTGGCGTGGAGCCGGTTTTTTGCTGATCTACGCGCTCGCCTTCGCCGTCGCCTACCGCACCCTCGATGCCGGTACCGGCGCGTTGATCCTCTTCGCCTGCGTACAGTTGACCATGTTGGCGTCCGCCTGGCGGAACGGCGAGCGACTGCACCGCCGCGCACGCATTGGATTTGTATTCGCGGCCGGCGGTCTGGTGTGCTTGCTGTGGCCGAACTCCGCGGCCCCGGATCCCCTCGGTGCCGTGTTAATGGCGGCGGCTGGGGCGAGCTGGGGCGCATATTCCCTTCTCGGTCGTGGTGCGACAGCGCCACTCTTGGTCACCGCCGGGAACTTTTGGCGCGCCGCTCCGATCGCCCTCGCGCTCTGGACCCTCGCGCTCTGGACCGAGTACGCCCGACCTCCCGGCGCCTGGACCAGCACCGGTCTCGGGCTGGCGCTGGCCAGCGGCGGGCTCGCCTCCGGATTGGGCTATGCGATTTGGTACCGCACGCTGCGACACCTGCGAGTCTCCGCCGCGGCGATCGCTCAGCTGAGTGTGCCGGCCATCGCGATGTTGGGGGGCGTTTGGCTGCTCGATGAAACAATGACAAGTCGCGCCGTCGCCAGCGCCGTCGTGACGCTCTCCGGCATCGCGCTCGCGACCCTCGACTTCGGACCGGCACAAAACGAAGCGCGACGGTGTCCAGTGAGATAATCTGCTCTCGCTCCGAGTTTCCCTGCCTGCTCCTCTCCTTCATTGCCACCCGTTGCGTGGGGCTCAGAGGCACTGTTCGCGTTGGCGCACGCTCCAAACTTCATGGGGCGACAACACGGGGGTCGTCGATGGTTGTCACCGCGCACTCCAGACGAAAAATACCGTGATCGACGACAAATAAATCCGGTAGCCTTTCGTTATGAATATCTTTCGTATCCGGTCTCGCTCACTGCTCACCCTCGGACTTCTAACAGGGTCCGCCCTCCTCATCGACGGCTGCAAGGCCGAGGTGACCGTCGAGTCATCGGGCACGGGGGACGATGAGACGACTACGGATACTGGGGACGGCGACGGCGACGGCGACGGCGACGGCGACTGCATCCAGGCGTCGCTTGCGACCTCGATCGAGTACAATCCGAACTTTGGAGGACTGGTGGCTGTCGTCGACGCGGTCGGATTCGACAATCACGCGTTCACGCTCGCGAGCTACGGCCCGACCGCAGCGGGCACCATCGACCTTGGCAGCGGCGCCAACGCCAACTACGGCACATGCACGGAGTGCGCCGTTATTTTTGAGCAGGTACAAGGCGGAGGGTCGTGGTTCCAGGTGCAAGGAACCCTCGACCTCACCGAGTACAACGGCTTTGAAGCTAGCGCGGGCACCATCAGCAACCTTCGAATGGTTGAGGTTGACATCGAAGCAGGCACCTACACCTCGACCCCCGTGCCGGGCGGCACCTGCGTCGAGTTCGCTGACGACATCGCCTGGGATCTTGTGGGCGACGG
>JBDQGY010000214.1:0-7351 GCA_040265175.1 Nannocystaceae bacterium
GACGCGCAGCAGCAGCGGGAGCTCCGGCGTCTCGTTCCATTTCTCCACTGCGGCGCCGACGATGACGTCGCGCGGAAGATCAGCGTCGACCAGCGTGAACACGGGCGCGTCGTCCTCGAGAGAGATGGTCAGCGACACGGGCTCCTCGCCATCCGCGGCCGCATCATCCGCCGCGTCTGCGGGGATCAGCTCGATGGACTTCGCGTCCTGGACCGCTGGCAGCACGACCATAAAGATGATCAAGAGCACGAGCACCACGTCCACGAGCGGCGTGACGTTGATGTCTGGACGCACCCCGCTCTTTTTGCCAGTTTTGGTAAATGGATTTTTACCGAGTGTGGCCACCCTTGGTCTCCAAGTGATCGATGAGTTCGCTCGAGGCGTGCTGCAGTTGAAGCTCGATAACGTCGAACTTTTGAGTGAGGAAGTTGAAGATCCACACAGCCCCGATTGCGATGACCAGGCCGAGCCCCGTCACAATCAGCGCCTCGGCGATGCCGGCGGACACCGTGTCAAAGCCACCTCCGCCAGATTCTGCCATCTGGGTGAAGACCGTGATGATTCCGATAACGGTCCCAAACAACCCAACGAACGGCGCAGTGGACCCCGTGGTCGCGAGGATGCCCGTCCCTCGTTTGAGCTGCGCGCTCAAGTCCTCGAGTCTGCGCGACAATTGACGGGTCGCCAGCTCAACGGGGCCGAGAATTTTGTCATCGATATTGTCTAGATAGCTCTGGAGTCCGAACCGGTACAGCTGGGCCAGGGGAGAGACCCCGTGGCGCTCCGTCAAAGACAAGACGGCCTCAAAGTCACCCTCCTGCACCAGCTCACTTGCAGAGCGAGCGAACTGCTCCGACGCGCGGTTTGATTTACGAAGCGCGATGAAACGCTCAACGCCGGCCACCAAGCTCCAAATCCCCATCCCGACCAAGGTGAAGACGACGAGGCGGGCCGCGAGGCCCATTGAACTCCAAATATGATGTAGATCCATGAATTTGACTCTTTCCGATGACTAGCGCTTCAACTTAAATGGAAAGCGCTCTCGCATAACGCAGGTGAATGCCTGCCCGTCCGGGTGACGGCAGGGCTCGGTGAACTTCCACTTTGACAGGGCGCGCCCCACCTCTTTTTTCATGACCTCGTTGGCCTTCGCGATGTGGCTCTCCTTGGTCGCGTTGTTGGTCACTTTGACGAACTTGAGCTTGCGCAGACGCGCTTTTTGATCGATCGTCATCTTCACCACGACCAGACCCTCGATCCCACGCTTTTGCATCGCGGAGGGATACTTGGGCTGCGGATTTCCCGCGGCCTTCTTCGCGGGTTTATCCGCGCGGGTGAGCGTCGTCGGTTTCTTCGGATCCCGTTTGGGGGGCGCCTTTTTCTTTGGCGGCTCAGGCTTCTCTTCCTTCTTACCGATGTCTCCCGCGGGCTTCGCCGGTCCGGTGCCTCCACCCCCTCCACCCGCTTGGCCATCCGACGCGGCGTCCGACTCCGCGAGGTCTTGCTCGGATAGATCAGTGGGTGTCTCCAGCTTCGGCGCGGGCTTCTTTGGACCAGACGACCTTCGAGCATTGGGCGGAGGTGGCGCCGGTGGCTCCTCAGGTTCCTCCTCTTCGATCTCCTCGATCGGCTCTTCCTCCACCGGAGAGGGCGCAAGCTCAACCGCGACCACCTCCTCGTTTACCTCCGGAGGCTCGAACTCCACCTGTGAACCGGCGTAATAGACCGCTCCGTACAGCGCGAGTACCACCACGATGGCCGCGCCGCGATGACGGTCAAAAAATTGGTGCTTCGGCGCACCCGGGTCAAATCCTCCGAACATCCGAATGCGGACGTTGCAGCCGTTCGACGACAACCGCGTGTCTCGATCGTGTCATCCACGTGAAATATCGCGGGTGGAACGGCGAAATGCAACGGAGCGATACCGAGTTGTCACACCTGGCGCACAGATGCCGCTAAACTCTCCTGAGTCTCGCAAAGCCCCACAGCTATGCCCCTTACCCGACCTATTCTCCTGCTGGATGTCATGGACACACTCGTCGAGGATCCTGCCTATCGCGTCGTCCCAGCCTTCTTTGGTGAGGATCTCACCACCCATTTTGCGCTGAAGGACAAGCGAGCATTCCACGCGTTCGAGCGCGGCGAGATCGACGAAGCACAGTTCCACGCCCACTACTACCTCGATGGTCGTCCCTGGGACCTCGATGGCCTCAAGCAGCGCCTCTCAGAGGGCTACGCGTGGATTCCAGGGATGCGAGGCCTGGTGCAGCGCTTGGTCGAGACTGGCTGGGAGCTGCACGCCTTATCGAACTACTCCAGCTGGTATGATCTCGTGGATCTGCGTTGCGGCCTCGGCGACGCCGGCGTACGACGCAGCTTTGTGTCGTGTGACACTGGCGTACGAAAGCCGTCGCCGCATGCATATCTGGGCCCGTGCGCCGCCATGTCCGCACCGCCATCGAGGTTCCTGTTCGTCGACGATCGCGCGAAAAATGTCCACGGTGCGCGAGCGGTCGGCATGCCTGCCATTCACTTCACCAGCGCGGCCAACCTCGCGTCCGCCCTCGCGCGCTACGACGACCCCACCGCCGACGGTCCCACCTAGGGGCTTTGAACGTAGCGCTGCGTCAACCCGTGCGTCGCCACGCTCGCGACCGCTGGCAATCCCCAGGCGATGTTGCCGCGAAAGCCGACAAAGAAACTCCCGCTCGTGGAGATTCGGATCTCGTCGGGGAGTTCGCTGCGCGAGAGCGCCGTGTTGATTTGGCCGCCGACGATCAGCGCACCCCAGCCGCCGACTCCGACGCCAACGTCACCAGTCAAGCCCAACGGTGAGCGCTGAGGCCCGCCCCCAAACTCACCGCGAGTGCCGCGGAGCCAAAAGCTGATGCCGGAGGAGACCTCCAGCGTGGGGGACCAGGATCCTCGCTTGAACCAGTACCGCATCGCCACCCCCACGTTGCCAAACAACGATTCTTCTTCCCCTGCGATCACTCCGCCTTTGGGTCCGAGGGTGAGGCGAGTATACCGACGCTCGCCCACGACCTCGCTCACAACGGGAAGGTTCAGCCACAGATCGTACTGGGCGCGCCCCGAATTCCACTGGTTGAGTTCGTTGCGGCTCACGTCCCCTTGACGGAAACGGCGCGCATAAGCGGAGGTTGCTTGGAGTTCCAGCGTCCATCCGCACGACGGGTCCGCCACCCAGCAGCGAAACGCACGCTTCCCCTTGGCCATCTCGGGGCCGCTCGCGTCGCCGCGCTGGAGCTCAAAGCGCGCGCGGAGTTCCTCTTCGTCCCCAGCGCCGTAAAATGGAGGCCCTTGTTCGGGAGGTGTCATCGAGTAGCCGTCACGAAGATCAGGTCCCAGCGCCGCCGCATCCTCCGTTGCTGCCGCCACATCCGCTCCCGCCGCATCCTCCGTTGCCGTCGCATCTTCCGTTGCCGTCGCATCTTCCGTTGCTGCGGGCTCCACCGCTTCGGTGGCCGCATCGCTCACCACAGGCTCCGAAGCTTCGGTGGCCGCGTCGCTCGCCACGGGCTCCGACACTTCGACACCCGCATCGCTCGCCGCCGGCGCGACGCCCTCGGCGCTCGCCACGGAGGTCATCAACGAAACCCCCAACGCCGCCACCAACATGCGCGCTCCCATGACTCGTGAAAACTTCAACCGGCTCATCCTCCACCCCCGCCGATCGCCACGCCTCCGAGCAACAGGCCGGAGATCACGAGCACAGCCACGGGGCCCGCGGCGATGGCGTGCCCCTTGAAACCAAAGACAATGCGCGTGTCTCCGTCGAGAAAGTCACCGTTGACGAAGACGCCGCCCCACCCTCCAAAGCCGGCCCCAAACTCCGCATTAAAGCCGGAGTAGCGCTTGTCCGAGATGGCGTTGAAGACGCTGCTCGACACCGCCCCGATCGTCGCGTCGAGATGGAAGCCGTTACGACGCGGCCCGAGCCAGAGCTGATTCACGACGCCGAACCGAATCGCCCGCGTGTCGTCTCTCTCGATGAAAGGGGTATCATTGCTGCCCGGTAGCACCGAGCCCGAGCCCAGCGACCAGCTCACCACGGGGCCCACCGCCCACGGGTGCCAGGTCTTTTTGGCGATCTTGATGGGGCGAAAGGTGATCCCTCCACCCACGCGAAACTGGGTGTAGGGCACATCGAAGGCCTCATCGGTCTCGATGGCGTTGATTCCCGCGCCCACATCAACCCACGCCAAGAGCGACATGGAGCAGGTCGAATCTTCGACAAAGCAAAAGTAACCATTGCCCACCGACAACCGCGGGTGGGCGGGATACGGAGACGCGTACCCTACCTCGTCACGCGGCGCGACCATGAAGGTCGCCTCGTGATTCGGTGGAGACGACGCCTCCTCCTCGGCGCTCGAGTCCGTCGCCGGCGCCTGAGTAACATCCCCCTCCCGCCGGTCCATCATGGCCTGCGCGTCGACCGGCGCGAGCGACCACGCGGTGCACGCCATCGTCACGCACGAGCGAAAGGCCCACGCGCGGACCACCTGCCGCCGTGAAACTCGAACGCATCTGGCCTTCCGCGCACTCACAGGGTCGAAGATATAACACGTTCGATCGCGATATCATCGCGTGCGTTTCAACGCCCTAGGCGGCGCTGGGTCCCGTACGCGTCTCTTCGTCGACAAGGACCTGTCGATAGGCGCGCTCGAGGAGACTCTCTGCTGTGTCGAAGCCATCCGCGACGACCCAATCGGCGCGGCGAAGACACAAGGAGCTCACTCCGACGAAGACGCTTCGCGCAATCTCCGCAGGCGCGCGCGCCCGGATTCGCAGCGCGACAGCGTGGGCGCCAGTTTCGCCGGCGAACGGCAGCACCACAAGATTCCATGAGAACTCTGGGTGCAAAGGCACCGCGAGCGCCGCGATGGTGACCTCCCGCGGGTCGAGCCCGGCGTCGCCGACCACGCGGGCCACGGCCAAGGCGCCGAGCCTGTCCGTGCTTCGCAGCACCGGAGAGATCCACGCGTCGCGCGCCTCATAAGTCAAACCGAGCGGCGCCTTCACCAACACCGCCGATAGTTTCTCACCGTCACGGTTGGCGCGTCGGGTCTCGTGACTCAAGAACTGCAAGATGGCGCGGTGGTCGAGTACGGGGTCGGCTCCCCTCCCCCACTGCCCCGAGGATCCCGACGCCGCGTCTTCCATGGCGCGAAGCTGCTTCGCTCGACTTCGATCCCTCAGCACCATCGCGGTTGGCGTTTCTTGCAGTCGATCCGCGGGCACCGATCCCCCGGGCCGTTGAGAAGGCAGGCGGAGACACTTCACATCAAAACCATCTACCTCACCTGCTGCACCGGGGCAGTTGACGGTCTCGCCCGCGAACAGGAGCGTCGCTTTGTCGCGGGGAATCTGCAAGAATCGAGTGACGACGGTGTGACTCGTTTTGCCGAGCAACGCCGGCGCCCGGACTCCGAGGTGTCGACACGCCGCGGCGTTGCAAAACGCCACTCGGTCCGACTCATCAAAAATAAGCACACCGTCATCGATGGCGTCACAGACGATCTGCATCCCCATCGTGCCTAGTTGCAACGTCATCTACACGAGGACATCGCCCGTTTGACGGGCGATCTGTAGAGGCGTCTACCAATTTGAAACCGTGCGTGATTTTGTCCCTGATCCGTGAGGCTCACGCGCCTCCGACGGCGTGCTCAAAATCGAAGAAGTTCGCCGATAACTCGGGGTTTTGAGCGTTTCCGGCGACTCTACGGTCCTGCTGACTGCGGCTGCAACCCACCTGCGCTCGCAGCGACGAGCGGCAGGGTTGGCCCACAATTATGCACGCCGTAGTACAGTAAGGCATCGACGCAACGCCCCACATGAGCGAAGCCGAGGCGCGATTTGATGCGCGGCGTCGCGCGTTTGGGAGGTGGCTCGGTCCGATCTTGGCGACGTCGATGTTGCTCGCGCCGTTGGAATTGCCCACCGACGCCCACCGGCTGTCCGCGATCTGCGTCCTGGTGGTGATCTGGTGGATCACAGAGGCGATCCCGCTCGCGGTGACCGCGGTGGTCGGACCCGCGCTGTGCGTCTTGATGGGTGTCGCCGGCGCGAAGACAGCCTTTCAAGGCTTCGCGCACCCGCTCATCTTTTTGTTCCTCGGAGGATTCATCCTCGCCCGGGCCCTCTCCGTCTGCGAGGTCGATCGGCGGATCACCTTGTGGCTGCTCTCGCGGCCCTGGATCGCGGGTCGGCCCGCGCGCGCCTTCGCTGCCGTCACCTTGATCACGTGGGGGTTTTCCATGTGGGTCTCCAACACCGCGACCACCGCGATGATGCTGCCCATCGCACTTGGGCTGGCGCGGACCCTCGGTCGCCACCTGCCCGACACAGACGAGACGGTCGGCGCCATGTCTCGCTGGACCGAAGGGTTGATGATCACGCTGGCCTACGCCGCCTCCCTCGGTGGCGTCGCCACACCGGTGGGCACCGCGCCCAATATGATCGCGATCGAACAGATCGAATCACAGCTCGGGCAGCGGATCGATTTTGTCCAATGGATGGCCTTCGCCTTCCCGGTGAGCGCCTGCGCCGTTGCCCTCCTGCTGTTCTTGTCGCTCCGCCGATTTCCCGCGCCCGTCGCGTTCGTGTCCGGGCTGACCGACGAGCTCTCCAACCGCTTGAGTGCGCTCGGGCCGATCCGTCCCGCGCAGCGCCGTGTGGTCGCGGTCTTCGCCGCCACGGTGCTCGGATGGCTCACGCCCGCGGCCTTGAGAATCCTCGACCCTGGCGGCCCCCTCGCGCAATGGGGGCGAGCCCACATGCATGAGGGGGTGGTCGCGATGTTGGGGGTCACCGCTCTATTTCTCCTTCCCGGAGACGCGAAGTCCTCGGCCGATCCGCACGAGCGCGGGACCCCCCGCTTGATCACGTGGCGCCAAGCGGTCGACATCGACTGGGGGACCTTGCTGCTGCTCGGTGGTGGCTTCGCCATGAGCGGGTTGGTCTTCGAGACGGGCCTCGCGGACGCCATCGCCCGCGGCGTCCTTCAAGACGGCGCCCTCCCTGGAGGTGCCCCCATGCTGATGTTCGCCGCGGTCGGACTGGTGATCTATTTAACCGAGGTCGCCTCGAACACTGCGACGACGGCGATGGGGATCAGCACCGGCAGCATCATATTGGTCGTCGCGGTGTTCGAGGCGACCTCGGTTAGATAGATCACCAGTCCGACCGCGGCGAACATCAGCACGGGGGCACCTCCAGGGAGGGCGCCGTCTTGAAGGACGCCGCGGGCGATGGCGTCCGCGAGGCCCGTCTCGAAGACCAACCCGCTCATGGCGAAGCCACCACCGAGCAGCAGCAAGGTCCCCCAGTC
>JBDQGY010000215.1:0-7173 GCA_040265175.1 Nannocystaceae bacterium
GCTTGGAGCGAGTTGGCGACCCTCACCTCTCCGGAGGGGGCAGAAAAACTGGTGACTCTGCGGGGACACATAGACCTGCTGCGTTTCTCCCACGCGATCGGACTCGGCCGAGGAGCCGCGAGCGATCTCCTCCCGGTGGTGTCCCCGACGCTGAGCGGACGTACAATGACCCACATCGAGTCCATGCCGCTCGTGATCCTGGTCGAGTATGGAGTGCTGATCGGGACCGTTGTGCTTGGCGGTGTCCTCGCGTGGCTCATCACCGCGTTGTGGCGCCGGAGAGACGGCGCGAGCGCCCTCGTGCTCGCGACGCTCGCTGCCCTTTGCTGCCAAAACTTCGTCGACTTCAATCTTGAGTTCAACGGCGTCTCCGCGCCTGCCGTCGCGCTGGCATCCACCGTCTCTCCAGTCAGCACGCTCCGCATCAAACGGTCAACGGCAAGGCGCGCGGTCGGCTCGGGCGCCTTCGCGACGATCTTTTTGTTCGCGCTCAGTGCGTGGGCGGGAGGAAGTTGGGCCGCCCAACGCTCGCTCGTGTCCAAAGTTCGCGATGGAACATTAGAGTTCGAACAGGCCATTCGTCGCCACCCCTTCGACGCGAGGCTGCATCTGTATCGGGCGAGATCTGCCGCTCGCGAGGGAGACCTGGCTGCGGCGAAGCGAGCCGCAGACACCGCGCGTCGACTTGAACCTGCGGCCATCGAACCACACCTCCTCCTCGGACAGATTGAACAACGCCTCGGCAATCCGCGCGCCGCCCGTCGCGCCTATCAAGCCGCGTTATCCCAGCTTATCCGTCCCCCCGACCAGGAGTTCGTGACCTACCTGGCCGAGCTTCTCGATCCAGAGGAACTCGCAGCGGTGACGCCGCGACGCGATGAGCCATTCTTCCTCCTCGCCCGCGCGCTGACTGAGCGACACCCGCGTCACGTGTTGAGCATGACACGAGCGAGAGCGTTTCAAACGGTCCCAGATCCCGAGGCGCTCGTTCTCCGTATTCGGGCGGCGACGCTCCTCGGTGACCCGTTGCTCGCGACATCAGAGGCGTTGCACCTGGTTCGTGTGCGCCCGACCGACTTCCGCTCCTACCAGTTGTACGCGCGATCCATTCGCGTCGAGCCCAGCGAAGCACACGAGCGGGAACTTCAGAAAATACTCACGAAATTGCTGAAGCGTCCTGCCGTCGCAGAAAGACGACGGCTCACCCTCCTGCTCTTGGAGAGCGCCCTTCAGACCCGCGATTTAGAGCTTATTCGATCGTCTGCCCAGAGCTTCAAAGATGCGCCGCCGCCCATCTCTCCACGCTCTCGTGCGGACATCCGGTGGCAGACACAACTCCTGATTCGAGCGGCGCGAGCGCTCGATGCAACGCCCACGCCCACGCCGACAGAACGAGATACATATGGCAGCGCGGAGACCATGGACGGCGAGGGAGCCGTCCCTTGAGCGAGCGGACAAAACATTCGCTCTCTCGTGAGCCGATGCCACGCGTCGTGAGCGCCTTGATCCTGCTCGCTATGCTCACATCGGCGCTCGCTCGGATCGAGCCCGCCCCCTTCGATCTCCTCGTGTGCGTGTGGTTCGTCCTCAGTTTCCTCGTGACGGGCTTCGCCTACCACCCACGAATTCGTCTCCCTACAGTTGGCGTCGCAATCTTTGTCATCACGACGTTCGCAACGCTCCCTTCAACACGGATGTCGATCTTCAACGTCCGCTTTACCCTTGTCAGCCTCTATCTCTGCGTTCTGTGGTTCTTCCTCGTTCAGTTCATCGTCCGATACGGCGCGCCAGCGAAGGACGCGATCCTCAGCGGGTGGCTGTTCTCTGCGGTGGGGTCCACGGCGATCACGCTTGCGCTCTATTTTGGCCGCCTTCCGGGCGTGGACATCATCTCGAGACAAGGGCGCGTCTTTGGTTTTTTCAAAGATCCCAACGTCTACTCGGCCTACCTCGTCTGCCCATTTATCCTATGTTTCTCGCGCTTTCTACGACGAGACGGCGTAAGCAGACTGCGATGGGGCGCTGCGTTATTGATCATCACCACCGGCTTGATCGTCACGTACTCCCGCGCGGCATGGGGAACGAGCATCCTGGGTGTCGCCGCCTACGCCGGCATCAGCATGCTGAGTAGGTCCCGCCAACGCAAATCCGGGAAAGGAGTCGTCGTGTTTGCAGTCGCGATGCTCGCCGTGGGTGCGCTTCTTCAGTATCTCATCCAATACGAAGAGATCGCGACGATGCTCTCGCATCGGACGAAGATGCAGCGATATGACAACGACCGGTTTTTTACGCAATTTGAGGCGCTCCGGACCGCAATCGACAGTCCGCTCGGCCTCGGTCCCGGCGTCTCCGAAGGAGTATTCACTCGGGCTGTTCATAGTCTCTACATCCGCGCGCTCGTTGAAAACGGGGTCCTGGGACTGCTCAGCGTCGCGCTCACCTTAGGGACGACCTTGATCGTGTCGACGTTGACCGCAATCCAAAGGCGCGCGCTCGACCCCAACGCGGACGCGACCATCGTCGCAGCCTCGCTGTGGGCTGTCGCCCTACAGAGCGTCGTGATCGACTCAATCCACTGGCGTCACTTTTGGATATTGCTCGCGCTCGGTTGGTGGTTCCCTGTCCCATCCAACGACGAGCGGGAAGTTAAGACGGCAGAAAATGCGACCAGACGGTACGTGGCGACGCCGAGGTGAACGAAGACCGCGCCCAAAACTCCGTAGATTGGAAGAAGCATGAGCGCCGCGACGACGGCCCCGATGAGACCCACGATGCTGACCGCGAGCTGCGTCCGGAAGCGCCGCATGGCCATCACGGTCTGCGACATGATGTTGCCTACGCCCGCGATGAGGCCCGTGATCGAGACCCATATCAACGCCTGGTGAAGGTGGGCGTAGTCTGGAGCGTACACCTTGGTGAGGTAGAGGTCTCCAGCGAACACAACAAGCAAAATGAGCCCTCCGTGAAGCACGGCGATTCCGGCACTCAGACGCGCAAGAAAACGCAAGTGAGACCGGTCCCCGCGCGCGTACAGCCGCGCGAGATTGCGAATGGTGGCGCCCCCCACAATCACGTTCAGCATGCCCCCAATGGCAACAATCGAGAGCGCTGCGGTGAGGAAGCCAACCTCTCGCACCTCACGAACCGCTTCGAGCACGTACGCGGGAACCCCTAAGGTCAAGCTGAGCACCGCAGCCGCGACGCCCGCCGGCGCCGTCCACCGCGTGAGGCCCGTCATACGCGTCCACGATATCCGCGGACGCGCCGTTGCAAACCGTCTCGCCGTCCCACGGTCATAGAGGGCGCTAAGGAACAGCGTGAGTACACAGCCCAGCCAGATCGACGCGGTCACCGAAAAGCCCAGCAGCTTGCCCCCCCCGATGCCGATGAGAAGCAACGCCCCGCGCGCTGCCCGTGAGACGCCATAGCGCGTCAAATGATTGTGACGCTGCGCTGGAGCGATGAAGATATCGCCCAGCGACTCCGCGACCCGATACAGCATCACCGCGAGGACGACGCTCGCCACCTCCCAATCGATTCCCAACGCAAAGGTCGCAGCGCTCCCTACGATGGTCGCCACGAGAAGCGACACCAGACGAAGCCCTAGGTAGTCCTCAAACTTCCACGACGATGTCTCGTCGACCACGTAGATCGGTCGCAAATGCAGGTTGGTGAGTAAGATGACCGGCGTCGCGATCGCGAAGCCGAGTCCAAATGCACCGAGCATCGAGACGCCACCCAATCTCGCGACGAGCACCTGCGCGAACCACAAGCACGCCGCCCCTGTGATCTCGCCCGCCGCGGTCGACCCCAAGCGCTGCCGCAACGACTGCGTCTTCGGCGGTGCCTTGGAGGCCGAGGCTGCGGGGGTTGAGGCAGAGCGCTCCATCCGGTGGGTAGAGCCTAGCAGGATGCCGCGGAGGACCCGTAGTTTCGCGGTACCCTCACGGTCAGCCGGGTTAAAACAGACCGTCTCGGCGCCTCTTTCAGGACAATTGAATGGCAAGAGGCCCACAATTCATCACTCCACCTGGACACAATTCTAGGTTCATGGCGCGCAGCCGCCAGCAAATGCGGATTTTTGAGCAAATAGGAGGGTGCTGTTTGGTGGTCGAAGGCCTCCCATCAGCGTACCCTTTGAGTGCTGAACGTGCGGATATCAAACCACAACACAGACCGGGCGACGAAGAGTGACAGCGAGACGCTCCAGGACCCGATTGACTCGCTCATGCGAGCGTTCTCTATCATCCGCTACCGGTGGCTTGTGCTGCTCGTGTGCACCAGCATCGCCGTCCTCGCTGGGGTGCTCGCCATCGGCACCATGCAGCCCTACTGGCGCGCAACCACCACCCTTGTCGTCAACGCGTCCTCGTTGCAGGTCCTCGACGCGGTCCAAGGCCTCCATGACGATGAGAACAACCGAGGGAACGACTACCTCCGGCACGCCGCAACACAGCGCGAGATTATTAAGAGTCGTCGAATTGCTGAGGAGAGTCTTGCGCAGCTGGGGCTTGCAGACGACCCGGTCTTTCTGGGTGTTGACGGCATCGAAAACGCGGCCGAGCGCCAAAAGGCGGTCGAGGGCATTGACCCCGCAAAGCGGCTCAGTTCGTTCATCCAGGTCAATGAGGTCACGGGCTCAAGACTCATTCGGCTCTCAGTGGAGTACCCAGATCCAGGGATCGCTCGGGAAATCGCAGACGTCGTTACGCGATCGTACCTGGAGTACATCTCCAGCTCTCGCGAGGAGAGCGGCGCGGACGCGAAACTTACGGTGGCGGACGAGCGAGCCCGTGCGCGCACCCTCCTCGAAGAGAATGAGGCCAGGCTCGATGAGTTTAAGCAGGAGCATCGAATTACCTCGATCTCCCTCGCGGACCGGCAGAATCTAATCGCGCAGAGCATCTCTACGCTCACCGAGAAAGCGAAGCGCGCAGAGGCGGATCTCTACGCGATCGATTCGATCTATGAAGAGGCCAAGGCCCTGCGTGACGGGGGTCAGTGGGCGACCGCTTCGCTCGTAGAATCGGACCAACGCACCACATTTGATGAGCTCGTCGCGCTGCACGAAAAGGCCCTCCAAGATCGCCAAGAACTGGCCACCCGCTACGGCCCCCGTCACCCTGACATGATCGCCGTGCAAGGGAGAGTTATGCTGATCGAGGAGCGGCTCGAAAACCTCAGCCAATCTCTCCTCGACGGCCTACGCGCCAAGCGTGACGCCGCGCGGCGCACAGAGGCGAAGCTTCGGCAGAGTCTCTCAAAGGAGAACGAGCGCGCGCTCGAACTCGGCCGCCTCGAACCTGAATACAGGGCCCTCGAGCGTGAGGCGACCACCGCGGCGTCGACCTATGAAGTGCTCGCGCGCCGAGATGCTGAATTGGGCGTATCGAACCGCGTCGATCGCGAGAGCAAGGCCCCTGTCGAGCTCCTCGACACCGCGACAGTCACCAAAGAGCCCGTCCGGCCGCGAAAGCTTCTCATCCTGATCGCCGCGCTGCTCACGGGCCTGGTGGTGGGCTCGGTGATCGCCCTCAGCATTGATCTGCGAGATCAGCGAATCCGAGGGACCTCCGACCTCGCGCGGGTCCTCGACCCGTTCGGAATGCAAATGCTCGGTCACGTACCCGTGATCCAAGCCAACCCGGAATTTGCGCCGGGCAACATGAGGGCCCAAAAACGCTTCCGCGATCTTTACACCTACTACCGACCGCAATCACACATTGCCGAGCGCTGTCGTGCGATTCGAACCTCGATCACCTTCGGCCTCGACGGAATCCAATGCCCGGTGCTTCTCATCACCTCTCCTGCGTCTGGCGACGGGAAGAGTTCGTTTGCGATCAACCTCGCGACCAGCTTCACCCAGGCCCAGAGATCGGTGTTGGTCATCGGTGCGGACATGCGTCGCCCGAGACTGCACTCTCTCTTTCCACCGGAACAACACCAAGACAACTTCGGGTTGTCCTCGGTTCTCTCTGGCGCAGCGTCTGCGGATGAGGCGCTCCGTCATCACCTCACTGAATGCCCCGAGCGACTCTCGGTGCTCAGCTGCGGTCCTATCCCGGAGAACCCGGCGGAACTCCTGGGGAGCCCTGCCTTTAGAGAGATGCTGGGCACGCTGCGACGACGGTTCGATGTCATCATCGTCGACTCACCGCCTGTCCTCCCGGTGGTCGACCCGGTCGTCATCGCCGGTGTCGCAGATGCTGTCATCATGGTGGCTCGATGCCGCACGACCACACGCGAGCAACTTCGCGTCGCCCTCACAGAGCTGCGGCAAGTCGACACCAACATCCTGGGTGTAGTGCTGAACGATCTCTCCGACTCCGATCGCGAGGGCGGATACACCTACGCGCAGAGCTACTATCGTGACGAACGCGCCAGCTTGATCGAGGAGCCTGCCCGGACCACAGGTGCCTAGGCTCGCCCGTTCCGCGCCTTTGTCCCTCGATCGACGACACGTCGCGAGCCGCCCGCCATCGCCTGCGCCGTCCCTCCGTCACGCAGGGGGGATCTACCGCGGGACGTGACCAAACCCGCCCTGCTCCCCTCCCCGCCACGCGCGCTGCGAGGGCCTATGAGAGCGGGAACACGTCGTGAAGCCCATGCGTTCCCTCGGAGGATGCCGGAGAGTACACTCGGACGGATGGCGGCCCGAGGCCCAGACCCCCTGCAGCCGGGATTCATTCGAACCCCGGTGAACACCGCGAGTGTGCGGCCCACTGTCGCCCGGGTCGACAGCACCGCGCTCATCGACAATATGCGGTCAATCCGGCGTGTGGTCGGCGATGATGTGCGCGTCCTCGGTGTCGTCAAAGCGGACGGCTATGGGCACGGGGCCGTGCAGACCGCTCGGTGCGCGCTTGAGGCGGGCGCGTGGGGACTCGCGGTCAGTCTTGTAGAAGAAGGCGTCGAGCTTAGAAGCGCCGGCATCACCGCCCCCGTCATGGTGCTCGGTGGCCCCTTCCCGGGCAGTGAGCCCCTCGTGGTCGCCTGCGGTCTTCGACCCGTGGTGTGGGACCTCGATCACCTGCGACGACTGGCGAGTGCTGCGCGCGCGGCCGGGGGCCGGTGCGCCGTCCACGTCAAAATCGACACGGGGATGTCTCGACTTGGCTGTCTCCTTGAGGAACTCCCTGCGCTGTTGGATTGTTTCACGACAGAGTGCGCAGA
>JBDQGY010000216.1:0-7146 GCA_040265175.1 Nannocystaceae bacterium
GCCATCACCAGTAGGGTCGCCATCGCCGTCGCCGTCGCCGTCGCCGTCGCCGTCGCCGTCGCCGTCGCCGTCGCCGTCGCCGGACGTTCCGCTGTCAGTCGCGGCTGCGGTTGTGCCTGCGTCGGTGTCGGTGGCGCATGCAGACAAGGCGAGGGTTGCTGTGAGGATCGTAATCGTTGATTTTTTCATCGTGTCTTCTTTTTCAGAGGGGAACGGCTCCGGCCGCGGTCATGAAGTCTGCAGAACCGTAGTGCACGATTTAAAATCGGGTAGGGGACGTTGCGGTGACCACGCCACTTCGGAGACAACGACCATGGGCCGGCCTCGGGGCCGTTGGATCCCCCCAAAACCTGGTCTCGGTTAACGCCTCGTCGGTCGCCACGGATGCCCGGTGGTTCTCGTGTTGGCCGTCGTTTGCGGCGAAATAGGCGCCGGTACGGTGACGGGTTGTCGTCACCGTCATCCCCTGCGAGCGCAGTGCCACGTGAATGGGCGTTGTGCAGTCCTGTGCGACAGACACGCTGCGCGTGGGCTCGCTACCGCGGAGGAACTCATAGCGGCGCTGAGTCCGCGCAGCCACTCATAACGGCGCTGAATCTGCGCAACTATATTAATAAACCACAGATTCGGGGCCACGGTGGGGCGGCGGCTGAAACTCTATGTGGCTCAGGTAAGAAGGCGGCGCTCAGGCTACGCAGTCGACACGGCGACAGCGCGAGTGCGTCGATGGACAGTTTTTGGGGAGATCTCTGCGGTCAGAAGATCGACAAAAGCACGGACCTTGCGAGGCAGATGGTCGCGACTTGGGTACGCGATGTAGATCGGTTGGCCGCCGTCGTTGCTCCATTCGGGGAGGACGTGGACGAGCCGGCCGCTGTCTAGATCGTCTTCCAGCAGAATTGATGGCACCGCGCCGATGCCGAGACCACCGAGTGCTAGTTGGCGAACAAGCTCGATGCTGTTGGCGGCGCACCGACTGCGGAGAGAGAGATCGACAGATCGTTGCCCGTTGTGGAAGCAAACGGGCACGGGATCACACGTGTGTCCGTACAAGATCATCGGATGGTCGTGCAGGCCGCGAGGATCGAACGGCGTGCCGTGCGCGGCGAGGTAGTCGGGGCTCGCGACCAGGAACACCTCGAGCTCGGCGATTTTTCGCACCACGAGCGAGGAGTCGCTCATCACGCCGATCCGTATGGCGAGATCGATGTGCTCTCCCACCAAGTCCATATCTCGCTCATTGAGCACCACCTGCGCACGAACCTCGGGATGCTCCTGCAAATACCGGACAAGGATCGGCGCGAGCAAGGTCTCGGCGAAGAGTTGAAAGGTGGTGAGGACGAGAGTTCCTTGGGGACGCTCAGAGTGGCTTTGCACCCAGGCCCTCGCCTGCCCCGCCGCATCGACGGCGGTCACACCTCGCTCGTAGTAGCCCGCTCCGAGCTCGGTGAGCTCGAGCTTTCGTGTCGTGCGCTGCAGAAGGCGCACACCAAGCTGCTCCTCGAGTTCTCGCACCCAGCGGCTCACCGTGGACCGAGGCATCCCTAGCGCGCGCGCGGCGGCGGCAAATCCCCCGCGTTGCACCACCTCCACGAACACACGCAGTCGACTGAAATGGTCCTCCACTGTCCCTCTCACGAGACACAGTAACCCACAAGCGGACGTTTCTGCCAGCCGAAATGACCCCATAGTGCAGGCAACAGGCCTCTCACGGCATCAAAGGAACACGCATGCTTAAGTCACTCTTGGGAATCGCTCCAAAGCAGGAGCCGGATGGATCATTTCGCCCCTCAAAACTCGCGTTGAAGCTGTCGACTTCAGACGTCTCCAACTTCGAGCGCGCGCCGCAGGGGACCTATCAAGGCCCGCGCACCAAGATCTTGGTGATTTTTACGGAACAAAAAAATATGACCATGAAAAATGGCCTCCAATTTTCCACGGGGAACCACCCGGTGGAGGCGCTAGTGCCGATGCTGCACCTGAAAGACGCGGGGTTCGAATTCGTGGTGGCGACACCCACGGGCAAGCCGGTCGTGATGGAGATGTGGGCCATGCCGCAGGCAGACAAGGAGGTGGTCGGGTTGTACGAGTCCTTGCGGCAGCAGCTTGAGCATCCCAGGTCCCTCAAAGACGCGGTCGACGGACTGATGGACGAGACCGCGTCGTATGCCGCAGTGTTCGTTCCCGGAGGGCACGGCGCGATGCTGGGCATCCCGGAAGACCTCAGTGTGGGGACCGCGCTCCGATGGGCCCACGAGAACGATCTGTGCACGATCAGTTTGTGCCACGGCCCCGGAGCTTTCCTCGCGACGGCCATGGACGGCCACGAGTTTATCTATGGCGGATACAACATGGCCGTGTTCCCAGATTCGGTAGACAAAATGACGCCAAAGATTGGTTATCTGCCCGGCCAAATGCCCTGGCGTTTGGGGGAGCAACTTACAAAACTGGGGGTCACTCTCGTGAACACCAAGGCCGACGACACGTGCTGTGTCCACCGCAACCTCATTACAGGAGCTAGTCCCCTCGCGGCCAACGAACTGGGAAAGCTGGCCGTCGCCACGTTGCTCGAGCGGCTTTAAGTAGCGGCTCGTTGGCATCGCGACATGCGGTCCACGCTCGCGGGTGTGGTGGGGGCAACGCGGGGAGCCCTGGTGATGCGAGGATCGGTAGCAGGGGCCCTTTGGGACACAAGTGAGGTATTGCGGACCGCCGTGGCACCTCTCTCAAGATTGGGCTGGACATGGCCGATGTCTCCTCGATGTTCGTGCCTGCACATGGGGGAGCGAGCGCGTATGCGCGCCCCGCGAGCCCAACCTCGGTGGAGGGTCCCCGTGCCGCGGTGGCATCGGCCGGAGCGACGCCGACGACAGGCGAGCGCGCTTTTGTGGGCATTGACGCTCCGCAGGATGTGGTCGAGCTTTCGCCCGAGGCGCTCGCAATGCTCAAGCGAGGAGAGACGGAGGACGCCACCGACGTGAAGGAAGCGTTCGGGGAGCGCGAGACGACGGGAGCAGAAGAGGACGCCGAGGGCACCACCGAACTCACCGAAGCCGACCAAGAGATGGTCCGCGAACTCAAGGCGCGTGACGGCGAGGTCCGCCGCCACGAAAACGCCCACGCCGCCGCCGGCGGTCAGTACGCGGGCAGCCCTCGCTACGACTTTCAAACGGGACCAGACGGCCGGCGCTACGCGGTCGGTGGGACCGTCAGCATCGATGTGAGCGCCGTCCCTGGGGAGCCCGAAAAGACCATTGAGAAGATGCGCATCGTCCGAGCGGCGGCCCTCGCTCCGGCGGAGCCGAGCGGCCAAGACCGTCGCGTCGCCGCAGAGGCGTCGAAGACGGAGGCGGCGGCACGCTCCGAGCTCGCGGAGCAAAAGACGGCCGAGCAAGGCACGGCGGCCACCGAGGGAGGCGAGGACCGCGAGGACAGCGCCGTACCGACCGAAGATGGCGAGGCGCAGGCGCGGGCCTCTGGCACCACGGGCACCCGCAATCTCGCGCGGGCCCGTCAGGCAGTTCAGCGCTATCAGGTCTCGCGCGGCAGCGGAGCAGCCCCCGCCCGCGGGTCGTTGCTGCGCGCGTCGGCGTGACTCAACCCGCAGGGTTCACCCCAATCGAGCGGCGGATCGGCGGGTCTCCGCTCATCCGCCGCTGCGCGAGCCCGGCCGTGTGGCGGCGGTGCAGGACACCAGCAAATCCACCGACCTGTCGCCTTTGATCCAGCCGTCCTCAAGCTCGATCCACCAGCCGAGGCGGTCGCGATCCGCATCGGCTGCGACGGGGGTGATGGGTTCCATGCTCGCGGCGAGACAGGCCATGGAGGGATCCGCCATCCAGCGATCCTCTTCGTCGCAGAGCCACTCCGATCCGGGAGCGTCGCACGAGTACCCTCGCCACGGAGTTTCGAGGTAGGGGATGATGAGGCTCCCCGGCTCCAGCTGCACCTGCCCGGGGTCTTCGCAGGCGTGCCACACACAAAACGCGAGCCCGATCGCGCAGGTGTTTTGAGTGTGGACCCGGTAGGCGAGGGTGGGGAGGTAGTGGACCTCTTCGTGGAGGACATGGAGCGTCACACCTTGGGGGATGGGCATGAGCCGGCGAATCGGGCCCCCTGGGGTGCTGTACAGTGGCACGAAGGTTGCTCCTGGTCGCCGAACATGTCGCAGGGTCTCGGTCTCGCCCAAGGGGCAGTAGCCTCGCCACGCAAAGTCGTCGGCGATGGTGAGAAGGTTGCCCGCGTGTACACGGAGGGGGACCTCAAGCGTGCGTCGGGGTCGTTTCGCAGCGGGCCTACGCGGAGGAGGCCCCGCGCGGAGGAGGCTCGGCGCGTTGGCGGCCTGGGCCGACGCGAGACAGACCGCGGGGGGGGGCACCACGCAAACCGAGAAGACGGTGAAGAGGAGCAGGTAAACAAGCGCGCGCATGGGAGGACACGAGGAGGGGGCGTGTGGGCCTTCAACCCATGGGACGCGTGGGGGTGGCAGAATCATCCGCGGTGGCTCGTGTCGGGGCCGGGGTTGGAACCGTGGGTTGCAAACGTGTCGGCGAGCATTGCCATGGAGGTCCCTGCTCGGGTAAGACCGCGCAGGGAGAAAATCCATGATGAGGTCGTCTTGCTTTCGGGGGCTGCTGCAGCCTGCAATGTTCACGCTGTCGCTGCTGCTCTCAAGCTGCAAGGTGCCGGCCACCGCCCCCCCCGTCGCCCCTGCCACGGCCACCGTGCCGAGCACCCATGAGGCGCTGGTACAGCTGTTTCAAGAGTGGCGCGAGTTTGAGCGCCCGCCGCTGCGCGAGGGGGCTCCCGACTACACCATCGAGGGCTTCGTGGCAGCCGAGCCGGCCTATGACGCGCTGCGGGCACGCTTGGATCGCATGGACATCAACGAGTGGCCGATCCCCGAGCAAGTGGACTGGCACCTGGTGCGGGCGGAGATGAACGGCTACGAGTTCAACCGGCGGGTGCTGCGGCCATGGGCGCGCGACCCCGCATTCTACCAGTCGATCTGGATGGAACGCAGCGACGTCCCCGCTCATGAGGGTCCCACCCACCACGCGGTGATTGAGTATTGGACCTACGAGTTGCCGCTCGCACCCAAGGCGCAGCGCCGCTTGGTTCGTGAGCTCGCCGTCATCCCCCCGCTGATGCAGCAGGCACGCGACAACCTCACCGGGAACGCGCGAGACCTGTGGGTGGCTGGCATTCGGAACATCGAGGCTCAGGCTCGGAACCTTGACGCCATCGAAGCCCAGACAGCGGCGACGGCGACCCCCGAACTGACCGCGGCCATTGTCGCTGCTCGGTCCGCCACGGAGGAGCTGGTCGCGTGGCTCAAGACGCAAGCTCCGACCAAAACGGGGCCCTCGGGGCTGGGTCGAGACGACTACACCTGGTACCAGCAGCAAGTGCACTACCTGCCCATGAACTGGCAGCAGGAGGTGGATTTGTTAGAGCGCGAGCTGGATCGCTCATGGGCGTCGCTTGGGTTGGAGGAGCATCAAAACCGCGACCTGCCCGAGCTTTCAGCCCCCGCCGACGCCGAGGCCTACGCTCAACGCCAAGACCGCGACGCCACGGGGTTCATGCGATTCCTATTTGACCGCGAGGTGCTGCCCTTCAAGGCGTATTTTGAGCCGGCGTTGCGTGAGCACTTCATGCCCTTTGTCCCCGCCGGCGAGCGGAACTTCTTTCTCATCGCAGCGCACCTCGACCCTCGCCCGCTGTTCTCACATTTCTTTCACTGGTTTGAGTTGGCCCAGATGGACAACGAGCCCCACGCGAGCCCCATTCGCCGGGGGGCCTTGCTCTACAACATCTTCGACACCCGCAACGAGGGCACCGCGACGGGCGTGGAGGAGATGTTCATGCACGCGGGCCTGTACGACGACAGCCCCCGGTCGCGAGAGATCGTGTGGATCATGTTGGCCCAGCGGGCGGCGCGTGGGCTCGGCTCGCTGTTTGCCCACGCCAACGAGATGACCATGGCGGAGGCTGGCACGGTGCACGGCGACTGGACCCCGCGCGGCTGGATGCGCAACGAGCCTGAGCTCTTGCAGTTCGAGCAGCATCTGTATCTTCGCCAGCCCGGATACGGCACCAGCTACGTCACCGGCAAGTACCTGCTCGAGCGGTTGCTGGCCCACCGCACCCAGCAGATGGAGGCGCGGGGGGAGCCCTACTCGCTGCGCGATTTCTACACCGAGCTTATGGAGGCGGGGTGCGTGCCGATCTCCTTGGTCCACTGGCAACTCACGGGGGATGACAGCGCGATCAAGGCGATCGTGGCCGGATACTGAGTCCTGGATCAGCAGCGACCCCAGCGAAAGGACCGTGGGGTCGGGGTTTTGTGAGAGTGTGCCGGGTCAGGGGGGCGGACCCAGGATTTGGGCCCGCGCCGACTCCGCCAAAAGGACCCTTGTTCAGGTTTCGGGACCGCCCCACGAGGATTCAAGCTCGGGTCCGCGCCACGCCAACAGGCGCCTGGTTCTGGTCCTGCGGGTCACCGGGGTCGGGTTTCATCCTAGACTCAAAAAAAAATGCGCGGTTCGGAATAGCCGCGATATTCTCTCGTCGGACCAAGCCCCATGAGACGAATTTCTACGAACCATCTGTCCCTGTCTGTGGCTCTCTTCCTGGGAGGCGTGTGCGTGCTGCCCGGGACGGCTCACGCCCAGGCGCCCGAGACCACGCTCGCAGCCCCCGCCGCCGCCGCCGCTGAGGACGGCGAAATCGAGGCCGAAGAGGAGGATGAGGCCGCGAGTGACGATATCCTGGAGGTCCTCGACCTTCCACTTACTGCTGTTGATCTCCGTGAGGAGTCCGGTATCGACGAGACCGAGATAGTGGACGCGATCGCCGCCGCGGAAGAGGCCGGCCTGAGCGCCAGCGAGACCATGGAGTTGCTTGAGGAGGAGCGCGAGAGCGTCAAAAAGCGCGGCAAGAAGAGAAACTTTAACGCATGGCTCCGCCGTCAGATCGCCAAGGGAGAGAGCCCCAAAGCCATCCGCAAAAAGATCGCCAAGCGCGACGACGAGAAGCAACTGACGCAAGAGGACAAAAAGGCCATCCAGGCCGCGGCCAAGGAGTATCGCAAGGCCCACAAGGAGAAGCTTGAGGCCATTCGCGCGCGGCGAAAGGCCTACA
>JBDQGY010000217.1:0-7115 GCA_040265175.1 Nannocystaceae bacterium
GACCTGGAGTTTTCGTCGGTGGACCTTGCGAAAAATGGGGGGGGAGGCTGCGATGCTGGAGCATTGTGTGGCGCATCTCGGCTCTCTCGGCGCGTTTACGCTGCTGTCGTACAACGGAAAGAGTTTCGATATCCCGGTGCTGCGGGGGCGAGCACGGCGGATGAGCGTGGACGCGTTCGCGTTGCACGGACCGCATGTGGACTTGCTTCACCCCGCGAGGCGACTGTGGGATTCGGGGCGCGGGTCGTGTCGCTTGCAGTCCCTCGAACGCTCACACCTAGGGGTGGCGCGGGTCGGGGATATCGCGGGCGCCGACATCCCCGAGGTGTTTTGGGGCTCTTTGATGGCGAGGGACGTGCGTGCGGCCCGAGAACGACTCGCGCGCGTAGAGCGTCACAACGCGCTCGATTTATGGAGCCTCGTGCGCCTGTGCGAGGAGGTTGTAGATCGGCTGGCGTCACCGTCCTCGCTGCGAGAGGCGCTCGCAGCGGCGCATCCCAGCGCCCAACAATCACCTGCGAGGGTGAGCGCGCTGCTCGAGCCTTGGCTTGCGCGGGGCGGGACGGCGCTGGACCGAGGACCTCGGGCCCTGCTCGAAGCGGCTTTTCGGCGGCGTGCCGAGGCGCTGCGTGCGATGGGGGACGACGCAGGCTTGGCGCAAACGCTGGAGGCGTGGCTGGTGGTCGCGCCAGGAGATCCTGGAGCAAGCAGGCGGCTGGCGATCTTGCGAGAGCGGAGCTTTGGTGACCTGGCAGGCGCGCTGAGCGTCGCGCGAGCCAGCCGGGAACCATGTGAGCGTCGAATTTCGCGACTGGAGCGGCGGTTGAAGTTACGGGGGGAGAGGCGCTAGCGGCGATGGCATCCCCCGTCACCGCAAAGGGCGCCGGCCGCACGGGAGCGGCCGAGCCGTCGTTGTCGTGGTAGTCTCCTCGCGTCTGTATGAGCAGGACGCGCCCCACATCTTCACTCTCCGCCGTCGGTCGGGCGGCCCTCGCTGGTAGTGTGACGCTGTCCTTTGGATGCACGGCGTTGGTGTCGCAGATTCCCCCATCGAACATCGCAGACCTTGAACAGATCGAGTCAAGAGAGGACCGAGAGGCGGCCTTCGAAGTTAATCAGATCGTCGTTCACAAGCGTATCAACGGTTTGCGGTACACGAAGGGGAACGACCTCAATACGCCCGAGTCGGACTGGCAGTCCTTAGATCTGATCTTGCGATCAGATCGGGTCTCGGCGGCGGCGCTGCCGGACAAAAAGCGTCGTTCGGCGAATGCGATGATTGGGGTCGCGGCCGTGGGAGGACTCGCGACCACAGCTGGGATCGCGGCGACGGCGGGGGATGGACTCGACACCACTCGGATGACGGCTGCCGGAGGGTTGCTGCTCGGAGGGGCCCTGGTGACGGTAGCGTTTTCGGTGGCCGCGGGAGTCTTGTACGGCAAGATGCGAAAGGATTATCAACGCGCTGTCGAGGTGTACAACGCGAGCTTGAGCATGCGGCTCGGTCTCTCCACGGCCGACGGTGCGTACCGACCACCAGGGGAGGTGCTCGTGGATCCGGATGGGTTTGTGGTCCTCACCCCGTCGGGAAGTTTCGTGCGGTCCTCAAATCTCGACACCTACAACGCAGAGCTTCAAAAACGACGCGACGCCGCGAAGAATAAGCTCGCTCCAGATGGAACGCGGGAGGAAGCGAGCGAGACCGGGA
The DNA here is from genome assembly GCA_040265175.1 of Nannocystaceae bacterium. GTDB lineage: Bacteria > Myxococcota_A > Polyangia > Nannocystales > Nannocystaceae > JAAZXR01. Next base: position 1,709 of record JBDQGY010000217.1, read on the forward strand.
CACCTGGCGCGACCGCCGAGACTGGCGCGACCGCCGAGACTGGCGCGACCGCCGAGACTGACGCGACCGCCGAGACCGACGCGACCGACGAGACTGACGCGACCACTGAGACTGGCGCGACCGTCGAACTCGCCCCGGAGGGGTCAACGGAAGACGCCTCAACGGAGGACACCTCAACATCCGCCCCCGCAGCTCCTCCTCCTGGGGCGTCCGCAGGGACCGACGCGGGCGAGACGCCGCGAGACGAAGGGCCATGAGACGGAGCGCGAGGAGACAAAGCGCCAGACAAACGTCGCGTCGCGGGATCCCGGCGACGGCGCGGAGAACTCTGCTCATGGGCGTGACGATGCTGGTGATGGGCTGTCAGGTGCCCGCCGGTCCTCAGCGGGCGTTGGCAGGACAAGAGATTTACGAGAGGCATTGTGCGAGATGCCACGGGATCGACGGAAAGGGCGTCGCGTCGACGCCGGGCGCCCGAGACTTGTCCAACGCTAGTTATATGGCGGGCCGCACAGACGACCAGCTCCGGGGCGCCATCATGCGCGGTATCCCACCGAATATGCCTGCGTTTGGCGGACAGTTTTTGGAGCCGAGCATGAAGGTGCTGGTGGCGTACATTCGGGGGTTGAGCCGCGCTGGAGGGGAGCCCGCAGCCCGTGCTCCGTCGGAGCCTGCGTCGGATGGCGCGGCACCATGACCGAGGGGCTGGAGCTTCAGTGGCCCGGCAAGTATGACGCGGAGGGAGACCGCCGCCCTCCGCAGCGACCGGCGGTTCGTTCGCAGGTGCTGGAGCGTCACGGAGACGCGGCACCGCGAGGTCATCTGATCCTCGGCGAGAACTTGGAGGCGCTGTCGGCCTGGTGCGAGGCGCACGCCGGCGAGGTGGATCTTGTGTACATGGACCCTCCCTTTATGACAGGGGGCCGTTTCGACGCGGTGCGGAAGCGAGGGGCAGGCAAGGACGCGCCCTCCGTGAAAGTCAACGGATACGAAGACCGATGGCCTTCACGAGGGGCATTCATCGCCATGCTTGACGATCGAGTGCGACTGAGCCGCGAGCTGTTGGCTGCACACGGGAGCTTGTATCTCCATCTCGATCCAACCATGAGTCACGCGGCCAAACTGCTCGGAGATGACATTTTTGGGAAGGAGAATTTTCAGCGGGAAATCATCTGGCGAATCGGCTGGGTCTCCGGCTTTAAGTCTCGGGTCAACAACTGGGTTCGCAACCATGACGTGATCTTATTCTACGCGCGGGAGGCCAAGAGGCTCCGATTTACACGCCAATTTGTGCCACATCTCCCGGGCTATGAGCGTCGGAGCGGGAAGCCCACCGCAAATCCAGGGATTCCCCTCGACGACGTGTGGAACGCCAGCCCCGCGGAAGCGGCGCTGCAGGGGGCCGCGTCGTTGGACTCCATTCAGATCAAGAGCTTCAGCCGCGAGAAGACTGGCTGGGGGACGCAGAAAAACGAGAGCCTCGTGGAGCGAGTGATCCTGGCGTCGTCGACGGAAGGGGGAGTGGTGGTCGATCCGTTCATGGGTTCGGGCACGACCGCCGCTGTGGCAGCCCGCCTCGGACGTCGATTTTTGGCGTGCGATCGATCTGCGCTCGCGCTCCAGGTCGCGCGGCAGCGGCTGCTCGCCCTCCAGGTTCCGTTTGTGATCGAGCGGGTCACTGCGGCGGAGACGACGCCGGGGTCCGCCACCGTGACGGATGCCATCGCCCGCGGGGTTCGTTGTGTGTCGGAGTCAGAGGGCGGCTGGCGCGTGACCTTGGCGGGCTCCCTGGGCCACGCCCACGTCCCCGAGCCGAGCGGAGAAGGCGCTCGAGGCGAGGACGAAGCCACGCTTGAGGACGTGGAGGCGTGGTGTGTCCTCGACCGTGAGCGTCGGGTGCTGTGGGGCGCGTCGCGGGCGTCTCGTCAAGATCGAGCGTTGGAGGCGGAGACCGTTGTTCGGGGGCGTGATCCGAAATTTCTACGCAGTTACGGTGTGATGGGAGATATCTCGGAGGTCGTGCTTGAGGCAGGAGCAGGGGCGGGCGCGCTCGCAGTCGCGGAGTGGTCGTACACGCCCCCTACATCGGCGACGTCGTCGTATACGACTGAATAGGATATCGCTCCGTGCCGAGGCGCAGCCAGGTCGCATCTCCCTCCATCTCCACCCAACGACCAAGCTCCATGGCGGCATGGTTAGCGAAGCGCGCCGCAAGGCGTCGGCCCGAGTGTTGGCTCGGCACATGGGTGAGAATGCCCGAGGTCCCTTGCTCGGTCAGGTCGGCAGGATCCAGCGGGAGGACGCGCTGATCGTCAAGCTTCAAGTCAAGGCGCGAGCCCTCTGCGCTCACGCCCGTGATTCGAAACGGAGTGTCCTCGCAGGTAAAATGGACGTACTTCCCTTCCACGCAGATGATCGGTTCCCCCGACGGAGTCGCGTCGATGTGGGCTCGGAAATACGCCACGACCCGTGGGTGCTCAAGGTGGACCTCCTCGAACCAGAACCGACCCGCGGCGTCCATGTGGAGCGGGAATCCTCGGCGCAGGCGGTCGAGCATCGCTGGGTCCATCTCGAGAGAGGGGGAAGGCACGCAGCTAGCATAGCAGCGACCGTGGGGGGAGCGCGGAATCGTGGTGCACCATGCGCACACTGGTGCCGCCCGGGTCCGACTCCGAGAATTCGAAAGTTCGTGGTATCAGGCCTCCGTGAGTCTCCTGGAAATGGCCCGTGCGACCCTGCGCTTCGGCGCACGCAGCATCTTTGAGGCGACCGATCTTCGAATCGAGAGCGATGATCGCATCGGGCTGGTGGGTCCAAACGGCTCGGGCAAGACCTCACTACTCCGGGTGATCGCGGGGGAGCAAGAGCTGGACGGGGGCGCCTTGCATATGACGCGGGGTATTCGAATTGGCTATCTCCCGCAAGACATCGCCGTGGAGGGGGGCGCAAAGCTCCTCGACTTCGTCCTAGGGAGCGTCCCGGGGCGCACGGCGTTGGCCGAGGAGATCGAGGGGGCGGAGGCCGCGATGAACGCCGCGATGCAGGCCTACGAGGAGACGGGAGGCGGGGACGAGGAGGAGATCACGGCCATCGGATTACAGCTGGCGGCCCTGCACGAGCGGCAAGGTCACTTCGACACTTTTTACACCAAGCATGAGGCGGCCAAGATCCTTCACGGGCTCGGGTTCGCCGCTACGGATCACGAGCGAGACCTCGGAGAGTTCAGCGGCGGCTGGAAGATGCGGGCCGTCCTGGCCGCGCTGCTGTTCCAGCGCCCCGAATTGCTGCTGCTCGATGAGCCGACCAACCATCTCGACGTGCCTTCGGTCGCATGGCTCAGTGAATTCTTACGTCGCTCTGACCGTGCGTTTATCCTGATCTCCCATGACCGAGAGTTTCTCGATGGACAGATTGATCGCATCGTAAGCTTTGAGCCGGAGGGCGTGCGCCATTACAAGGGCAACTACTCCAAGTACGTCGCGCAGCGCGAGGAGGAGGCGATCATCCTGGAGAATCGCGCGAAAAACTTGGAGCGTGAGCGCGCGAAAGCGGAGGCGTTTATCACTCGCTTCCGAGCCCAGGCCAACAAGGCCAAGGCGGTCCAGAGTCGGGTCAAGGCCCTCGAGCGGATGGAAGCGCCCGAGACCTACGTGCAACGACGAACCATGACGTTCTCCTTCGCACCCACGAAGCGGACGTCGGCCACGGTGCTCAAGGTGGATGCATTGGGGAAGTCCTATGGCACTCACCCAGTTTTCTCAGGCGTAGACCTCACGGTGAATCGCGGAGACCGGATCGGTATCATTGGGGTTAACGGTGCGGGCAAGACGACGCTGCTGAGAATCATTGGGGGAGAGCTCGCGGCGACGAACGGCACGGTGCAATTTGGATCGCACGTAGAGTCTGCCTACTACGCACAGCACCATTGTGACGTACTTGAGAAGACAGACACCTTGTTTGAGAGCGTCGCGCGGGTGGACCCGAGCGCCGGCCAGACGCGGGTGCGGACGTTGCTCGGCGCGTTCTTATTCTCGGGAGATGACGTCGACAAGCAGGTCGGTGTGTTGTCAGGGGGGGAGCGGGCGCGTGTGGCGTTGGCGCGGCTGTTGTCCAAGCCGGGCAATATGCTGTTGATGGACGAGCCCACCAACCACTTGGATCTTGCGTCAAGTGACTCGCTGGCCGAATCCCTCACCTCCTTTGACGGGACCACGCTCTTTGTGAGTCACAACCTGGCCTTTGTGCGGCGGCTCGCGACGCGAATCTGGAACGTGGAGGATGGGCGGGTGGAGGACTACCCGGGGACCCTCGACGAGTATCTTGAGCGGGCACGTCGGATGCGTGCGGCGGATGAGGCGGCCAGCGGCGCCTCCAAAGCGGGGAACACCGGCAGGAAACGACCGCCGGAGGGGACGGGCGCGGTGGCGAACAAGTCTGGGGGTCGAGGAGGCCCCAAGGCGGAGCCTCCTTCGGTGGCAGGGCCGGCTCAAGGTCGCGAGCATGGTCGCGCGAAACGAAAACTAGAGGCCGCGCGCAGGCGAGAGCTGCGTGAGCGGTTGGGGCCCCTCGAGAAAGAGGTGAAGTCCCTGGAGTCGCGCATTGAGTCGCTTGAGGAGGCGCAACGGGAGCGCAGCGTGGAACTCTCGGATCCCGCGACCTACGACGACGCCAAACGACGCCGTGTCTTGCTCGATGAGTATCAGCGGGACGCGGATGAGCTTGAGCGACTCACCTCACGGTGGGAGATGAAGTCCGCGCAGCTTGAGGCGATGACCGAGGCTTAGAAGCGCCGCTGACAGGGCCGATCAGCCGCCTAGCTTTTTTACCTGGCGGCGCGCGGCAGCGGCAAACTCGCCCGACGGTGCGAGCTCAAGATACTTTTGCCAGGCTTCGAGCGACTGGGCCTTGGAGTCCGCGTCTTTCTTGAGATCGTGGACGGATCCGGAGACGACCCAGCAGTCTGCTTGCGCCGGGTCTACCTCGATGCACGACTTGGCGGCCACCATCGCGTCCTCGTACTTGCCAGAGTACGTCAGCGACATGGCGAGGAGCGCGAGCGCATCGGGGTTGCCCGGGACATCTTCAAGCACCTTGTTTGCGATGTCTGGCACCTTGCTCGGCTTCCGCTGCAGGAGCTTGCGAGCCTTGTCGAGCATCTCCTTGTGTTCGTCCGTGAGCGTGGGTTCGGGCTCGGGCTCGGGCTCAGGCTCGGGCTCAGGCTCAGGCTCAGGCTCGGGCTCGGGCTCGGGCTCGGGCTCGGTGGCGCCCGTGGTCGCGGCCTCCCCATCGCTGCCAGTCTCTGTTCCTGTCGCAGCGGCGGCCGAGTCCTCTCCGACGTCGGACGGGTTCATGAACGTCCCCCACACCAAAAAAGCGACGACGAAAGCAACAATGCCCAGGGCGGCTC
>JBDQGY010000218.1:0-6987 GCA_040265175.1 Nannocystaceae bacterium
ATGCGATAGGGCTCGCCGAGGATAGGGATGTTGACCTCCCCGCGGTCCAAGGTCACCTCCCCAGAGAGGAGGGGCTCGGTGACCGTCCCGCCAACGTTGATCTCACCGCGTGCCTCGACTCCCTTCAGAACGTTGATGTCTGTGCGGAAGGGCGCGTTTGTACGGACCTTGAGGTCTAGATTCATCCTGCGAAGGAACTCGGGGAGTTGATCGGGTGGGGCGGGCGTTGGGTCTTCAAAGGAGATGAGGGACGCGCGAAGATTTGCGTCGCGAAGCCAGCGGCTTCGGTCGAGGAATAACTCCCCAGACAAGGAGAGGGAATTAAACCCATCCATCCGGGCGGTCAGGTTGGAAGAACTCAGCGACAACTCGAACTCTGGGACCCCGCTGTTGTCTGTGGATGTGACGGGGACGCGATCGAGGCTCGCGCTGAGGGTGACGCCGCTCAATCCATCGAGAGTCGAGGAGAGGATCAGATCACCCCAAAGCGCCACGCTCCCCTGGTTTCCGACGCGCATGACGACCGCGTTCGGCGGGGCGATGTCCGTCCCGCTCGTCCCTAGTCCACCCACGGAGAGCACCGGCAAGACGCCGCGCGCGCGCTCCGACGAGATCGTAGACAGCTCTTCGCCCCGAGTCGTGCATTTGCCAGCGGAGCCGCTCACACATGAGTCAAGGAAGACTGTGCCGTCCGTGATGCGGACGGTGTCGATGGGGGTGCTCACGACAAGGGGAGCCGCGGGCTCAAAGCGCAGGTCTCCGTCGATGCTGTCGAGGGGGACGCCCGCCTCGTCGTCCAATGCGCCGGTGATTTGAAGGTTGTTCACCGCGACCCGACCGCTCCCACTCTCCACCAGCTCGGGGACCATCGTGGAGATAGTCTGTCCGGCGATGTGACCGTTGGCCCTCAGATCGAACGACCGAGTGCACTGGGAGAGGACGCTGAAATCGGCGTCGATGGAGAGCCGTTCGTCAAACATGGTGACGCCCAGGGAGGATTGACCCTCGTTGCCAGCAAATTGGAAACTGAGTTTCTCCACGTCGATTGGCAGAGGAGGGCGGCGCAGCGCCTCGTCAACGACACCGTCATCTCCTAAGAGGAGCGGCAGGTCGCCGCTCAGTTGAATCGGGGCGTCTCGATCGAGTTGTGCAGCCCCAAAAATCTGCGGTGAGGTCACAGGTCCGGTGAGCGTGAGTCGGAGTTCAAGGATCCCCTTCGGGTCGAGAAGACCGTAGGGAGCGAGCTCGGCGGTCAAGCCGGCGAGGCTGAGGCGTCCGCTGATGTGCGCTTTGGAACCGGCCGAAATCTTGCTCGCGAGTCGGTCGCTGCATTCGGCACCAGTCTGCGGCGGCGGCGTACGGAGATCAAAACTGCCGTCGATTTTCAACTCCTCGGGTGCGGTGTCTCCACTCCGAAGAAACCACGGTTCGAGGAACGTGAAACGATCCCCGTCAAGCTCCGCGCGTAGGGTGTTTGTGGAGCACAAGGAGAGTTCTGAGGAGCAATGCACGCGGGATGCCGTCGGCCCGCTCGCCCGCTGCTCGCCTGCAGGGCGCGCGGAGGTTCCTCGGAGGCGAGGGTGGGCCCACGCATAGTCAATGGAGATGTCGGAGGGGAGCAAGCCGCTGGCCTGGTGGGGACGGCACGAGTCGATCAGCGCCGTCGAGGAACCGCAATAGCTCGTCTGAACTCGAGCGCCACCGAGTTCGGCCGCGACCGCGTCGCGGTACTTCTTGTTGGCTACCCCGGACAAAATCGTGGAGATGGGGATGCGCGGAGCGAAGGCCTCGATATAGGCGTCCACAGGCGTGGTTTTATTCTTCTTCGAACCGAACGCGACGACAGCAGAGGTCGTCCAACTTATGGGGGGATCCTCCGGGAGGTCGCGGGTCACGGCTCCTTCAAACTCGGCCGTGAGGTGGAGCCCATGGCTCGCGGCAGGCGTGAGCTTGCCGCCCGGTGGCAGTGAGTCGCCGCTCGGGGCAGCAGGCTCGATGTTGAGGTGTCCGCTTCCCAGAGGGAGGTCGAGCGCACTGAATCCGTTCAAGTAGAGGGTGCCCTCGACCAACGGGCTGTCGATGTTGCCGGCCACATGCAAGCAGTCCCCCGTGTTCACGCAGGAGGCCTGGTTCAGGCTGTTGGTGGAGCGTACCGAGTTTTGAGACCGCGTGGAGAGGTTGCCGCGTAGCTTGAGTTCGGGAAAAGCGATGTCGGCGAGGCTTGAGAGCGGGATGCGGGAGGCGCGGAGGTAGAGGTCTACGCTAGGCTTGGCGAGCGCGAAGGAGATTTTTCCGATCCCCTCGATCCTCCCGTAGGGCACTCGGCCGCCCCCCGCGTCTGTATCAAGAAGCGCCCCGTCTCCGCCCAGGTACGGCGACAGCGATGGGTGATACTCGAGCGAGAGGGTGTCGATTTGCAGACCATCCTCAAGAAACATAAACCCTAGATTTGCGTCTCGAAACGTGGCCGCCTTGGTGGTGAGGGATTTGGCCGAGGCGAACCCTCGCGCTTGCAGGTCCGAGAATGAGACGCGCCCTTCGTTCCCGTCGTCGATTTTCAAGGACAGCGTCGCGCCAGCGACGTCGACGCCGGTTCCAAGAAGGTCCTGGCGGTCGATGCCGTCAAGCTCCGCGACCAGTTTGAGCGTGGGATCATCGGCCACACCGTCGCGGTCGAAGAAGTTGGCGTCGATGCTGAGGGGTCCGCGGCCTCCCAAAATGTCGACGTTCTTGGCACGGAAAAGAAATAGTCCCTGTCGAAATGTCGCCGACCCGGTGATGGCGTCGCTGAGTTCAAGATTCCCGAGCTTGAGGCTCTCGAATCGCATCTCCCGTTCGGCGCCTTGCAGACGGTTCATAGGGCCGCGGAACAACATCTCCCAGCGGAGCGCGCTCACGTACGTGGGGAGGCCAAGAGAGCCGAAGAATAACGCGCCTTCGTTGATGTCGAGGTTAAGAGACGATGGTTTGAATGTGTTCCAGTCGGATTCAAGGCCGACTGCACCAGTGATGGACGCGCCCCTCAGCCCGATCGCTAGATTTTTAACTTGCAGGCCGCCAGGATCCTCGTACGTCACTTCGCCGTCGATGTTGAAATCTCGCGGGAGACCATCGTCCCTCGGGCCGCGGTCCCTCATCACCTGAAGCCCGTCTAATTTAATCCTAGTTCGCGAGAAGGCGAGCCCCTCGTTTTCCGTAGGCTTGAGAACAAGCTCGCGCACCTTAAGTCGACCAGAGGCGGTTCCTGTCAAGGTGGTCTCGAGGGTCGGAGACTCCATGAACACCTTGCCGGGGTCGATGTCGGAGACGTCAAAGTCGAGGGACGCCAGCAAAGGATCCTGGTCGCTCGAAGGGAGGACGACGTGGTCATCTGCGCCGGTGCCCTGGAGACTGAGGCTGCCGCCGAGGGATTCTCCGCGGAGCACATCAAACTGGACCAACCACCGCTCCGGGAGCGTCGTGTCGCCGGTGACCTCCCCCCACGTTGCAGACCAGTTGGACGGGACCGGCGCCTTTGACAGGTCAAGGCGCACGCCGATATCTTCGACGCTCCATTCGGATTCTTCGAACAGATCCGCGCCGAGCCCTTCGGCCTCGAGGGTGAGCACTGGGTCGTCCAAAGGACCCACGACTTTGACACGTCCTCGGGCGTTCTCTCCCGAGAACATGGGGCGCGCTCCTGGGGCGGCGTTCAGAACGTCGTGCAGGAACCATGCGACGAGTGGGCCTAGATCTTTCGAGGACAGCGTGGCGTTGGCGGTAACGGGGGTTGCGCGGTCGGAGAGGGCCCGCAAGACCCCCGAAAGGGTGGAAGGGCCGCCTGCAAAGTTGCCTGTGGCCTCGATGGACATGTCGCCGAGGGGGGTGCTGACCGCGCCGTCCGCGAGTCGATGGATCGTGACGTCGTCGAGCGGGATACGATAGCCGAGCGCGCGAACCTCACCGTGGACGCCTTGGGCGTTGACGTTCCAGCGCAGCGGCAGCAGGGCGGGGGTCGGCTCGCTGCTGACGTGCCCCTCAAAGTACATGTCGCCGGCGAGGGAGGTTGCGGTCAATTCGATCGCCCAGGTGGAGACCTCCTCGAATAAAAGCTTGATTTCGGGGTTGGCGATCACGATGTGATCAATCTCGATGCCGAGGGTTTTGGCCCATGGAGGGATGATGCTGCTGGTGGGGTCAACTTGAAATGCCGCGACGAGCCCCACGGTCCCAGTGGCATCACCGGGGATCTCTCGGGCCTCCAGCCAGAACTCCCCTGTCGATTCGACGTCTGTGAAGTGCAGCTTCCACGGGAAGTGCAGCAACCGCGGGAGCCTCAGCCAGTTGAACGGGATGATCTCTTGGACGTTCAAGGAGACGACCAGCTTCTCTGCGTAGGCCGTCTTGTGTGGGGCGACCTCGTCGCCACTGAGCGATGGTTCGAAGACCGAGACGCCATCGACTTCAAGTTGGTGGGCGGTTCCCGCCAGGGTGTCGAATAGTAGGGTCGGGCCAAACCGGACGTGCTCAAATTCGAGGCGGCCGTCGATGCGGGCGCTGAGGCGCTCGGTCAAGAGGTCCGCGAGGAGCTCTCCGTTGTTTAACCGCTCAAAGTTGAGGTAGGCGTAGGCCGAAAAATAGAGGCTAAAAAAGAGGCTCGCGAGGAGCAAAATTGCACCGAGCGGGAGGCGCACGAAGAGGAACCCCACGAGAGGATGGCCAAGCGTTCGAGGTAGGGGGGCGTCGCAGTACCTCAGGTATTGCGGGTGGAGCGACGGAATCTCGAAGGGGGAGGCGAGCGCTTCATTCGCGAGGTGTTGCTTGAATTCCTCCATGCCGCTCGAGATGCGGTAGAAAACGGCGCTCAGTCGGGTCTGTCCGCTGGCAAGTCGTTCATGGCGTCCTTGGACGAGGAACCGAACGCTCTCTCGGACCTCGGGGTCAAGTCGCGCGATGGCTCGCTCCACACAGGTCGGCGGATCGTTTTCTAGCTTCTGGGCGCGCGGGGTGGGGAGCCCATACCGCACACGTAGTTGTCGGCGAAGGGCATCTTGACGAACCATCTGCTGAAGGAGCTTCAAAAACCGGGCGCGGGTTTGATCGTGGGTCCATGGCGTGGACGCGACGGTTCGCTCTACGTCGAGCGCCTGGTAGGCCCGGAGCAACACCGCAATGTTTTCTCCAGACGGGTACAAGTTGCGGTAGCGCCACGATTCGCAAAATCGTTGGAGGTGCTCTCGGCCAAGAGAGAGAAGGCCCGCCTCAAACTGCCGCTCTAGGCCGTTTTTTTCCGCGTCCGCCACCGGCGTCGAGGTTATCAGTTTCCACAGAGCGATCGCAGAAACGAACCGGGTTGAGCGGGGCCTGTCCGGGCGTCTCGTTGCCCGTGGGCGGACGCTGGGCGAAGCCTGTCATGAAGAGATCTCGCAGGGGCGGTTGGACGACGCGCCGTGCGAGCGTGTGGCGGCCGGGTCGGAGCCAAAAAAAGAGGACCTCGATGGGTATCGAAGTCCTCTTGGTAGCGGGGACAGGATTTGAACCTGCGACCTCCGGGTTATGAGCCCGGCGAGCTACCTGGCTGCTCCACCCCGCAGTGGAGTGGGCGTTGTAGGACCATCTCGAGGGCGGGTCAACAAAAAACGAGCCTGTTTCGACACGACGTCGCAGTCGCGGTACTCGCGCGAACGTGGCGCCGGCGGAGGCTATTCGCCGCGGGCGAGGTCCGCCAGCGACACTCGCGGAGCAGCGGGTGCTTCCAACTCTGTCAAGACCGCCAGCGGTGCGTTGACGGCCTCAAGTAGGAGGATCGACTCACGAGGGGGATCTCCTCCGGCGTAGTTGAGTTCACACCACGAGACGTGGAGCTCGTCCGCCTCTGCGACCGCGACGGGGAGCCCGTGGGAGCGGCAAATGAGGGGGCGCTGCTCGTAAACGCTGCAGCGATCCTCCACGAGCAGCGCGCAGTGATGGGCGTGTTCGGGTGCCTTCGCTTGGTCACGAAGCCTCTGTCGAAGGGTAGGTTCGTCGCGGGCCATCACCGTGAGCGCGGCCCGAATGGGCGCCGCCTCCACCTCAAACACGTCGAAACGCCGATGGCAGCATTGGGCGCAGCCGCTCGCACAGCGAAACGCGTCGGGGTCGCGCTTCACCGCATCCGCGAAGTGGGCGTCGACCCGGCTCCGGAGTGTTACAAGGTGATCGTTGGTCATGAGGAGGCGGGCAATGCGACGTCGAGATGGACTCACGCCGAGGTTTCGAGGGAGGCGGGGTCTTCCGTATGGAGCGACCAAACACTGCGGCTTGAGGCGGTTCGCAGGCGGAATCCCGCGTCGGGCAGGCCACCGGTAGCACCTTGGGCGGTGGTGAATAGAAGACTCGAGGCGGGGCTTTCTCCACGCGCGTCCACGGCATGCACAACGCTGCTGTGGGACAGGGAGCCGGCCACGGTCGCACCATCGCTGATGAGGAGGTCTGGGGCTTCCCCATCCGAGGGCGTAATTTTTTCGAGCGTGCGTATCACCGCGGCGCGAATCTCCTCGGGCCGTGGAGGGATGGACGACAGGCGCTCCATCGCGTGGAGCTCCGCCAGAACGAGCAGCAGCCCCCACTCGGAGGGGGACGATGTGGAGCGCGCGCGTCGCAGAAAATCGGGGAGTTGGGGGATCCAACGCTCCTCAAGCTCCGCGCGGGTCGCCTCGTCAGACGGCGTGATGGCGGCGCTGCGCGCGACACCCACCCACCTGTGGAACCGGGCAACCTCACCGGGAGCGTGAAAGGGTCCGCTGCGCTGGGCGAGCATGGCGATGGCGGTGCTCGACGAGGCCTTGAGGAAGTCCCTCGCAAAGTCTCCGAGCCCGCTGCGGGCCACCGGCCGCGTCTGGACGAGCGTCTCAGCGCCGGCCACAGAACCCACAGTCCATGCGTAGCCGTAGGCGGGTACCTCGCCAGCGGCGTCTGCATGGGGGGGGGCGCCGCCCCAGCCCACCTGCAGCAAGGGCGCGACAAGGG
>JBDQGY010000219.1:0-6965 GCA_040265175.1 Nannocystaceae bacterium
GCGCGGCTTCGTCGTGAGGTCGCCCTCCACAACGTGAACGTGTCCACGGTGAGCGACGACCCCTTGTTGGACATGGACTGCGATCTTGAGCGGTGTGTTGAGGTGCTCAGCGCCTGCGGAGAGGCGCTCTCCGAACATGAGGGTAAGGTCGTGCTGCGACGCGCAGGCATTGAATGCACTCGACAAGCCGTGGCGGCTTCAGCGAGCGGCGCCGTGCAATTCGCAGACAAAATCGGCTACCCCGTGGTCCTCAAGCCTGTGAGCCCCGACCTCCGCCGAAAAAAAGACGCCGGGCTCGTGCTCCTGGATCTTGTGAACGCAGCGGCCGTTCGGCGTGGACACGCGAAGATTCTTGAGACCGTGCGCGCGCTCCCTACGCTGCCACGAGTGGACGGCATCATGGTCGCCGAGCAGGTGCCCCCCGGGCTCGATCTTCGCTGCGGCATGCTGAAGAGCGCGTCGGGGGCCCCGATCTTCTTTGGACAAGCCCAAAAGCATGGCCTCTACTCGGAACCCGTGTTGGCTGCCGGCGCCCTCTCGGAGCGCGACGCGCTGTTGCTCGCCAACGCAATCATCGCGGGCCTAGGCCTCCCTCAATTTCGGCGGAACTCGGATCCCAGCGTCCTCGCGCTCGCTAGATTCTTCGCACGACTCAACGCCATGGTCGCGCACGCCGGGTCGCGAATCACGCTGGTCGAGGTGGCCCCGCTGCGTCTCCTCGATGAGGAGCGCGGTTTCATCGCGCTCGACGCTCGCATCGAGCAAGAGCCCCACGTGGACGGGCTCTAGTCCGCGGACCCACCGGCGATCGTGAGCACCGCTCGCGCTCGCGCCCGCAGCGTCTCGTTGGTGTTGCGGGACGGGTCCTCAAAGGTCCACGCGAGCAAGGAGTTCAGCAACGCGCGCACGCCGGGCCCCGGGGACACGAGCCCTTCCTTGATTAACTCACCGCCAGACAGTTGAAGCTCCTTGGGGGTCAGCGGTGCACCCTCAAGCGCCGCATCGACCCGCGCCCGCGCCGCGGCCTCAAAGCCCATCACAGCGCAGGCGTCGGAAACGTACTCGCGTCCAAGCGCGCTCGCGACCCGACGAAGCTGCACAGCGTCGTCGCTCGACAGCGACGCCGGGTGTGGTCCCACGAGCGCGTCGCATCGGCGGCGCTCCGCGCGACTCAACTTAAGATTGTCGAGAGCCTCTGCCACCGCCGCGTCCCCCGGAGCCGCCGAGGCGCGCAAGAGGATCGACAGTCGGACCAAGGCGTCGGGGACGGCAGCGTCGACCTGGGCGCCCAGCTCACGAAGATCCGCCTCATGGATCGGCGGGAGCACGCGCTCCCACACGCCGCAGGTGGCCATCGCAACCAGCGCCGCAGACGGGCACGGTGCGGACAGCAGTTTCAAGAGCTCGACGCGAACCCGTTCTCGCGCCACCTTCTCAAACACGGACAGCTGCGGCGCGATGGCGCGAAATGTGGCTTCCTCCATCTCAAAGCCGAGCGTCGCGCAAAATCGAAGGCCCCGCATCACCCGCAAACCGTCCTCGGAGAACCTCGCGGAGGCGTCTCCCACGGCGCGGATGCGCTCGTGATGCAAATCGAGGAGACCGTTGAACTCATCGAAGAACGCACCAGAGATCGGATCAAAGGCGAAGGCGTTCACAGTGAAGTCCCGACGCGCGAGATCCTCGCGGACATCTCGAAGAAACGTCACCTCCTCAGGCCGACGCCCATCTTCGTAGCCCGACTCACCGCGAAACGTCGTCACCTCTACGCTGTGGCGCGCGTCCTCGCGCCCAACAAGCACCGTCACCGTGCCATGCGCGACCCCGGTGGGGATAGTCCGGCGAAAGACGGTCATCACCTCCTCCGGCGTCGCGGAGGTCGCTACGTCCCAGTCTCCCACCGCACGATCCAGCAAACAGTCTCGAACGGCCCCACCCACGAGGAGCGCCGCATACCCGGCGCCTTGAAGCCGCCGTGTCACGTCCAGGATCTCCTGGGGAATCGTGGTTTGGGCGCAGCGGCGCCCAGCATCTTCTCGTTGGAGCGGCGCTGTCTTCATTGAGGTAGGGGTCTTCATGGCGTCGAGGAGGCGAGCATACCGCGTCCGATCCGTTCTATGCCTTGGTGTCCGCCCAGGTGCGTCCCCAGCCCGCATCCACCACGAGGGGCACATCCAAAGTGGCTGCCTCTTCCATCAGCGGACGCACCAACCCAATCAGTTCCTCTTCTCGACCCTCGTCCACCTCAAAGATCAACTCATCGTGCACAGTGAGCACCATCTCGGCCCAGCCGATCTCGGTCAGCGCGCGCTCCACTTCAATCATGGCCACCTTTAAGATGTCAGCGGCGCTCCCTTGAATGGGCGTGTTTCGAGCGATGCGTTCGCCATAGGCCCGCGCAGGCCCCCGTCGCCCAAGTTCAGGAATTCTCCGCCGCCGACCAAGGATGGTCGAGGTCTCCCCCGCTCGTTTCGCCCGCTCCACCAATTCGTCCATGTACAGGTTCACGCCCGGGATCCGCTCGAAATATCTTTTGATGTAGCGCGCGGCCTTGCCCTGCGGGATCCCGAGCGTCTTTGCGAGCCCGAAGGCGGTCTGACCATAGATGACCCCAAAGTTGACCGCCTTGGCGACGCTGCGCTGCGCTGAGGTCACCTCGGCGCGTTCAATCTCAAAGACCTCAGCGGCGGTGCGCGCGTGCACATCGTCACCGTCGCGAAACGCCGCGCACAAGCTCTTGTCTTCGGACAGGTGGGCCAACACCCGCAGCTCGATCTGTGAGTAGTCGAGGGCGACCAAAACTCCTCCCTCCCTCGCGACGAAGGCCTCTCGAATCCGCCGACCCCGGGCGCTGCGCACCGGGATATTTTGCAGATTCGGATCGCTGCTCGAGAGGCGACCTGTCTGGGCCACCGCCTGCCGAAACCGCGTGTGCAATCGACCCGTTCGCGGGTTGACGAGCTTCGGCAGCGTGTCGAGATAGGTCCCTTTGAGCTTGTTGAGGCTGCGATGCTCAAGGATCAGGCTCACGATGGGATCGAGGAGGCTCAACTCGTCGAGCACCTTGGCGTCCGTGCTGTAGCCTGTCTTTGTCTTTTTCTTCGCGGGGAGACCTCTGTCCTCGAACAGCAGCTTTTGAAGCTGCTGGGGCGACTCGGGGTTGACCGGATAGCCCGCGTCTTCCTCAATCTCCGCGCGAATCTTCGCGAGCGCCGCCCCAAGCTCGGCCGACTGCGCCTCCAGGACCTTTGCCGCCAGCCCCACACCTCGCCGTTCCAGCTTGCAGAGCACGGTCGACAGCGGCATCTCCACCTTTGCAAACAACCGCTGCTCATCCTTCGAAGCGCCTTGAATCGCCGCCGTCATCGCCTTCCCTAGCTCGAGCACGCACGCCACCTGTTCCACTCCGTACGAGCCCGCCGACTCCACGAGCACCTGGTCAAACGGAATTTGTTTTCGCCCCTTGCCCACAAGCCGCTCCTCTGGTGTCAAGGCGTGGCCCAGCACATCGAGCGAGAGCGCGTCGAGTTCGTGGCTACCGCGCGCAGCGTCCAAGGTGTAGGACGCGAGCATGGGGTCCATCCTCACGCCGTTAAGAGACAGCCCATGCTGTTCGAGCAACACGCTCTGTGACTTGGCGTTGAACATCACCTTGGGCGTGTCCGGGTCGGCGAACAGAGCCCCAAGAATCTCGCAAAGCGACGACTCGTTCCAGTTCTCAGCCGCGTCATCTTGGAGATTGCGGTGGCCGACCGGTAGATACACAGCGCTCCCCGATTCGCCCCCGTGAGCCAACGCGATCCCGATGATATCGGCTCGCATCGGCTCGGCATGACTACCAAACACCGCGATCGCGAGTTCGCTCCCTTCAGGGGCCGCCGCGAGCCAGCCAGCAAGCTCCTCCGCTTTCGATCTCCCAAGGACGCGGCCGTCCAAAGCATCAATGGCGACGCCCTCCACGACCGGCAGCGCCGCCGTTGACGTACCCGATGCCACGCCTGCACCTTTGCGCCCCGACTGGCCTTTCCCCCCCTGCAACAGCCCGGCGAGCGTAGTTTTGAACCCCAGCGGGGTGAAAAACTCTGTCACCTTCGCGTGATCGAAGCCGCCGTCCTTGAGATCGTCAAGGGTGCACCCAACCTCCACATCGCACTTCAACTCCACAAGGGCTCTGCTCAAGCGGGCGTCGTCCGCATGCTCCATCAGCCGCTCGCGGCGTTTTTTCTGCTTCAAAGATGAAGCGGCGGCGAGGACATCCTCAAGCAGCCCGAACTCTAAGAGCAGCGCTGCGGCGGTCTTCGGACCGATCCCAGGTACCCCCGGGACGTTGTCGACGCTGTCTCCCATGAGCGCGAGCAGGTCACCGAGTCGCTCGGGTCCCACCCCGTGGTACTTCTCGCGCACTTGCTCGGGTCCAACGAGCCGCCGCTTCATCCCGTCGTAAAGCCGAATACAAGCGCCGTCGTCGCCTGGCTCGTCCACGAGCTGCATCAGGTCCTTGTCCGAGGACAAAATAAAGGCGCGCATCCCCGCGGCGCGCGACTGCACAGCGAGCGTCGCGATGACATCGTCGGCCTCCACCCCCTTGATCTCCAGCAGCGGGATCCCTAGCGCCCGCGTCGCGTCGCGCACCAGCGGAAACTGAGGTCGAAGATCCTCTGGTGGAGGAGATCGATTTGCCTTGTACTCGCCGTACATCTCGTCCCGGAACGATGGACCCGGCGCATCAAAGACGGCCACGATTCGCTCTGGCGTGAAGTCCCCCCTCAGCGCCTGCAGCATCCGCACAAACCCGTGCACGGCGTTGATCGGCGTCCCGTCCGGGGAGGTGAGCATCGGGAGCGCATGAAATGCCCGAAACACGTAGTTGTTCGCATCGATGATAAAGATGCTGCCAGGTCCGCCTGTGGGTCGTTCGCTCACAGAGCGTTTGTAACACGACCGAGGACCTCCGATGGGCACATCGAGTTCCCGCGCTCCCGGCTCGAGCGACGCCTCACGCCTCGCGAACGCCGGTGTCCCAGAGTTGGCAGCGCTCACATCGAAACGGCGTCTTTGCGAGGTCGTCACGACACCGACCACACACGAGTCGCGCCTCGGCCACAGCGCGAAGGGCAGCCTCCCGCGCTTGATCTCGCTGCCCTCGCCGCAGGCGGAGACGGATGAGAGCTAGCTGCGCGAAACTTGATGTCGCGGAGACCTGCTCAAGCGAGGCGGCCGCCTGCTCAGGGTGCCGGAGCGCCACGCGCTCCGCGAGCGCGATGGCGAGCGATGGGTCCGTGGTGTCTCTCGAAGATGCCAGCATCCGCGCCATCACATCGGCCTGTCGCCCTTGGCGCTCTGCCCAACGCCACGCCTCCTCCACGATATCGCCTGCTTGGGCCGGCCCCAACTCCCACGCGCGCTGCCAGGCGATCATCGCCTCATGTGGGTCGCCCATGGTCGCCTCCACGCGGGCCCTCATGGTCCACGCGTGCGCGCTGTCGGGCGCGAGCGTCGTCGCCCGCTCTGCGGTCTTGCGGGCTCGTTTCTCGTCGCCTGCTCGCTGGAACGCCTCGGCCTGCTCGGCGAGCGCGTGCCCTCGGCCCACCTTTGCGTCCCGCGCCGCGCGACCTTGCACTTGCCGCTCGACACGCTCCCACGCCGCCGCCGCACGCTCCCACGCCCCCGCCTGCTCCAGCGCCTTGGCCAAGGAGCGCAAGGTCGCCACCGAGCGTGGGGAAAGGCTGTTGGCGCGCACCAAGGCCCCCACCGCCGCCCGGTGATTTCCCTCTCGCAGCAGGTCGCGCCCGAGCCCGAGCAGCGCCGCGACGCGCTGTTCGGACGGCAAGTCTTCCGACGCGAGCACTGTGCGATGGATCGACTTGGCCCGGCCAACCCGCTGTCGCTCTCGATCGATGGCCGCCAGCGCCAAGAACAACGAGGGGTCCGCGGTCTCCCGCTCACAGGCCTGTTCAAGGTCGTCGCCCACCTGCTCAAGATCACCTTCAGCGAGCTCGTAGAGCAATCGACTGCGCAGTCGCAGCGCGCCTTGCTCGGCGCGGTGCCGCAGCCAGCGACTGTACGAAATCCCTGCCCCCACCGCCGCACCAGCCACGAACGCGAGTACGGAACCGATCACCGTGGCGCCTCCCCGTGCCCCTGCGCGTCGTCGAGGTCGGCGAGGACCGTACCGCGCCCCAGCGCCAACTGCGCCTCTCGGGCCAGTTGCTCGTCTTCCTCCCGCTGTCGAAGCGGCAGCGTCCTCAACTTCAACACCTCGCGACGCAGCGCGCGAAGCTCCCGCTGCGTCGACGCAGATCGCCGAATACGAGCGGGAAGGCGCCACGCGAAGAAACAGATGCCGCAACCCACAGTCGCCCAGCCCGCGAGCAACAACGGCAGCGACATCGGGTACCGAACCGACGTGCCCATCGTCTCTCCGGTCCACGATGGCATAAAGAGCCACACACCGAAGGCCTGGTTCGCATTCTCCGCAAACGTGAGCGTGTGCAACGTCCACAACAAAAAGACGCAGACAACGAGGAATAGAACGTAGACGTATGTTTTTGCGAGAAGGTTCACCGGGTCTCGTGAAAACCTACCAAGACGTGTATCCTACCGCCATGGCGAAGAGCTTTTCCATGGTGAACGGTGTGTATACGCTCGCGGTGGGTGCAGCCGCATCCCTCGTCCTCGCTGGATTCATCTCTACAGGTGGCTGCGCGACGAACGACCAACTCTCCGAACTTGAAAAAGAGTACCAGCAAGCGCTCAAGGACAAGGAGAAGCGGACACCCGCAGAGTGCCACCCCGGCGTCAAAGAGCCCTGCTATGAGGGGCCCGAGGGCACCGCCGGGCGGGGCATCTGTCGCGAGGGCACCCGCAGCTGCGACGAGCGCGGAGTCTGGCTCGCCTGTGACGATCAGACAACACCCGCGGCGAGCGAGATGTGCAACAAGATAGACGATGACTGCAATGGCACC
>JBDQGY010000220.1:0-6963 GCA_040265175.1 Nannocystaceae bacterium
ATCCTGGAGGCTCACCTCGGTGAGCGGGCGCCCCGCGTCGAGGGATCGCCAGCGCAGCGCCATTGAGTGCGCGAACGGTCCATCCTGCCCGCGTTCGCGGGCTTCATCGTCGACGTCTGACATGGGCTCTCTCAACGGCGCGACCGCGCCGTCTGTCTTAGGCCGCTCGATTCGTAAATCGAAGCGTACCGACGAGGAGACCAGTCGTAACGAGAACAGCGCAGAGATTTCCGATGGTGGCAGCGAGCATGTCGAGAATTCGTAGGAGGAGGTGTGAGCGGAATATCACGAACAGTCGGGATACCCCACTTATTGGCAGGAATGCAGCTTCGGGTTCTGGTCTCCCCGTGAACGCGTGCGCTCGTAACATATTCCCGAGGGGGTACACAACCCCGGGATCTTGGGATCCGCGCGTCTGTGGATCGAAAGGTGGCTCACGGACCGGGAAACAGATAGCGTGGGCTTCGTGGACACAGGCTCCGAAGACGAGAGAGACAAAGTCGGTAACGAGGGCGCCTCCAACATGGGGGAGTCTGCCGGTACTGAGGCCGGTGGGGCGGAAGATGAGGATGTGGGCGCCCGATCGCAGGCCCGGCTTCGAAAGGTGCTCGCCGACCTCGTGGGCTCTGGACAGTCCTTTCGACGTGGGAGCCAGGACTTGGTCACGGGGGTCGCCATGGCGACCAAGGAGGAGGCCCTGCGAATAATCACCTCGGAAATCCGCGGCTTCCTCGACAAGATGGACGTGGCCGATTTGATGCAGCAGATCGTGGAGGGGCTCGTCGTCGACGTGCACACAAAAGTCCGCTTTGAGCGTGCGAGTGACGGCGAAGTACGCCCAACCATCGGAGAGACAAAGACCGAGGTCTCCACTCGAACGCGTGAGCGGTCGGAGACTCCGACCCCAAGTTCGCGGGCTAACTCTGACCGGGAAGAGACCTAGGGATGAGCGGTGCGGGTGGATACCCTCACGCGACCCGTTAGACCTCCGGTGGGTCGGGGGTGACGCCAGGCAGGTCGTCATCGTCCGCTCCGGCCGCGCGGCTCTCTTCGTGATCCCCCTCGTCGTTGTCGGAGCCTTCAGCAAACATCCGTTTGCTCACTTTCTTGGCGATCTCGGCGCCGATGCGAAGTCCGAAGCCGGTGATGATGGAGCGAAACAAGACGTTCATTGCACCGACGAGTGTGACACACGCGACCGGTTTGGCTGACGCTCGGCGCCTCAGGAATCGGTGCCCCGGGCGGGTGGGGCTGCGGTGATGTGGTGATGCGCGCGGATGGCGGGGCTGGGTCCCTCGCGACGTTTTTGGCGAAACTCGACCGAGGAGCGCACGGCGGGGGCACCCTGAATTGACGGCTGTGGACACCGAACAGCCGGCGTGTAACGCGCATGAGCGTGGGGTTCGACGCGGCGCCGAGGGTCGCTAACCGATCGTAATTGATCGCATTTTTGGGAGATCTCCCGATGTTCGGGCATCCTACACGTACAGATGCGCAGAACTGCAAGGTTGAGCACCCCGCAGTTGACGCCGGCCCGGGCGGGGAGTTGATCCTTCCGTCGCGATCCCCCATAGTCGAAACACTCGTTCAGTAATGCGCTTGATGCGCACAAGTCTCCGGAGCACTCAAGATCCGCTTTTGAGGCACCCGCTCTCCTCCGCTCTCTTCCCCTTTTCCCCCGCACTTCATTCTCTGCCCGCCGTTGCGCGGGACCCCAAGGATTCCACCATGCGCCAGCCCCTCACCGCCCGCCAGCAACAAGCCCTCGATTATATCTCCAACTGCCTCGAGCAGCGCGGCTACCCGCCCACCCTTCGGGAGATCGGCGAGCACATGGGGATTCGCTCGACCAACGGGGTCAACGACCACCTCAAGGCGCTTGAGCGCAAGGGATACCTCGAGCGCGAAGAGCTCAAGTCGCGTGCGCTTCGGCCCGTGGGCTACGAGGATGGCAAGGTGAAGATTCCAATCGTGGGTCGTGTGGCCGCCGGAGCGCCGATTCTCGCCCAAGAACACATCGTAGATCGCGTGACCGTGGATCGATTTTTTATCGGTTCGGTGGCGACACGGGACGTCTTTGGGTTGGTCGTGCAAGGCGACAGCATGATCGAAGATGGCATTCACGACGGGGACTACATCTTCGTCCGCAAGCAGCCCCAGGCCGAGCGCGGTGAGATCGTGGTCGCGATGCTCGAGGGCGAGGCCACCTGCAAGCGTTTTTACGAAGAGGGCGATCGCATTCGGTTGCAGCCTGCTAATTCCAGCATGTCGCCCATCTACGTCAGCCGGGAGGAATTCCGCAGTATCGATATTCTCGGCAAGGTCATCGGCGTTTACCGTCGTTTGAACTAGGACCGTGGAGGCGTTGAGCGCGCCAACCCATCGGCCACGCGGCCCCTGGAGCTGTCGAGCGGTGTGGACGAGGCGCCTGCGGCCTCGCTGCGCGGTGGGTCAGAGCCTGGCGCGCGGCCGATGGCGCGCGCCGACGGGCACAAGGCCGCGGGGGGAGGCTACACTCTGCCGGTGAAGCGAAGCACACTATTCGGGCGCAGCGCCCGGCGCTCGATGCCCCCGGGGATCGCCGCGTTGCTATTGCTTTGCTCGCTCACGCTCAACGTGGGGGGGACGTTGCTTGGTGTGTCCTCGCTCGTCGTGGAGCCCGCCCCTCCGGCAGAACCGCCGGCGCCGCGTCCCATGATCGTCTCGCTTCGTGAGGAGCCCGAGCCCGAGCCCGAGCCCGTGATGCCGGAGGCGCCGAAGATAGCGGAGCCGGAGCCGGAGCCGGAGCCGGAGCTTGTCCAAGAGCCGGAGCCGGAACCGGAACCGGAACCGGAGCCCCAGCCCCCGCCGATTCCCCAGGTGCTCGAACAGCTGAAGATGGTGGAGCAGTCGGACGAGCGGGACGAAGCCGAGGCGCCGGAGGATTTTGAGTACCTCTCCAATGTCAATCGCGACGTCGAGGAGCAGACACGGGCAGAGGTGACCAACTACGAGGAGGACTCGGAGGAGACCGAGTTGCCTTCCACCGAAGAGCCCGAGGTGGATCCCGAGCCGGGCAATGCCGCGCAAACGGATCGTGAAGAGACTGAGACCGCGGAGAGTCAGCTGGCACGGGAGGCGCCGAAGCTGGAGATATCCCCGGAGAACTTACGGCGATACCAGCAGCCAAGAGAGGCGCCGCTCGATCAATACGCCGCGCGTGAAGATGCCAACGAGGTCACGCCCAGTCTTGACGAGGCGCGGGCCGAGCTCTTGGAGCTGTCCGAGGTGGGAGAACTGGCCCAGACCAATCCCGACGCCCTCGCGCTTCCCACCGACCCCCACCGCGCTCGGACCTCTCATCACGATTCGCGGGATGCCTTTCGTCTGTCGCAAGAGCAGCTTCGAGCGGTGATCGGAGAGACAGTGACCGCGCCGCCGGACATTCTCGCAGCGCAGCAGACCCGACAAAAAGGGATCTGGGAGGACGCTCGGGCGCGGTTCCAGTCTCCGCTGGAGAACATGACCCCCGAGGTGCAGGTGGGGAACCAGACCGCCCTCCGATCCAAAAAACACCCCTTCGCCAGGTACATCGCGACCATTCATCGAGACATTCATCAGGCGTACGCCGACGGTTTTCTCGGCGACCTCGACACGCGCGGAGGCTCGCATCCCCTTAACGACCAAAAACTGTGGACGCGGCTTGAGGTCGTCCTCAACGCGGATGGCTCCATTGATAAACTGACGACGGTTCGGTTTTCGGGGAGCGTCGCCTTTGACGCGGCGCCTCGCGAGATTTTGTCGAGTCTTGGGCCGTGGCCCCAGCCACCACGGGCCATCCGCAGCGGAAACGGCAAAGTTTATATGCACTGGACCTTCCACCGAGACGCCCGGGCGTGCGGGACCTTCGGGGTGACGCCGTTCATCCTTGACAACGCCGGCGCGGGGGATCGCCCAGACACCCAAGCGGAAATTGTGATGGGAACCAACGGTCGAAGGCTTGAGGGTCGACGGTCGCTCGCCAATGGAGTAGAGGGCCCGCTGCCCCCGCGCTCCGGTTCGGGGGGCCAACAGCGCCTTCGTGGGCCCTCCCAGGCAGGGGCAGGGCCTGCGGGCTCCGACGGGCACGAAGGACATGCGCACCCAGGAGATGCGCACGGAGGAGATTCCGCTCGCGGTGCGACGCCTCAAGGTTCTCGCCGAACCGCTGGGGGGTCAGCGTCGCCGCTCACCGTAGAGCCTTACCTTGCGTCCGCGCTGAAGTCGGAGGCCGGACGCTTTATCAGGTTGCTGCGGTCCGGGGACACGGCTGGGGCAGCGAGCATGGCGGGACTCCCATTTCATGTGCGCGGCGCGGTGGCCTCGCGGAGCCGCGCGGAGCTTGGGGATTTACTCACCGGGTTGGCTCAAGAGATCACTGGTGCCGTCTCCGTCGTCGGGGTGAGTACGGCGGCCCAGCTTCGTCAGCGCTATGGGTCATTGCCTGCGGGGATCCGTGAAGGAAGCGAGCGCCTCGTCGTCGAGCTTAAGATCGGTTCCGACGTTATCTTCTTGGTCATGGGTAGGACCATCGGACGGTGGCGGGTGCAGGGTCTCACACGCTAGCTCCACCCGGACGCTGATCAGCACGCGGCTTCGCGAGGAGAGCGTCCTTGACGTCCGTGAAGTGCCGTCGCGAGTCGGCCGGCCCGACGTCTCATGATGGAAAAGATCTAGACTGGTCGTCTAAATTGTTGTGTGCACGTTGCTCCACGATGGGGCCAGATCGTTGGATCGCGCCATCGTATAATGGCGAAGGAGGTGGTGTGCTGCGCATCACATCTCCCGATGAATAAACTCGTTGTTTCGTGTTCACCAACCATTTCGGGACATTTTGTTGGACGTAGAACATCGTTGGTAAAACCTCTATGTCCAAAGAAACGCACATTGTATCCGCGTCGAACTGTCGTTGAGATCACGTCGGCGTGTGTCGCATCTGAATACGCGAAACTTCGCCAACAGATTTGACATTTACGTTCGGAAGTCGCTAGCCTCGCCGCTACGAGTTGCCATGTTTGCAACTCTTCTCAACCCAGGAAAGAACGACGACCAATGCGTAAACTTATCATTTCTCTTTGTATGGGCGCCATGGCGGCCACTTCTGTCGGCTGCAGCTACGGAGCAATGGCTTCCCACAACGGCAAGTTGTACGTCGCCAAGAACGACGGACTCCTCTTCGGTGCGCTTCGCGCAGTGTACGAGTGCTCGCCCGACGGCAGCGGCAACATGGCCTGCGTCAAAGTTGCTGACAAGCCCTAGTCCCTGAAGTTATCGGAAGCCGCGCGGGCGAAAACTCGCGCGGCTTCGTCTTGTCTACAGTGAAAGAGAACCCCCATGCACGCCCCACATCGCGCTGTCACGTCGACTTGCCTCGTTTTTTTTAGTTGCGTTGCTCTCGCGGGCTGCCCGACACCGACGGCCCCCGGTGAGGCGGGGCGGACGGCTTCGGGCTCGAAGACCCATGACTCGGATTGGAAGGCGCTCAGCCAGACTATTCCTGTCACACACCAATGGAGTGTGAAGGCGGAGTCTTCGCCGTTCGCGGTGGCGATGATGGGGACGGCACCACCCGGATACGCCGAGACGCTGATGGGGGTGTTGCCGACCGCGTTGTTTAAGGCGACCACTGGCTGCGTAGACGCGGGAGACGCGGTGCGTTCACTCGTAATCCGGGCGGAGACGACGAAGGGCAGCCCCACGCGATGGGTGTCTGCGCCCAAGGCGGCCTACGCGGACTGCGTGGGGGCGGCGTTGCGCGACCTCGAGCTGCCGCCGAGTCCGGTCGACGCCATGCGCGTCGAAGTGACGCTTCATCAAACGGCGCCCGCGGGCCCGTAGGTCGTCCCGAGGCCACGTCTCACGTGACGGCCGTTCACGCTACTGCGGGGCGGGAGCGGCGGATACGGACTCGGAAGGTGCACCCTCGGGAGACTCGGCGACCGCAGGATCTTGCGACATGCCCTCCAGGGCCTCACCCGTTGTCGGTTCCTGAGTGCTCGATGGTGGTTCCCAGGTGAGGATAGCGTCTGCGCTGCCATAGCGACGGCGATACTTGCAGCATCGACCTCCTAGGCACTCCGCGGGTCGGTGCTCCGTGCAGGTGACGGCGCCCCGGATCCAAATGGGCTCATCATCGGTGCAATGCCGTCGGTCTTCTCGGCATCCACCAAATTCGGTCATCTCTTCATTTGCGGCCTTGCAGCACATCTGGTCGATGACGGGGATAGGCTCGGTGAGCGGGGTCACCCGAGCACATGCAGACATCGCGAGCAAGCACACGCTCCCGATCACGAGCTTGCTCGCGCGGGCGAACAGCCCAAGCGGCACTGCGTTCGTCGACATCTGCGACATCCTACTTGCCCCGCTGAAAGGTGATGGTCTTGATTTTTACGTCCTTTTTAGGTCGGTGATCCATCCCGAGGGCGCGGTTCGTCTGGGTTTCCACCTTGGAGATTTTTGTGGCGACCTTGGTGTCGCAGCGCCCGAAGATGGTGTGCCTGTCGTCGAGATAGGCGGTGGGCGCGACAGTGACAAAGAACTGGGAAGAGCCGGTGTTACCGAGGGCGAGGCCCGTCCGAGGATCGGTGCGCAGTTTCTGGGTGCGAGGGTCGACTCGATTACGATTCGCCATGGAGAGGATTCCTGGCCGGTTGTGCCGGAGGCTCTTGTCGAATTCGTCGGGGACGAAGAACCCGGGGCTCCCGCGGCCGGTTCCGTCGCGGTCCCCCGTCTGCAGCATGAACTTTTCGATCACGCGGTGAAAGATGACACCGTCGTAAAACGGGATCTTCTTCCACTCATTGGTCTTCCGGTCGCGGCTCGGTCGGGTGCCCCGCGCGAGGCCGACGAAGTTCGCCACCGTGTAGGGTGCTTGCTGCTCGAACAGTTCGCAGTCGAGGTCGCCCATGGTGGTTTTGATCGTGGCACGCAGCGCGCCCTTGGAAG
>JBDQGY010000221.1:0-6904 GCA_040265175.1 Nannocystaceae bacterium
ACGAGGTTCTGGGCGGAGGTTCTGGGCGACGAAGGTGATTTCACGGGGGTCCGCCGGGCGCCACGGGCATACTCGAGCGACGCGTGTCGGGAGGGGTGTCCCATCCTCACCGCGTCCGTCGATCAACGCGACGGCCGTGAAAATCAGCTGTGGGGCTCGCCGGAGGTGCAAGTACCCACTAGGCTCCCTGCGTGCTCGACGAAGCCAAGCGACCTCCGTTGGAGATTTTGCGAGCCCTGCCCGTGTTCCCACTGCCCAATGTGGTGTTCATGCCGGGGATGATTTTGCCGCTGAATGTGTTTGAGCCTCGGTACCTCGAGCTAGTGGAGCACGTCACGGAGATGGAGCACCCCCATATCGGGGTGCCGCTGCTGATGCCGAGGGCTCCGGGGGACGACGGACCCCGCGTCTTCGAGCGGGTGTTTGGGGTGGGCAAGCTCGTGATGCACAAGGCCCTCGACGACGGGCGGCGCTTCATCCGACTCGAAGGGGTGGGTCGAGCGCGGATGCTGAAAGAGCTTGAGCAAGAGCACCTGTTCCGTCGGTGCGCGGTGGAGGTGTTGTCGGAGTCCGCGCCGCAAGATCACAACGCGCTGGAGGTCTTAAAGGCGCAAGTGGAGCGCATCGGCGGCGCCTTCTCCGACGACGACAAAGAGACGATCACAAGCATCCTGGGCGTGGAAGATCCGCGAGTGCTGACGTACATCTTGTGCGCCTTGGTGCCTAATATTGAGCCCTCGGTGGGCGGGGAGATCGCGGGAGCTCACGGCACCGTCCGGCCGGACCTCGCGCTCCAGCAACGTTGTCTCGATGAGGACGACTGTGACGCACGAATTTCACTGCTGCTCGGACGCGCGTCCGCGGTCGTCGAGCGGCTCGTCTCCACGGGGCGGCTCGGGATGTCCGTCTGCAACTAGAGCCCGTCGAGATCGCGAGCAAGGGTAGCTTGGGCAGACTTACACGGTCCGCAAAAGGGAGCTTCGACGTGGCCCGGTCCCGGCCCGCTTGCTTGTCTCTAGCGCCGCCTTGGCCGCCACCTCTCGGAAGATTTTTGCGTGGGCACTCTCGGGATCGGACTCAACGACGGGCACACCCTGCTCGCCACCCGCGCTTACGCGCCGGTCGATAGGGAGCTTGCCGAACAGCTCGACGCCAAGTTCTTTCGCGAGCCTGGAGCCGCCGCCATCGGCGAAGATGTCGTCGTGGTGTCCGCAGGACGGGCACTCGTAGCCAGACATATTTTCGACAATCCCGAGCACCGGGATCTCAAGCCGCGCGAACATGTCGACGGCCTTGCGCACGTCGAGCAGGGCCACCTCTTGGGGGGTGGTTACGATGAGGCCGCCCGAGATGGGGATCAACTGACCGAGGGAGAGTTGGGCGTCACCGGTGCCCGGCGGGAGGTCGATGATGAGATAGTCCAAATCTCCCCAGTCCACGTCTTCTAAAAACTGTTGGAGCAGCTTGTGAATCATGGGCCCGCGCCAGATCACCGCGCGTCCGGTCTCCACGAAGTAGTCGATGCTCATGGCGGGGATGCCTCGGTAGAGCGCGGGGACGATGCGCTCACCGCCCGCGCTTTTGTCGGCTTCACGCTGGGCGGGTCCGAGCATCTTTGGAATGGACGGACCGTAGATATCTGCGTCGAGCAATCCGACGTTGGCGCCGAGCTGTTTGAGCGCGAGCGCGAGGTTGACGCTCACGGTGCTCTTGCCGACGCCGCCTTTGCCTGCGGCGACGGCGATGACGTTGCGAACTGTGGGCAGTCGATCCAGGTCTTGACGGGGCGGCTTTCGAGGGACGCGGAGGCCGTAGTCGATGGTCACGGTGCGTCCGAGGGGCTCAAGAACCCCGCGAATGCTCGCGTCGAGGACATGCCGCAGCGGATATCCCGGGGAGATGAGGTCAATGGTCACCGCGATGCCGGCAGGTGAGATTTCAATCTTGCGGACCTGAGACGCGCCGACAATATCCCGCTCCGTCGCGGGATCGCGCACCTTCGAGAGCAGTTCACGCACGTCATTCTCGTTGATTTCGCTCATTTTTCTCGTCCCTTGTGGAGGTGGGCGGCAGCCCACTGGATCGGCAGATCCACAGTTGGTGGGGCGTGTCTAGCACCGGACGCGTTCGCAAGCTACCCTCCCGTCACACGAGGGCCCCGCGCCCAACGCACGCCATGCCCATTCTCGATATCGTCAAGTACCCTGATCCTCGCCTGCGGGAGCCGACCGTGGCAGTCCCCGAAGTGACCGATGAAATTCGGTCCCTGGTTCAGGATCTCAAAGACACCATGTTTGCTGCGGATGGCGCTGGAATCGCCGCCATTCAAGTCGGCCGATTTGAGCGTATTTTTTTGATCGACGGCCGCGTCGCGACGGGGTCGGAACAGGCAGACCCCATGGTCTTCATCAACCCAGAGATCGTGGAAACCAGCCCGTCCACGGTCCGCAGCGAAGAGGGATGCCTCAGCTTTCCCGGGGTGTTCGTTGAGGTTCAGCGCCCGCGGCGGGCCAAGCTGCGCGCCATGGACCTCGCGGGCAACCTGTTCGAGGCGGAGGGCGAGGGCCTGTTCGCGCGCGCCATGATGCACGAGTTCGACCACCTCACTGGCCAGCTCCTCGTGGATATGGTCGGGATGGTGAAAAAAGAGGTGATTCGCCGCCGCATGAAGAAGTGGCACGAGTCGAATCCCGACGCCGCCGTCTGAGCGAGCGGCGCTAGCCTTTAAATCGTACGTGGAAGTGGTCGAGGTGCCCCTTCCAGTGGCGGATGATGCCGCGCCCGCGCTTTTTGCCTCGCGGGTATTGGAACAACTCGTCGAGTGTGTCTTCACTGACGCCGCGCTTCTTGGCGTATTCGTACAGTCGCTTCTGTACGGAGTAGTCGACGAAGATATAGCGGACCCGGCCGGTGTCGAGGAAGGCCTTGAGGAGCTTCCAAGATCGCTCCACGTCGAGCACTCCCTCCACGGCTTTTCGGAAGCGGGTCTCGTCTTTGAGCGGGCCCTGTAGGACGTAGCCGATGTCGACATCGAGCCCGGTTTGGTGGGACTTGTGCGGGGGGAAGGGCCCCCCGCCTTTGCGGCTGATGTCGCCCACGTGGATCTTGGGACCGCCGCGGTTTTTTGACCAATACTTGCCGATCGCGGTTTGAATGAGCCGGACAGCCCTCGGGGTCCCCCAGCGAAGGGACGCGGGTTTGGTGGTGTAGCCGTAGCCCTTGGGCAGCAGCACGCCCACCTCGAGGACACCGTCGTCATCACCGTAGGCACCGAAACCGGGGACGAGCCCCGCGTCGACCCACACTCGCAGGCGCTGTCCTGGACGCAGCTTGCTGGGATCCTCGAGTCGCCGTCGTTGGAATCGAAGCAGTTGCCGACGTGTGACGTCGTATCGCTTGGCGATTTCGCCGAAGGTCTCCCCTGATTTTACGGTGTGCTCGATCTCCGTACGGTAGCGGGGCGGGATGTCGGGGCACACGAGCAGCTCATTTCCAGGACGAAGATAGTTTGGATTCTTCGCGAGCTTGGAGTTGAGCTTCAAAATGTCATCGCGACGGACCCCGTAACGACTGGCGATCTCCGCGATGTAGTCCCCCGGCACAATGGTGTGTCGGTGCAAGGGGGTTCGATAGCCGCACGACTTGGCGTTGACGGCGCGGCTCGCGTCGACGCAGACGAGCAACGATTGTCCAGAGCGGAGCTTGTTGGGATTGCCTTGCAGGCCGCCGTTGCGGGCGAGCACCGACTTCTCACTGACGCTGTAGTCACGTGCGATCTCCGAGAGGGTCTCACCCCTGGCGACCTCGTGTTCGACGATGCGCCCATTTCGACCGCACCGCTTGTTTTTACTCGAGGATTTCTTGGACGCTGAGGCCCCCTTGCATACGAGGAGCCGCTGCCCGATTTGCAGACGCCGAGGATTCACTTTCGGGTTGCTCGCCTCGATCGCCGCGACGCTCACATCGTAGCGCGACGCAATCTTTGAGAGGGTCTCTCCCGCGGCCACCTCATGATTCACGACGCGGCGGCCCTTGGAGCATTGGCCCGCCTCAACGGAGGGGGGGGTCGCGAGCCCTACACCAAGCCCGCACAGCAACGCCACTGCCCAACAAGCGACGCGTCGGGAGAGATGACTCGGGGCGAGGCGGTGCGGCATGCCTCGCTAGCATGCATCAATCGCGGCGCAGATCCAATGAAAGAGAGGACTTTTGCGCGGGTGGTTGGTGCTCTCAAAAAAAAATCGCGCCGATGAAATAATGGGCGCCGCGGGGCGTCTAGTAGGGATCGTCAGCTCGCGGAGGGCTCCCCATTGACGTCACCTTCAGCGTACTTGCGTCGTCGCTCTTCATGAATGTCCTCGATGGTCGCGTCGAGGCGTGCGCGGGCGGAGGGGTCGGACATGGATTGAAAATTGGCCTCCGCGATATCCGAGGAAATCTCGGGGTCGGTGGTGACGCACCGGTCGAGCAAGGATACGAGCTCCGGGGACTGCGCGAGGAGTTGCTCGCGAACCCTCGCCTCGTGAACCGCTTGGGCTTGGCGGCGCACCTCGTCGAGGGTCTCTGCGCGGACGCATTGGATCACCGGATCGGGGGTGCGGCGGATGAGGGGGATGAGCTGGTGCGGGCGTTGGATCGGCTCGGCGGCGCGCGCCGGGGTGGGGTGGAAGCTCACCATATAGAACGCAGGGAGCCCCTCGCGCGTCGCGAACTCGTCCCGGAGTTCGACCATGAAGGCGTCGAAGGCCTTCGGATCTTCCCACGGGTGTCCCACGGGCACGGGGCAGGTGAGGAGCATGATCTCGACCGAGGGCGTCGCGCGCACAGTGGCGGCCAATTGCTCCGCAGCGTTCTGCACATCTCCCTCGGGTGGGCGGGCTCTGAAGATCGGCCGTCGCACGCGTCCCGCCTCGCGGCTTTTGCGAGAGAAGGGACAGAGGTTCATCTCTTCCACGACCTCGACGAGGTAGCGATCGTGGAGCTCGTGGACGAGAGAATCGTCGGGAGGCCAAGATGGTGGCGTGGGCACGGCGTATCGTACCGTGTTCCGACGGAGCTTGGGGACGAGTGACGACCCTAGAATTTTACTTCTGTCGAGACTTGAAGGAAGTTGGAGCGGTGGAGATGTCGTTTCCAACCGCAGTGCAACAGGCGTGGACGCACTTGGATTGGTCGAGGGCGGAGTCGCTCAAGGGGGGCTTGATCAACCGCACTTGGCTTGTGCCCTCGGTGGGCGCCGCGCGAGCGGTGGTGGTGCAGCGACTTAGCGATATTTTTGATCCGCGCATCCACGGTAATATTGAAGCGGTGACGCGGGCGCTGGGGGTGCACAAGGTGCCCACCCCGATGTTGGTGCGCACCGACGGTGGTGCGCTGTGTGTGGAACTCACGGAGGGGACGTTTCGAGCCCTCACACAGGTGGAGGGACGCTGCGCGCCCGCGCTCTCGGGGCCGGCTGCCGCACGGAGCGCGGCCAGTTTGCTCGCCCGGTTTCACGAGGCCTTGGAGGGGCTCGAACACGAGTTTGTCGGCATGCGGGGTGGGGTTCACGACACGGCGCGTCACCTCGATACCTTGTCGAGCGCCGTGGAGGCAGGGGCCGGGCACCGGCTCTACGACGACGTCGCGGCCTTGCAGACCTCCATTTTGGCGGGAGTGCAGCGGCTCCCACCGGTGTCGATAGACGCGATGATCGTTGGTCACGGGGATCCAAAGGCCGGCAATATCATCATGGACGAGGAGGGGACCGGCGCGGTAGCGTTCATCGATCTCGACACGGTCGGACCGATTGCGCTGGCCCATGAACTTGGGGACGCGCTGCGGTCTTGGTGCAACGCAGCGGGGGAAGACCACCCGAGCCCTGAGGTGGATGAGCGCTCACACGCGGCGGCGGTGCAGGGATACTTTGAGGGGTGGCGTCGTCCGCTCGATCCAACACGACGCGCGCAGGCGGCCGAGGCGCTGCTCGTGGGTCTGCCGTGGATCTGTCTGGAGTTGAGCGCCCGTTTCGCCGCGGACGCGCTGAACGAGCGGTACTTTGGATGGGATGAGGCCGCGTTCCCCACCCGAGGAGCGCACAACCTCTGGCGGGCGCGCGGACAACTCGCGTTGGCGGAATCGGCGTTGCGCTGTGAATCGCGTCGGCGCTCCCACATTGAGCTCGCAGCGGCCTCCAAACCGTAGCGGTCGGAGGGGGTCCGAGTGACCTCGTCATCGGGAGGTGGAGCCGCCATCTGCCGCCGGCGGAGTAGGCAACTCCCTCCGCGTCCCCTTTTGTCGTGAGGCCGCGCTTGGGTCGCGGGAGGTCGCCGCTGCGCGGCGCAACTCGGCGATGCGGTCGGTGATGGTGCGGCGAAACGTCTCATCCTCCGACTCACTTCGGAGCGCCTCAAACTGCGCGATGGCCTCCTCAATATGGTCTGGGTGGCGCGCCGAGAGGGTCGCTAGTTCCAGCGCCCAGTCGCGACGTTCCGGCGCGAGTACCAGCGCGCTTCGCAGCGCTGCGATCGCGTCTTCGAGGCGATCGGGCAAGACTTGGAGGACCGTCGCGTGGAAGGCATGGCGGTCAGAGGTCGGGCTCCGCGACAACGCGACGAGTATGGCGGTCTCGGACATGGCGAATTCGCCGATCGCCCGGAGCCGTCTAGCGAGGTCGTCATAGGCGTCGGTGGGCACGGACGGATCGTTGGCGATCACCAAGCCCCTGAGGGTCTCGCGATATTGCTTTTTTCGGCGAGGTACCGACGCGAGGAACCGCGCGAACTGAAGTTCGCACACCAGCACGGGGGGGGTGCGGTGGAGGCATGGTCGCAAGGAGCGTTCAGCGGTCCGTCGATCACCTGCGCGGAGCGCGGCCGCAGAGGCCTCCACCATCGAGGTGATTTGTTCGGGGCTGGGCAGAGGG
>JBDQGY010000222.1:0-6902 GCA_040265175.1 Nannocystaceae bacterium
CTCGGCGCGCTGATCGAGATGTTGCGACTCATTGATCGTGGTGGCGTCGATACGGGTGTACGTGGATCCCTGCTCGCCTCTCCGCTGCTGAGTTTTTCATCCGCGCCACCGCTCCTCGATCGTATGAGGCGATTGGTGTTGCAGCGTACGGCGCCGCGGGCAATTTTGTCGGCTCCCTTTGACGCCGCGGTGCTGTGCCGGGATCAAGAGGCCGCAGACGCGCGAAGCTTTGATAGGCGCTGTGATGTGGAGGTGTCCGCCGGCTGGCGTCGGGCACTCAAGGAGACGATGCGGGAGGTACGAGACGGGATCAGTCGGCTGCGCGCCGCCTCGTTGTGGCTGGTTCCCACAGGCGACCAGCTCGCTGATTTTCGGGCCACGCTGCGCTCCTTCGAGCGGCTCCAAAACCCTCGAAGGGACGCGCAGTCCATCCATTGTTTTGACGGTGCCGCGCACGAACTCCACAATGAGCCTGCGTCGCTTCGCCGAGAGATTTTCGACGTCGCTGTGCCATGGATCGAGCGGAGATGCGAACTCGTGAGCCCCCCCAAATCGACGGACTAAACGGGGGGGGGGGCGACGGCAGGGTGGCGCCTCACGTTGAGAGCGTCTGCATGGAGTCGATCGCGTGCACGGGGGCGTCGTCGTCCCCCATGAGGTGGGTGATCGCGGCGTAGACGGCTCGCTGCTTCTCCAAGGAGCGCTTACCCTCAAATGAGGCGCTGCGAACGACGAGGGCGAAGTGACGACCTCCGTTGTCCGTCACCTCCGCGGTCGCTCCAGGGATCGCGGCTTCGATCGCAGAACGAAGCGCACTGGAGAGGTCTTGATGCTCCGGATCCGCAGCCATGGCAGACGATACCACCACGGGTCACCAGCGTCAGTCCTCTCCAATAATTTTTACTTCCCGTTGGAGGCGAACGCCGAATGCGCGCTCCACCTCACCTTCGACGTGCTCGATGAGCGCGATGAGATCGAGAGACGAGCAGGGGGGGGCTACGTCTCGGTCCACCACCAGCCAGTTCGCGTGCTTCTCGCTAACGACGGCCCCTCCGTGGCGGTGTCCCTTGAGTCCGGCGGCTTCGATGAGCCGTCCGGCGTAGTCTCCCTCTGGATTCTTAAACGTGCTGCCGTTGTTGGGAACGCCCATGGGCTCTCGCTGGCGTCGATGCTCGCGGAGCTTCGCGACGTCGCGTTCGATCTCCTCAAGTGGCCGAGGTCGCAGCCGGAGGAGGGCGCCGGTGACAAGCTCGTTTTTCGGGAGATCTGAGTCGCGGTAGCGAAATCCACACTCCTTGTTCGAGCGACGAACGAGGGCGCCGCGCAGGTCGAGAGACTCCACCTCGACCACGACATCGATGAACTCTCCGAGGTAGGTGCCCGCGTTCATGATGAGGCCGCCACCCACGGTGCCGGGGACTCCGGCCAAGAATTCGACGCCGCCGAGCGCACGGGTGATCGCATAGTTTAAGACCCGTCCGGTGGACGCCCCAGCCTCCACCGCGACGAGCTCGGGCTCCGTGTCTTTGCGCGGTTGTGAGACCCGGTTCAACCTGCGGAGGTTGATGACGACGCCGCGTAGTCCCCCATCTCGCACGAGGAGATTGGTGCCCCCGCCGACGAATGTGACAGGCACCTTGGCGCCGTGGGTCCGCGACAAGAGCGCGGCGAGCGCCTCCGCGTGGTCGGGGACGCACCACAGGTCGGCGGGGCCCCCGAGCCGCAGGGTGGTGTGACGCCGCATCGGGTCGTCGGGCGTCGCGGAGAGTCCAATGATGGGCTCCTCCGAGAGTTTGAGCAGGGAGGCGAGGCGAGCCCCTCGCCCGCCTGAGTTGGCCGGCGGCCCCTGCGTCAATGGTCCTCCGCGATCGCTTCGGCGAGCTCGTGACTGAGCGTGGTGATAGACCCGGCCCCCATGGTGATCACCACATCGCCAGGTTGAAGGCGGGGGAGCAAGGAACTTGCGATCTCTGGCAGTCCGGGCGCGAGGGCGACCGCTCGATCTGGGGTTCGTGCGAGGACTCGCGTCACGAGCGCCGGTCCAGAGATCCCGTCAATGGGCGCCTCGCCAGCGGCGTAAATGTCGGTGATGAGGACCTCATCGGCCGCGTCTAGGCTCTCCGCGAATTGCTCGATGCTGTCGCGCACTCGGGTGTAGCGGTGGGGCTGTACCACCGCGATGATACGGCCGTGTGGAAATCGCATCCTGGCGCCGCTCAAGGTCGCGGAGATCTCCGTGGGGTGATGGGCGTAGTCGTCGACGATCGTGACTCCACCGGCGCTGGCCCGGATCGTGAATCGGCGCT
Source organism: Nannocystaceae bacterium (assembly GCA_040265175.1). GTDB lineage: Bacteria > Myxococcota_A > Polyangia > Nannocystales > Nannocystaceae > JAAZXR01. The sequence continues at coordinate 2,307 of JBDQGY010000222.1, forward strand.
GCACCCCCGCGAACTGTTCGAGCGCGGCGCGTGTGGAGGCGGGGTGCACCGACATGGTGTCGCACAGCGCGATGGAGGCCAAGGCGTTGCGGACATTATGAAGCCCCGGCATATTGATGTGGAATGTTCCTAAGCTCTCGCCGCGTGCGATGACCTCAAAGCGAGAGCCTTCGCCGTTATCTTCGATGGTGGCGGCGCGGTAGTCTGGGCTCCCGTCGATTCCGTACGTGACGTTGCGCTTTGTAATGCGGGGGAGGATTCCGCGGATATTCTCGTCGTCCGTGCACAGGATGGTGGCACCGTAAAATGGGACGCGGTTCGCGAACCCAACGAAGGCCTCGAGGAGGTGCTCAAGGGTCCCGTAGTGATCGAGGTGCTCGTCATCAATATTGGTGATGACCGCGAAGGTGGGGGGGAGAATCAAAAAACTCCCGTCGCTCTCGTCCGCCTCGGCGACGAGCAGTTCGCCGTATCCAAGGCGAGCGTTGGAGTCAAAGGAATTAACCTTGCCGCCGATGACGACGGTGGGGTCGAGCCCCGCCTGATGAAAGATCGTGGCGAGGATGCTCGTGGTGGTCGTCTTTCCATGGGACCCCGCGATCAACACACCCTGCTTCAATCGCATGAGCTCGGCGAGCATCTCCGCCCGTGGGATCACCGGGATCTTGCATGCGAGGGCCTCGGTGACTTCGGGGTTGCTCCCTCGAATGGCGCTTGAGGTGACGACAACGTCGGCGCCCTCAATATTCCCAGGCTCGTGTGCGGGGAAGATGGTCGCGCCCAGTCCAGCCAACCGCGTTGTCGTGTCCGTCGTGGCCAGATCACTCCCCGTGACGCGATAGCCGAGGTTGGTCAGCACCTCCGCGATGCCGCTCATGCCGATCCCGCCGATGCCGACGAAGTGGATATGGGTGTCGCGCTTTCGGAACATAGAGGGGGGCCGAGCGGAGAGTAGCCGCTGGCCGTGCACATAGGAAGGCCCCGTGGGCGAGGTGCTTCCAAGCCCCGCCCGCCTGTGTATGCTTGTAGCCCGTGGAGTCAATTGATCCAGCCGCAGTCGCGCGCCAACTATCCCGCTGGTTTGAAGCAGGGCACCGAGAGATGCCCTGGCGCGCGACTCGCGACCCCTACGCCATCTGGGTGTCCGAGGTCATGCTGCAGCAAACTCGAGTGGACACGGTGAGGGCCTACTATGGAGAGTTCTTGCGGCGGTTCCCCACGGTACACGCGCTCGCTGGTGCCTCCCAAGACGCGGTCCTCGGCGCGTGGAGTGGCCTGGGCTACTACCGGCGGGCGAGGTTGCTTCACGCGGGCGCCCAGGACGTGATGGCGCGGTTTGACGGGGTGTTGCCGCGGGATCCCGCCGCGTTGCGGAGCATCCCTGGCATCGGGCCGTATACCGCAGGGGCGATCGCAGCCATCGCCTATGACGTGCCTGCGCCCGTTGTGGACGGGAACGTCGCGCGGGTGTTTTCGAGGATGCGTGCGGTCGCCGAGGAAAAACAGCAGCCGGCGACGGCGCGCCATCATTGGTCCCTGGCTGACGAGGTGATCTCTCACGGTTCCCCACGAGTGATCGCCCAGGCGATGATGGAACTTGGTGCGACGGTCTGTGTTCCCACGAACCCTGCGTGTGGAGGGTGCCCCGTACGGGGCCAGTGTGTATCGCTCGAGCGCGGGCTCGTGGAGAAGATCCCCGCTCCGAAGCGCCGGGCGAAATCCCCAGAGATTCGCTGGGATGCGGCGGTCGTCCGGTGGGGAACAAAACTGCTGTTTGAGCGACGGCCCGACCGAGGGGTGCTGCGGGGCATGTGGACCCTCCCGTTGGTGGAGAGACCTCGCCGACGCGACGCCCCCACGTATGCCAAGTATCTCGGGGTGCCCGTGGCCTCGCTCGCGCCGTTCGCTCAGGAGATCAAACACGTCTTTACGCATCGCGTTTGGTTTGTGCAACCCGTGCTCGTCAAAACTTCACGGCGGCCGCGGCTGGGAGACGGGCCCACCTCGAGATTGTGGCTCTCCCCGGGCGAGCGTCCCGCGGAGGGCGGGGTCCCCACGCTGACGGAGAAGATTCTTGAGCAGCTTGGGTGGGACCTCTAGCGGGCGCGCTTCTTCGCGGCGGTCTTCTTCTTCGCGGCGGTCTTCTTCTTCGCGGCGGGCTTCTTCTTCGCGGCGGGCTTCTTCTTCGCGGCGGTCTTCTTCTTCGCGGCGGTCTTCTTCTTCGCCCGGGCGGGTGGGCTAGCCGTGACCTGCTCTTCGATCACGTCGTCGCCGAAGACAGCCTCGGCGTCTTCATCGATGGCGTCCGCTCGAAGACGTGCCTCCCCGTCAAGCAGCGACCTCGCGAGGTCCGAGAGCGTCAGTTCACTCATGGCGTCCCCCCAGCCAAGCTCGACGGCGGCGTCGACGATCTCTCCAAGGGTGGTCTCACGCTCTAATGTGCGCTGCATGGTCTCGAGCACGTGGCGCCGCTGGGCGTCGGTGAGGTGATCGCGGTACGCAGCTTCGAACTTTTTGGAAACCTTGGCCACGGTCACGCACTAGCGCACTTGGTTGCCGAGGTCTAGGGTGACTCCAACAAGCCGCGTTGTGCTCGTCGTGGGGGGGGTGGAGGAAGCCGCGAGCCCGTCAGCGAGGTGCGAGGCAAGCGAGGACTGCCCGCACGGGTTGTGCTCACTGTGTCGGAGGTGTCGGCTCCGGCTCCGGCTCGCGGGAAACCTCGGCGTTGGCGCCGTCCGCGGGGACGGTGGCGCCGCTGTCTGCGGATGCCTCCGCGGTCGCCATCGCTTGCGCCTCGGCGGCGACCTGCTTCGCCTTGTCCTCCGGCGTCGCGAGGAGCCCCTCGTACGGCTCCTTGGTGGCGCCGCGGATTCTGCCTTTGGTCACCATGACCGGGATAGGCTCCACAAGTTCGTAGCGATAGCCGCGCGTCTCGATCTTCATCTTGTATCCGACTTTTTCGACCTCGAACGCGCGGGCGTAGGCGATCTCTGTTTGGCCGTGGCGGACAAAGTCGTTCCGTCGGAGTAAAAATGAGAATAGACGCACCGCGTTCCCGTTGTGGAGTCGATGGCAGCCGTGGGAGTAGCGGCTGCGGATGGACATATAGTCTACGCTCCCGTGGGTACGAATTTTGTGGTCCAGCTCGCGTAACACGTCGCCAGAGCGCGATTTGACCTGGTGGATATGGTACGCGGCGACGAGCCCGTAGGCTGATTTGAATCCTGGCCCGGTCTCGTCGTAGTTCACCACCCACTCCCGTTTTCGCCCCGACTTTTTCTTTTTTATCAGCGATCGCGTGGGCGTGTAGGTGGGGGGGATCCACACCGGCGCCGCCATGATGTCACGCCAAATGCGCGGGCCTACGTCCGAGTTTTTGTAGGCGAGCCATTCGTGCCCATCGTGCTGCTCGCTGCGCCACGAGCCGATGGTGGTGGGCCAGTACACCAACGGTATTTTCTGATCCAGGTGATGGACGTACAGCGTCAGGTGCGGCTTACGACGTCGCGGCTGTCGCACGCGCTGTCCCTCGCTGTCGTAAGGAGGATCGTAGTACACGTCTCCGCGATCGATCTTCACTGAGAACTCCATATCGGGCCCGTAGTATTCGGGCAGGGGGGGGAGCTTGACCGCGATGAGAAGGTTCTCGAAACCGTCATCGCGTAGCTTGGAGAGCGCGCGCATACCCTCGTAGGCGCTGGCGGCGTCACGCCAACCGAGGGCCTCCAAGGTCGCGTCGACATGCTCGCTGATGAGGTCTCGCGGTTGTTGCTCGACGCCCTCGCTGTCGGTCCAGCTCTTGTTGCGCCGGAGGATGTCGGCGGTACCGTCCTCGATGATGCCCGAGGCCGCGACGATGCGCTCGGCGAGCATCCGCCGCAGCCGCGCGTAGGTGGCCTCTTCGGGGGAAAGCTTTAAAACGTCGATGTCGTCACGCTTGATGTGCCCCCATCCAAAGATGGCATGTTTGCGCTGAAAGTCAGCCAAGGCGAGGTGAGTCGACCAGCCAAACTGCCCGGGTACATACGAGGAGGAGCCCTCGAGGGCCTCGTAAAATCCTGCACACTCCATCCGAACTTGGGCGTTGTGGATGATATCGACGGGGGCCTGGGCGCCTCTCCACTTCTTCAGCAGGCTCGCGGTCCGCTTGTTTTTTGCGGCGGCCACGTAGTCGCCGTCGTCAATCTTCGCGGCGCTCATCTTCCGCTTCAGCGTTTTGTGGAACCAGTTGGCGCGCTTTTTAAGTGAGGTGATGTCCTTTCTCTCAAACGGGATATAGGACGAGAACTCCTCGAACGCCGCGGGGTCAAAGCCTTTGGCCTCCAAGCACGGGGAGATCGTCTCTTCCACAGCTTCGAATTCGGCGAGCAAGACCTTGGGCGTCGATGGGATACCGAACAGCTCGAGGTGGTTGGCGCCGCCGGCTCCGAGGGGGACGCCATCTTGGTCGACTTCGTTGTTCGCGAGAGCTACAAAGGTCGAGGCGTAGTCATTTTCTTTGTACTCGCCATCATCGGTGCTCGCGCCCCAAAAGATGAACGGGCGCCACCGATTGGACAGGTCGATGACCGTATAACCGAGGGCTTCGGCGCGCGC
>JBDQGY010000223.1:0-6902 GCA_040265175.1 Nannocystaceae bacterium
CGGCATACCAATCTGCTGCGCTGCCCACCGGCTCCCCGGCGGCCTGTTCTGGCGCCATATAGGCCGGAGTCCCGAGCGTCATTTTAGTCTCGGATTCTCCAGCCCTCGAGGAGCGAACGAGCCCAAAATCGAGGAGCACAAGCCGCCCCCCAGGACCCACGATGATGTTGGAGGGCTTGATGTCGAGATGCAAAAGGCCTCGCTGGTGCAAGACGTTGACCCCCCGCACCAGCTGCTTGAGCCCCGCTCGAAGACGACGCACATCGAGCCGCCGATTGTCCGACACCCTCACACGAACGGTGGAGGGCCGTCGCCGCAAGCCGCCGGTGCTACCCGTCGAGAGATCGGCGCGAGTCTCTCCAATGGAGTCACCATCCCACCCACCAACGATGATGTCGTCACTGCTCATCACTGTCCTCCGACGCCGTGACCTCCGGTCTCACCCAATCGAGGAAATCCACGCCGTCCACGTACTCCATGGTGATGAACCATTCTCCTTCTTGGAGGCCAAGCTCCCGCAGTCGCACCAAGTTGCGGTCGCGCACATTCACCACGCTGCGAAACTCGGTCTTTAGACGGCCGAGCGCCCGCGGGTTCAGCTTGCGCAACAGCTTGAGTGCGACGACCGCATTTTGCTCCTTGTCAAAGGCCTCGTAGACCTCGCCCATCCCTCCGGCGCCGAGCTTCCTGCGAATTTCAAAGCGAGGTAGCTCTGGGAACTCCCTTTCGCCTTGTGAAGACATCGTCTGGAGTCTATCCCGAGACGAGCACGGGCTGCGCCTCCCTTCGCCAACACTTCCGCAGCCCGCGCTGCGAAGGCCCGCAACGAGGCTTGGGCCCGCGGCAACCTCCGACAGCCACGAATTCTCATCTCGTAAAATTGTCATTTCAGACGGGTCAACCGCAGTAAAACGACCTAGGCGCGAATGGCGCAAGCAGGTCGGGTTATGCTCTTCGCGCCTGAATGCGACGCACGGGTCCGCCGTCGGAGCCACAGCGCAGGAACCTCGATGAATCAGCCTCAGCACTCACGCTCCCTCTTCGTCTTCCTCTCGGTCGCCGCCCTCGCAGGCCTGCTCTCACCGTCGCCCGCGCGCGCGACACAAGAGCCGCCCGCCGTCACCCCGTGCGAGGCCAAATCATTTAAATTCGACAAGGTGAAGGCTGCCTGCACCGAGGGGGGCCGGAGCGCGGCCAAAAAGCTGATGAAGGGCGTCGTTAAAAAAGCCAAAGCCGCGGGCGAGGATGTGAACTGCAAAAGCTGTCACACCAGCCTGAAGACCTTCGCGCTGACCAAGGACGCACACACAATGCTTGGCAAGTGGCTGTAGCCGTCAGCGCGCCGTCGGGAGCTTCGCTTCTGAGCGTTTGCCGTCTTCCATGATCTCGCTCAAGGTGGTCAAGAGTTCCTTCATCGTGAACGGCTTCGGCAACAGCCGCGCCGTGCTCATTAAGCCCTCTTTCGGGATCTCCACCTCCGCATAGCCGGAGACAAACAATATCCGCAAGGACGGGAGCTCCGCGCTCAACCGCGACGCGAGTTCGATACCGTTGATGCCGGGCATGACGATGTCGGTCACGAGCGCGTCGATGGTCCCCTCGTGATTTTTGGCGATCCGTATGGCCTCGTCCGCGCTAGCTGCAGAGAGCACCTCATACCCACCCCGCTCAAGCTGCAAGCGGGTCAGCGCGCGCACCTGGGACTCATCCTCCGTGAACAACACGGTCCCTCCGCGAGCCGCTGGGAGCCGATCGGACTCGCCAAACACCCGACGCACCAGGGTGTCCTCGTGTTGGACCGCCTTGGGGAAGAGCACCTCGAACGCAGTCCCGCAGCCAGCCTCCGAGCGGACGCGCACGTAGCCTCCGTGACGCTGGATGATTCCGTAGGCGGTGGAGAGCCCGAGCCCAGTCCCGTACCCTTCTTTCTTGGTCGTAAAAAAGGGCTCGAAGATATTTCCCATCACCTCGTCCGAGATGCCAATACCGTCATCCGAGACGATGATCTTGATGTACTCGCCGGGGGGAATCTCACCCGTGTCACCGGGCGTTGACTCGACGATGCACTCATTAACGGTCTCAATGAGCACCATGCCTTGCCCTTGAATTGCGTCGCGGGCGTTGACGACGAGGTTGACGATTACCTGCTCAAACTGGGATGGATCGATCACGACAGCATGAAGGTCGTCATAAAGCACCGTCTCTAGGCCAACCTGTTCACCCAGCATCAACTCAAGCATCCGGTGCACGTTCGACAAGACCTCATTCACGTCAATGAGCCGCGGCTCGGTTGTCTGTCGTCGGCTGAACGCGAGGAGCTGTCGCACCAAAATACGAGAGCGATTGCCTGCGCGGGTGATCTCCTCGACATAGCGGCGACGGGAATCACGGTCCGACATCTCCCGCGCCAACAACTCTGCGTTCCCGAGCATCACCGCGAGGTAATTGTTGAAGTCGTGCGCCACGCCCCCGGCGAGGCGACCGATCGCCTCCATCTTCTGCGAGTGGTGCAAGCGCTGCTCGATATCTCGCTCCGACGTCACATCACGCGCCGTGCCTAGCCATGTTTTGACCCGTCCCGCTTCGTCCCGGAACACCCGCGAGGTCACCCGCACTCGACGTATCTCACCGTCATTGGGTCGAACGATCCGATAATCGATGGGCTTGGGCATCCCACCACGCAACACCCGCTGCATTTCAACCTCCACCTCCTCGCGATCCTCGTCGTGAATCAGCGAGAGGTGCATGACGGGCGTGGGGAGAAGCGTGCCGGTAACGCCCGCGATTTCACGGAGAACACCCGACCACTCGAGCAGGCCCTCCTTGGGCTCCCACCGCCAGCACCCTACTCCGGCGAGCCGGTCGAGGTGGTGCATGCTCCACGTGGCGTCGCACGCACCGGCCTCTACCCCAGGCTCAGTCGTCGTCGCGCCCTCGTAGCGCGTGAGGGTCCCCAAAAGTTGAGGGGACCCGCCGGGTCCGGCCATCGAGCCCGCCTTGATCACGAGGCGGGCGCGTCCCGCCCCGTTCGCGTGCCCGCGGAGCCGCAAGATCGTCGACGGAATGCGCAAGTTAACGCTCGCCTCTTCAAAGGCTTCCGCGGCTCGAATGCGACTATCGGGCTCTAGCAACGCCAAAAGCTCGGGCCGGGACAGCGAGCCAATCGGTGCCCCAAGCAGCGGGCCGATCTCCTCGGTGACCTCCATACAATCGGTCGAGATATCGAAGACAAATGCCGCGACATCCGCGTCGGTTCCGCCATCTGCATTCGCGGACGGCTCACACCGCCAGTCGGATTGTGCCATCGCATCGTTCCACGCCGCCTCCGACGTCTCCAACGCCTGCGCCAGCTTCTTGTCGATCGCCACCGCGGAGCTAGCCTTCGCTTCCACGCCGGACGCCAGACCATCCGCGAAAGCGAGCCGCACTGATTCAGAGGCCTTGGCACCCTCCTCCGGTAACGAATCGTCATCCAGCATCGAAGACATGTCTTAAGAGGGCCCGGTGGGCACGGTCCGAAGTGTAGGACACAAAGCAACCTCAGGTCGAAATCAATGCGGAATCTGTCCACCGACACGAAAATCGAACGTCCTCAGTTGCGGATTTTTGTCCGGACTTGTGGACCACAGCAGGACCCTCGAACGGCGGGCCATTGAGGCTGTCATGCGACGCCGAGCGGAGGACCAACAAAGCGCAACAACGTTGCATCACGTATCACCGACCATTCTCGAGATATCCATGTCGGCCCTCCAACAAAGTCCGGCCAAGGGGCCGCGTCCATCCAATCCTCGACTCCGCCGCCGCGCCTCGCGTATTGACCGATGTGATTGAACATCCGAGGTCGCATCAGTGCGTGACAAACGAGAGAATGCGCGTCGAGCGCGTGCTCGTTGCACGCGCGTGGCCCGTGTCGTAGCCCCTCCGTGCCCCCACGAATCCGAGGTCCCAGCGCACCGCCAACGCTCGCATTGACAGCGCGCGAGCGACCGGCCTAGCGTCGGCGCGCATGACGACTAGGATCCCCCGCTCCCCGCTGCTTCAGGCCTCGACCCGAGACCTGGCCGTGGCGCTGTTATGCGGGTGGCTCTCCCTGGCGGGCTGCAGCGACGGGCCTTCGCTCTCGCTCAACTACGCCTCGACAGCCAAAGACAACTACGAGCTCGCGAAGACCGAGTTTCGCGACGATGACTACGAAGAAGCCATCCGTTACGCCGAGTTTGTGCGGGTGCGGTTCCCGTTCTCACGGTACGCCGTTGAGGCGGAGTTGGTCATCGCGCGGAGCCGGTTTGGCAACCGCGAATATCTCTCCGCCCAAGACGCGTTCCGCCAATTTGCGCGGCTGCACCCCACCCACGAGCACGTCAAAAACGGCTGGATCGCCTACATGGTCGCCGTGTCTGCCTATATGGCGGCGCCGGAGACCACAAATATTTTGCTCCCCAAGCACTACCAGCGCGATCAGTCTGTGCTCGAAGAGGCCCTGAGTGCCCTGCAAACATTCTTTGATCGCTACCCCACCTCCCCACGCGTCAAGGATGCAAAGACCCTGCGGGACGACATCCAGCGCCGACTCCTCGAGCACGAGCTTTACGTTGCGGAGTACTACTTGAACCGCGATCTCGCCGAGTCTGCCATCGGTCGACTCGAAGCCGCGAGCCGACGCTACCCAGGGCTTGGATTCGACGCCAACGTGATGTTCTTGCTCGGCGTCACCTACCTGCGGGTGGAGGAGGTAGAGCTCGCCCGCGACACCTTCGCCGAGCTTCAGATGCGGCACCCCGAGCACAGCTACGGCGCCCAGGCGAAGGTCTACCTGCAACATATTTACGACCGATACGGGCCCGCCGATCCCAACCGGACACGCCCCGATCGCAGCTTGCCGACACCACGGCGCCCCACGGAGCCCAACCCGCAGATGCTCCCACGCGGCGCGACGTCCGAACCGCAAGCGCGGGCGCCAAACGCCGGCGCAAGACCTACCGTCGCGCTTCGATCACGTCGCTGACCCCCGCGCCGGTCGAAACCTCTCATCACCCGTGCAGATCCCCCTCTGGCGCAGGCACACGGGCGCGCGCGGCCACACACAGGCGAGGACACTGCGCGCGGTTGCCGGCTTTCGCGCCGGAACGAAGAGGAGCACGAGACCTCCGACGATTGAAACAACGTCCAGGGGGGCGTCGAACCCATCAGGACGAACTCCAGTCTCGTCCGCGTCCTCGACGCCGCTACATGTGGCCGAGCAACAATGTTTCAGCTACCTTCCGAGCGAGCCAGGAAAAACTGCGCGTCTGGCGGCGCCCTCTCGGGCGCGAACCCCACATCTTCAACTCTTGCTTACCCAACACCATGAACCTCACCGAAAATTTCCTCCAATTTGCGCTGCTCGGCGCCAACTGGGTCCTCTGGGTCCTCGTCCTTTTGAGCGTGGCGAGCGTCGCCGTCATCGTGGAGCGGCTCCTCTATTTCAAGAGCATCACGGGGAAGGATCGGTCCTTGGCCCAGCCGTTGCTCACGGCGCTGGAGGATCAGGATCTTGAAGCGGCGCGCACCGCGTTGAAAGGGGCCGAGAGCCCCGGCGCTCGCATGGTGGCCGCCATCCTCGATGGTGGCGCCCGCTCCCCAAGCTCCGCACGAGCGCTGGTCGACGCGACCCGTCCTGACGCCCAAGTTCGACTGAGTCGATTTTTGGCCTTCCTCGGCACGGTGGGGTCCAACGCGCCGTTCATCGGTCTGTTCGGGACGGTCCTCGAGATCCTCCGCGTGTTTAACCTTCTCGGCGCCCGGGGTGTGACCTCGGGAGGAGAGGCCGCAGAGATCATGACCGGCATCTCCGAAGCCCTGGTCGCCACCGCCATCGGCCTGCTCGTCGCGATCCCCGCTGTCATCGCCTACAACGCCCTCCAGCGCAAAGTGAAGCGCTTTATGAGCGAGGCCGAAGGCCTCGTCAACGTGATGCTCGCCACCCTCACGGACAATGACGCGCTCGCGAAGGCGACCCGCCCGAAGGAGACCTCCTAATGGCGATGGGTGAGCTTGACGACGGCGAAGGCATCAACGGCATCAACGTTACGCCCCTCGTCGACATTATTTTGGTGCTGTTGGTGATCTTTATGGTCACCACCACCACCATTCAGCAGGTAGAGGGCATGGAGGTCGACAAGCCCGACGCCGCCACGGGTCAGGCCGTGGAGGACCTGCCCAAGAGCATCCTGCTGGTCTGCCACACCGACGGCCGGTTCGTTGTGGACGGCAGCGTCATGGCAGACGACACCGCCATTGAGGCAGCGATTCGTTCCAAGGCGAAAGAGAATCCAGAGTTGCAAGGCATCGTGCAGTGCGACGAGGGTGCGAAGGTTGGAAGTATGGTCCACCTCATCGACCTCCTGCGCGCGAACGGAGTAAAAAAGTACGCCATCGCGACCGAGAAACCCTCCGCAGACACCGACGCGCCCAAAGGCTAGGTCCCCCCGATGTCCACCACCAGCGAACTAGGCTCGTCGCTCGCAACAGCGACCCCCGACCCACTCGCGTGGTGGGCCATCTTGCTGTTGATGGCCATGGCCGGGTTTATGGTCGCGCAGTTCTTCCGCGACGGGCGGTTCCGGGCCACGCTCGCCTCGGTCGTCGCCACGCTGATGCATGTGGGACTGTTCGCGCTCATGTCCACAGACCTGGCTCCTTACGGATGCTCGACGAGCGATCCAAAGCCATCGGAGCGCATCGTCTTCCAGGTCGCCGAACTCGAGCCAGAGCCAGAGCCAGAACCGGAGCCGGAGCCAGAGCCAGAGCCAGAGCCGGAACCGGAGCCCCCAAAGCCAATCAAAAAGAGGAAGACGCGCACCCAGCCCGAACCTCCACCTGAGCCCCCGCCTCCCATGCGCTTCGATCTCAGCAACACCTCC
>JBDQGY010000224.1:0-6888 GCA_040265175.1 Nannocystaceae bacterium
CCCCAAGGACGGCATGGGAAGGGTGCTTCCGGGCGCCGTGAAAAGCGGGTGCGCGAGGTTGGGTGGCTCGAGCGCTTCAAGTCGGCGCGCCGTCTGTCCGGGCAGCGTCCCCACCTGCTGGGCGCCGCGCAAGGCGTGGGGGAGGAGGGGCGCGAGGGCGCGGTTGTAGTCGGCAGCGTCCACACGATCGCCGCTCGCGATCCACAAGGCGCCGCCGCTCTCCACGTAGGACATCAGCAGCGCGGCGACCGCGTCGCTCGGGGCGGGTGTATTGGCGAGGATGAGGAGGTCTGTGGAACGCAGCGGATCGGCGTTGGTGGTCGCCTCATCTTCGTAGGAGGCGAGCTGGTCCGGTGAAATCACGGAGGTGGAGATGTCGAGCGTGTCCTCGAGTGTCCCGAGCGCCGTCACGAGGAAGAAAACCTCGTCGCTGATTCTGTCACCGCTTGGGGCGCCGTTCACGATTCGTACGCGCACACGCGAAGAGGGGCGAAGCCACGCGTGGAGTATGTCGTCGTGGGGTAACGGGTCGTCTGCACGCTCGAGTCGCACCTCGACAGCGCGAGGGCCCTCCGTGGGTCGAGCGGCGGCGAATTCGACGGTGCCTACCGCGTCGGGCGCAAGGAGCACCTCGCCCCTCGCCACGAGCGACCCATCGAGCCTCAACTCGACGGCGCACGGCTCGGGCTCCGCGCCGCCCCTTCGGCGAACCGTGGCGATGATCTGAACACCCTCTCCCTCCACGGCTGCGCCGGCGTTGTTGATGGTGAGGTCCTCAAGCGCCACGTGTCCACCCGCGGGCGGGCTGGATTCCACTGGAATTGGAACCACGCCAATCTGAGGTCCGAGCGCACCAGCTGTGGCATGAAGGCCGGCCTCTGTGAGGTCGCCGATGACGTACACTACTCGGGGTCGCTCGCCCGAGGTGACCTCGCCAAATAACGGCGCTGCTGTGGCGAGGGCCTCCTTCATTGGGGTCGCGTCCGTCCACATGGTCGCCTCGCCGCGGAATCGGTCTAGCGACGCGAGGAACTGGTCCAACGTGACCTCGTCGAGACTCGCCGAGGGCCCGCTCGAAGCCGAGGTGACGAATCCGAGGCGTGAACCTTCGGGCAGGGCGCTGACGACTTCGCGCGCGCGTCGCTCGATGCGCTCGGAGACCCGGGTGTCGCGGTCCTTGAGGTTTGTGCTCGCCGAGATGTCGAGCATGAGGACGGCGTCGTGCGCTTGTCCGTAGACATCAATCAGCCGGTGCTCGGTTCGAAAGGGCTGGGCGAAGGCGAGGACGATGGCGGCGAGCACAAGGACTCGCACGAGCAGCAAGGGGAGGTCTTGCAGGGTTCGCTGTCGAGCTTGCGCTGGTGGAAAGTTCTGAATGAGGTGCATGGCCGCGAATCGAACCACGCGGGGTTTTTTGCGCCCGAACAAGTGCGCGAGCACCGGGAGCGCGAGCGCGAACAACCCCGCGAGTAACGCGGGCCCCAAAAAACTCACGGCTGGGGCCTCTCCCTCGTGAGCTCGATTCCAGGTCCGGGAGCGGGGACGTGCCCGGCGAGAGCGTCGAGCAGTTCCGCCAAGGTCGCGATGAGGGCGGCGTCCGTTCGGGTGCGAACGAGGGGTACTTGATGGCGGGCGGCGGAGAGGTCCAGCGTCTCAAGATACCCACGCAACCCCGCTTGATAGGTGTCCCGAAGCATGCGGGCGTCGGTCTCGAGTTGACCACGGACCCCTCGGCTGCATTCAAACCGCACCTGCGCGGCGTCAGTCCACGGGAAGTCGAGCTCGTCGGGATGAAGCAGTTGCAGCACCACGACGTGGTGTCCGGCCGTCCTGAGTTCTCCGAGCGCAGAGAACAGGTCGCGAGCGGCGCCGGCAGGATCATCGACCTCGGCAGCGGCGAGGTCGAGCAGGTCGCTGATGATGAGGACCGTGCCCCGGGTGTTCATGCGCTGTCGTACCGACCCGACGAGTTCCGGCCACGGGCACCGACCCTCGGCGTGGAGCGATGAGAACCGGGTCTCGATTTGGACGGGATCGGTGAAGCGCGAGGACACGGGCAACGCGACATCTTGGACGCGGTCGGCCGCGCCGGCGACGATCCCGAGGGCGTCGGACTGGCGGTTCGCGAGCCAGCCGACGGCCTCGACGATCTGTTGCGCGTATCGCCAGCGCATGGATTCTCCCTCGCCGTAGGTCATGGCGCCGCTGGCGTCGAGCGCCACCATGAGTCCGAGTCGCTGCTCACCTTCGGTCTGGCGAACCACGACCCTGTCGACCCTGCCGGAGGTCCGCCAATCAATCTCGCGGAAGTCATCTCCGGGGGCGTAGGCGCGGTACTCGAGGAAGTCGCGACCTTGGGAGCGAGAAGCGGCCCGGTGCCGCCCGATGGTGCTCCCTTGTACCCGACCGGCGTCGTCAAGGGCTCGTCGGCGCAGGAACTGGAGGACGTCAGGCGAGAGGGACATCGTCGGACGAAAGCCTAGGAGGTGAGCCCCTTGCGGAGCTCCGCGATGATCTCGCGGGCAGAGACGCCGCGTGACTCGGCCGCAAAACTGGGGATGATGCGGTGGGCGAGGACAGGGAGCGCCAACTCGTGGACGTCCTCTGTGACCACGCTCGCGCGCCCGCGCAACGCGGCACGCGCCCTACAGGCGGCGATCAACTGCTGACCCGCGCGCGGCCCGGCGCCCCAGCGAATCATCTCGCGGAGGTTGAGGGGACATTCGCCTTCGGCCGGTCGACTCGCCCGCACGAGGGTCACTACTGCGGCGACGACGGAATCGGGCACGGGGAGTCGGGCGGCGAGTTCTTGGAAGCGTCGGAGTTGTCCGGCGTCGAGGACCGCCTCGACTGTGGCTGGGCGGCGGTGGTCGAGTGTGATGATCCGCTCCTCGTCGCGCCGGTCGGGATAGCGAACTTCAATCTCGAGCATAAAACGATCGAGCTGGGCCTCGGGCAGAGGGTAGGTGCCTTCTTGTTCGATCGGGTTGCGGGTAGCGAACACATGAAACGGTTCGGGGAGCTGGTGGGCTTGTCCGCCTGCGTGCACGCGGCCTTCTTGCATCGCTTGCAAGAGCGCTGCCTGGGTTTTTGGTGGGGTTCGGTTGACCTCGTCTGCGAGCAAAAGGTTGGCGAACACGGGCCCTGGTACGAAACGGAAGCCCTTCTCATTCGTCGCGGGATCGACGTCGAGGACCTCTGTTCCGGTGATGTCGGCGGGCATGAGGTCGGGAGTGAACTGAATCCTCCCGAATTCGAGGGCGGTCGCGTCGGCGAGACTCTGGACGATAAGCGTCTTCGCGAGCCCTGGTACGCCGACGAAGATGGCGTGACCCCGGGCGATCAAGGCGACCAACAGCTCGTCGATCATCTTTTCTTGTCCGAAGACGCGCCGTTCGAGTTGAGCAGTGAGGGCCGTTTGAGCCGCCTGAAGCGCTTCGAGCGCCTGGGGATCGTCGAGGTGAGTGTGGCTTAATTCGTCGTGCAACGCGGCTACGGGTCCTTCGTTCGGGGGCTCAGAGGGGGCCCACGTCTGCAGTTCTAGGCACTGGAACCGTAGCAAAAAAACAGCGGGAGGGTTGTGTTTGTCGTCATGGCGTGACGTGGAGGGTGGCCGACGGCCTCGGAAGATCGGGGGTGTTGACGGAGGGAGCAGATCCGGCAACAGTTTGGGCGTGACCACTGCGAGAGCTGGCGCCCCTCGCGGGGCGAATATGTGGAGGGGCGGTGCGTCGTGGTGACCGTAAACGAACGGCTTGAGGCCGCGCGCGCGCGCGTTGAAGAGCTCCCGGCGCGCGCGCTCTTGGAGCGGCGGCGCTCCGGTGATGACGAGGCGCTCCTCCTCGATGTTCGCGAACCAGATGAGGTGGAGGCAGGGGCGATCCCTGGGAGCGTGGCGATACCGCGAGGCCTTCTTGAGCTGCAGGTGTCAACACAACTCCCTGATCTCAACCGTCCCGTGGTGGTGGTGTGCGAGGGGGGGGCGCGCTCTTTGCTCGCGGCCGAGACCCTGTTGTCGCTGGGGTACCGTGACGTGCGGTCGCTGGCGGGAGGGATGGTAGCGTGGCGCGAGTCGGGCGGTGAGACCCACCGAAGCGGTGCCCTGCGACCCGAACAACACCGACGCTACCAGCGTCACCTGAGCCTCCCGGAAGTAGGGGCAGTGGGCCAGCGGCGACTCCTCGACGCGCGGGTGCTGTGCGTGGGCGCGGGAGGGCTGGGGTCTCCGTGCGCGCTGTATCTGGCCGCGGCCGGAGTTGGTACGCTCGGCATCGCGGATCCCGATGACGTGGAGGCGAGCAACCTGCAGCGGCAGGTCCTGCACTCTACAGAGCGGATCGGTGTGTCCAAGGTCGCCTCCGCCGAGTTAACGCTGCGGGCGCTCAACCCTGATGTCGACGTGGTGACGCATCACGTGCGGGTGAGCGAGGACAACGTGGACGAGGTCGCGGATGGCTACGAGGTCATCGTCGACGGATCTGACAATTTCGAGACCCGCGACGTACTGAATCGATTCGCGCGGCGGGCTGGTGTCCCGGTCGTGCACGCGTCAATCCATCGATTTGAAGGACACGTCACGAGCTTTATGCCGCGAGGTCCGTGCTATCGCTGCCTCTTCCCCAAGACCCCATCGGCCGAAGAGTCCCCCTCTTGCTCGGAGGCCGGGGTGCTCGGGGTACTCCCCGGGATGCTCGGGACGATTCAGGCGACGGAGGTCATCAAGATCTTGCTCGGAATTGGGGAGCCTTTGAACGGGAGGTTGCTGATTTTTGACGCGCTCAGTCTCGAGTTTTCAACCATTCAGTTCGAGCGTGACGCAGCGTGTGTCGCCTGCGGCGCCAGCTAACTCGCCACCAGCCGCTACAGTGGGGGGAATTTCGCCCTTTTCTCGAGGGCGGGCGCCGGAGAGGGTGGCGCGCGGCGCCGCATTGAGGAGGGCGATTCACGACCCGCGCAGTTCTGGACACCAGATCGGGGCCATGCATGATGGGAGTGATGATCGGAGCAAGAGCCAGCGAAGCGACCCGCTCCACTCAAAGGGACGCCTCCGACGGCGCCCGCGCGACCGCGAACCTCGGCACGCCGGTGCTTGAATTGGTAGAGGCCACGATCGTACGAGATCTGGGGGACGGGCTGGCGACCGAGTATCGAGAACTGCAGGTGCCCGCCGCCCGTCTCCGGTTTGAGTATCCATGGGGCACGGTCCGGATGGCGAGCGCAGACCACGAGCCGCTTGGACGAGGGGTCGGCGGTCCCCGAGATGTTGAGGCGGAGCGGGCGGCGAGGATCACGTTGGAGGGACTCGGGTTGGTCGACGTCCGAGACGATCTCGAGGTCGTCCTCTCGCACGACAGCGACGTGGACTACCTGGTGGATGACGGCGTGAAGACTGACGCTGGATGCTGGTTCTCGGCGCGAGGCGTGGACCGGCTTCGGGCGTCGGGGTGGGAGGTGGTGCGCGCCGCGACCTACCCTCATGTCATCGTCGGCGAGGGCACCGGGGACGGTGAAGGCGATGGATGGCGCGCCTGCCTGCGCGAATCAACCGCGGAGGCGGGATGGTTTGAGCTACAGCTCGGGGTACAGGTGGATGGAGGATTCGTCGACCTTCTCCCGCTTCTGCTCGAGCTCCTCCAAGAGGCGCGCGGTGATATTCGGTTGCCGCGCGGCGGGGAGTTCACAGCGTTGCCGTTGGAAGGGGCGCGGAATCTTATCGTGCCCTCGCCCACCCTTGAGGCGCTGATCGGTGTGTTGCGCGAACTCTACGAGCTTGATCCGTCGAACTTTGGTCAGGTCGCGTTGCCAGCGCTGGTACCGAGCTATGTCGAACGACTCGAGCGGGCGTGCGAGGGCGAACTGCGCTGGCACGATCCTGCCTCCGGCGCGGAGTGCGGCCGCCCAGCGTACGCGCGGCCCGTTGCGCCTGCGGTCGACGCACCCAAGAACCTACGGGCGACGCTGCGGGGCTATCAAGCGGCGGGCGTGGCGTGGATGCAGCAGCTCGCCGCCCGCGGACTAGGAGGCGTGTTGGCGGACGACATGGGGCTCGGGAAGACCCTCCAGACCATCGCGCATCTTTGCAAAGAGTACGAGGAGGGGCGGCTTCGCGAGCCGGCGCTGGTTGTCGCGCCTACGAGCCTCATGGGGAACTGGCGCCGCGAGTTGAAGCGGTTCGCGCCGCATCTTGAGGTGGTGACGCTGCACGGCGGTGGGCGTGGACGTGTGCGGCGACGGATGGGTTTGGCTCAGGTCGTCTTGACTACCTACGGCACGCTCGCGCGGGAACTGGATCCGATCTGCGCGCTGTCTTGGCGGATGCTGATTCTCGACGAGGCGCAGGTCATCAAGAACGCGAGCAGCCGCGCCTACGCCTGCGTGATGAAGGTGCCGACGGCGCTGCGTCTTTGCTTGACCGGAACGCCCATCGAGAACAATCTCGAAGAGTTGAGGGCGCTCTTTGAGTTCGCGGTGCCCGGTCTGCTCGGCGCGGCGCCCGGGTTTCGTCGGGCGTTCCAAACGCCGATCGAGAGCTTCGGAGACCAGGAGCGACTTGAGGTGCTCCAACGCCGAATCGCGCCCTATCTCATGCGACGTAACAAACGGGACGTGGCACCAGAGCTTCCGCAGAAGACAGAGGTCGTGAAGCTGGTGGAGGTGCACGGGGCCCAGCGTGAACTCTACGAGCATATCCGTGTCTCCGCGCACACCAAGGTGCGGACGGTCATTCGAAAGAAGGGACTCGCCGCCTCTACCGTCGACATCCTCGCGGCGCTGACTCGTCTGCGTCAGGTGTGCTGTGATCCGAGCTTGGTCATGGACACGACGGATCGCCCAGACCTTCGTTCTGCGAAGCTCGACGCGCTTGAAGACCTCCTCGCAGAATTACTC
>JBDQGY010000225.1:0-6825 GCA_040265175.1 Nannocystaceae bacterium
CTCAGATACCCTTTGGCGCTCGCCTCGATCGAGTACGCAACCCCGACCTTTCGCGAGATTTTTACGGGAGAGCTCACAGTCGATGCGGGCCCATCCCCCAACAACTTCAGCGAGGCATCGTCGGGCAAGGTCGAAACCGCAACCTCGACGTTGATGGGGTTCAGCTTGATCGGAATGGAAGGCGCCAAACCTGCCACGACCTGCATGCTGCTCACATAAGGCAGGTACCCCTCGGCAGCGACCTCGAGTTGGTGTTCCCCCTCTGCGAGTCCACCCACGACCCGCGTGGCGCCCTTACCGGGTCGCTCCTCACCGTCAATGCGGACGGTTGCGGTGCCGACGTTGAGGCTGATGCTGACACCCCCCGTGGACGCGGGCGCGGCCGCAGGAGCGCCCGCTGAGGCCGAGACTGGGCCGCCCGCCCCCCCCGCCGTCTCGGCAGGACTCTCGCCTCCGGTCGTAAACAAGAGCAGCATGATCACGATCGCCCCGACCATGGCGGCGAAACCGATAACCATTTTCTTCGTACCACCTCGATCAGCCGCAGGTGCGACTGGAGGCGCGGTCGTCGTGGGTGCCGTGGTCGACACGGCTTTCGCCGCCGGCTGCGACCCCACCACCGCCGTTGCAGAGGCGGCGGGAGCGGTCACCGACGCCGACGCGCTCTTCGCCCGCGGCTGCACCGGCTTCGGTGCAGGTCCAGGCAGCTTATTCCCACCCTCGTCAGCCTTTTTTGATGGTGGCGTGGGTGGCGACGTCTTGGTTCCCCCCTTGGCACTAGCGCCGGTGGTTCCAGGGCGTGGAAGCGTGGAACTCCCCTTCTTCACCGGGCTCAAAGTCTTCGAGCCTGGCTTTTTCGGCGGGGCACTCTGCGCGCCGGGAAGGCCGTGTGTCTCCTCATCAAATAGCTTCGTCTCGAGCTCCTCATCATCCCAATCGAAGTCAGAGCCCCCAACCTTCTTGCTGGGGGCTGTTGGAACCTTCGCGCCCGGCGCTGGAAGCTTCGTCTTTGAGCTCGCCTTTGGTCGCGGAGGCTTTGGTGCTCCTTTACTTGGGACCTTGGCCTTCGTTGAGGTCATCACCATGGTCTTCGTCCGCTTGCCGCTGCGGCCTGGGGGCGTCGGCGGCTTCGTGGCACGCTTCGGTGGCGTCGGTGCTCCTCCGGATTTCCTCGGCGGCGGCGGGGGACCTTTTGAGGTTTTCGTCGCGGTACCTTTGGGTGCTGGAGGAGACTTGCTCGAGGATGCGCCGTCCGCCTCGTCCGCGCCTGGTTTCTTCAATTCTGCTCGTTTGCTGGCTTTTTCTTTTTCCAACTCGATCTCCCTCGCAAATTCAGTTCTCATCCAACCTGCCAGGTCTTTTCGACCGTACATAGTTCCACTCTCGAACATATACGCTTGCAACGCGTCGTGAAGCTCCATCGCGGACTGGTAGCGTTCTTCAGGATCCTCGGCGAGACCCTTCAACACCACGGCCTCCAGGGAGGCCGGTATTTTAGGGTTGTACATGGTCGGGGGCTCGACCGCGACCTCGCGCACCTTATCCAACGTGGCGAAGTCCGTCTCTCCCTGAAACAGACGCCTCCCGGTGAGCACCTCCCAAAGCACAACCGTCAACGCGAAGACATCACTTCGGCGGTCCACCGGATTCCCCCGCACCTGCTCAGGCGACATGTACCCGAATTTTCCCTTGAGGATGCCGGCTTGCGTCTTTGAGACCCTGCCCGCAGCCTTCGCGACACCAAAGTCGATGAGCTTTACCTCCCCCTCATACGACACGAGCACATTGGGCGGGCTCACATCGCGGTGGATAATGTTCAGACTCTGACCGTACTTGTCCCGCTTGTTATGCGCATAATCCAGCCCTTCGCACACTTGCATGACCGTGTAGCAAGCCTGACCAATCGGCATGGGCGTCTCGCTCCGCCGACCGTGCTCAAACAACGTGCGAAGGTCGCGTCCCGCAACGTACTCGAGCGCGATGTAAAAATTATCGCGCTCGCTCCCCAGGTTATAAATTTGAGCGATGTTGCTGTGGGTCAACTGCACCGCGATGTGAGCCTCGTCCTTAAACATCGCGATGAATTGCTCATCTTCGGCGACGTGGGGAAGAATGCGTTTCACCGCAACCGTGCGCTCAAAACCTTCGACGCCGAACTCTACGGCCTTAAACACCTCCGCCATGCCCCCGAGGCTGATGCGTTCCAAGAGGAGGTACGGGCCAAACTTTGTCGGTTGATCGAGCACGTGGATCTGCGGGGGGCGCGCAATCGGCCCTTCACGGCCGAACAATATCAGCCAGTGACCACAACGTGAAAAGGACGTGTCAGGTGCAGAGAACACATGCGTGCAACCCGCACTCGGGTGGGCAGTCACGACGGGTCTGGGGCACCTCTCGCTGCTAAGATTTACCCATGGGCGTTGACGACGAGATGGCAGGGGCAGCCAGCCTGAGCATGGGCGGAGCGAGCCCACACGTGGAGGGGCCGACCTCCATCGAGGCGAACGTGTCTGCCAACGCTCCCGCGTCAACCTCCGCATCGATGGGGCTCTCATCGCTCATGAGTGAGGTCTCAGCGTCGCTTGAGGCCGGCACGGTCAGTGCCATGGAGGCGATCCAAGGCCTTGTCCACGCCCACGCCGCCGAGCTGTCTGGAGCAAGCGAACACGTCATGCCTGCGCATCTGCTGGAGGACCTCATCACCATGGTCTCGGAAGATCCGCTCGTGGTAGAGCTCTTAAAGAGCGATGCCGCTCCGGGCGAGATCACGCGCTAAAGTAGGAGGCGACCTCCGCGGGGACGGTCTCCGGATCAAGATCGAAGCGCCGCAGGGCGTCCGCCACTACCTGCGCTCGCTCAACCTCTGAAAACCGACGGTCCACGATGATTCGGTACTCGCCCTTCACTCGACACAGCCCGCCAATCCCCTGTACCTGACCCGCCATGGGCTCGTAGCGGATGTCGACGCTGAGTCGCTCCGCGAGCGCCTCAAGCGAGGCCAGATTTCCTTCACGTTTTTGTCGAGCTCCCATGAAATGCCCTGCCACCTTGCCCTAACCGACGTTGCTTGAAAAGAAGAAACCGAGCCAGTTAAGTGCATTTTCTACGGGGTGTCATCGCGCGTGATCAGAAATCGAGATCCGCAGATGGCGATCCCTCCACTACCTCCGCGAGCGGCACCGTGAAGCTAAAGGTCGCGCCGCGACCAAGTTCGCTCTCGGCCCACACATCTCCGCCGTGTGCGTGCACGAGCTTCGAGACGATGGACAGACCTAGCCCCGCTCCGCCGTGGCTTCGAGTCGAGGACGCGTCGACTTGATAGAACGCGTCGAAAACCCGGCTGCACTGCTCTTGCGTCAGCCCAGGACCCTCATCCGTCACGGCGATTCTCACAGCGTCGTCGGCCTCGATGCCAAAGAATGACTCCGCGCATGGACGCTGGCGAGGTGCCTCGGAGACCTGCACCCGGATCACACCGGGCGTCGCTTGAAACTTGATCGCGTTTGACAGCAGGTTGACGAGCACCTGGTGCAACCTGACCGCGTCTCCTCGGACTCTGCGTACCGGTGAAGACTCAATCCTAAGCTCAATCTGAGCGCGCTCAGCGAGGAGCGCGACGCTCCGGACAGCGCGTTGGACCACCGCGCCGATCTCAAGCAACTCAATATCCAAGGGGAGCTCCCCTACCTCGATGCGCGAAAGATCCAATATTTGAGTGATCAACGCATAGAGATCCTCCCCTCGCTCTAGGATCGTCGCGGCGTAGTCTCGCTGCTCCTCATTCAGCGGACCGGCGATCTCCTTGAGCAACATGTCAGTGAACCCGATAACCGAAGTGAGCGGCGTCCGCAGTTCGTGGGAGACGGTGGCGAGGAAGTTCGACTTCATTTGGTCCAACTCTCGCAGATGGGCCACGGCCCTGCTCAACTCAAGGTTCTGGACCTCAAGCGCGCGGTACGATTCTTCGCTCGCAGTGCGATGGAGCTCTGAGGTCACCCACGTGGCGAAGCCTGACTGCAGCAGCGTGCCGACCATTTGCACGATGCCTTCCACGAGCATGTCCGCTACCTCCGTCTCTGTCTCGTGAACGCGGCCGAAGATGAGGGTGCCCACGCGCTCTGCGCCCGCGTACAAGTGGTATCGCTGGAACTCCTCGTCTCCTACAAAAAAGCGCGCGTTCCCGTCCCGCTCCGCCAATAGCGCCTCGGGGGGGAGATGTTCCCAGGCTTCGCTCGGCCCGTCGTCCGTCACTCCGGCGAACAACCCACCGTCGACGTAAAAGGCCATAATTGCGCGAAGACCCGTCCCTGCAAACGGCCGAAAGCACCGCTTGAGGTCCTCTCCTCGAATGAGTTTATCCAGGGTCGGCACCCGGTCCGAGAACGAATGCGTCACGGGTCCATCACCTCAGGAACATATGGCGTCCGGACGGTCTCGGCGATAGCTTCCATAAAGGTCCGGCCTGAGATCGCTGTCTTGTGTTCGATCTCATAACGCCGCTGCAAACTTCTCCATGTCGCCTGGCAGAGCGCCATGAATGTCTCCACCACCCCGACTCCCTCTGTCGCGGTCGCGGACACCACCGGTTCGTTGCCGCGTTCAGCGATCGTCGCGATCTCCTCGTCCGTTCGCACCGACGGGAGGTCTCGCTTGTTGAACTGAACGACGCGCGCGACCTTTGACATCGACAGACCGTTCTCTTTGAGGTTGGACTTGAGATCCAACCAACTCTCATTGTTGTTGCGAGTCTCCGAGACCCGGGAGTCCGCGACAAAGGCAACTCCATCGACCCCTTGCAGGACTATCTTCCGAGTCGCGCGGTGAAACACCTGCCCCGGAACCGTGAACAGCTTCAGGCTGATCTTGGTGCCACTGCCCGCCTGAAAATGAATTGGGAGGAGATCGAAAAAGAGGGTCCGATCGTTCTCAGTATCCAGGGTGACAAGATCGCTCCCCGCGCGCGCGCCGAGATGTCGATGCAGCGCTTGCAAGTTGGTTGTCTTCCCGCTCAGTGCTGGTCCGTAATAGACGAGCTTGATCGTCACCTCACGGTGCGGGACGTCTATTCGAACCATTGCACCTAAGCTTACCGCGACTCCCGTCAGTCGTCACTCGCAGATCGCTTGATCACATAGTCTCGCAACGAGCCAACTCTCGGATACACATCCGCATCATTGCGAGTCGCCGCATCAAGACGCAACAGGGCGTCCTTTACCTCGGCGTCGCCTGCTACGGGTGTTTCCACTTCCAAGGTCAAAAACAGGTGGCCCGGTGCCTTTTGTGGGATCGACAGCCCTTTACCTCGGAGGCGGAGTCTGTCCCCGTGCGCACTCTTTGAGGGGACTCGGACGCTGGCGATCCCATCGAGCGTAGGCACCACCACCTCGCCGCCTAGGGCCGCCAACACGATTGATACTGGCACCACGCAGTGGAGATCCGAACCGTCCCGGGTAAGCCACGGGTGAGGCCGGACGGCGATGGTCACCCGCAGGTCACCCGGCTCACCACCAAAGCGGCCCGGCTCTCCTTCTCCTCGGAGTACGCGCTCAGCGCCGGCTTTCGTGCCCGGCGGGATTCTGATGTCAAAGGCACGCATCTGCCGGCGGTGGCCGCGTCCTCGGCACTCGCGGCAGGGATTCGGTTGGATCATCCCGAGCCCTTGGCAGCGGCCGCATGGGCTGCGCTGCGACAAGAGCCCCCCACTCTTTACCTCCCCGCGTCCTTGGCACAGGTCACATCGACGTGGCGGCTCTCCTTTTGGGTCGCCCCCGCGACCGTCACAGGCAGCACATCGTCCCCTGGCCTCAAACTCGATCCTGGTCGAGCAGCCACGACATGCCTCCTCTAGATCGACAGTCAGCGTGTACCGAAGGTCGGCACCGGTCCGACGCAGCGTGCGTCGGGAGCCGAACAGATCCCCAACAAGCGTGTTCATCACCCGCGAGATCGAGACATCGGGGACCTCTCCGGACGTGACGTCAAACCCCATGATTGACCGCTCCAGCGACTGGTCGTACCCAAGACGCTTCCCAGGGTCACCGATCGTATTGTAGGCCTGCGTGACCGCCTGAAAACGCGCCGCAATCTTCGTGTCCCCCGGCCATCGATCGGGATGAAGCTCGAGCGTCAAGCGGCGAAACGCCCGCTTGATCTCGTCTTGCGAGGCATCTTTCGCCACGCCGAGCACCGCATAATGATCCTCAACAGGCATGGGCTGCGTCTCACATGGACGAGGTCACGCTTGCTCTTCGCCCTGCTCTGCCTCAGCCTCAGCCATCATCGCGTCATAAATCTGGTGAGACGACGCCTCAAGATTGCGGACCAGATCCTGGAGCCGCTCCTTCGCCACATTGGCTTGAAGTCCCTGTCTCAGCGCCTGAAGATCCGCGATGATGTCGCGCCGGTCCACATCGCCCAATTTGTCTCCAAACGCCTCGAGGGAGCGCTCACATGTGTACAGCAGCGTCTCACCGGCGTTGCGCACCTCCGCGAGTTCGCGCCGATCAGCGTCACCGAGGCGTTTCTCGGCGGCTTCACGCTCGAGCTCCTCAATCTTGTCGTCCGACAAGCCGCTCATCGGTTGCACAGTCATCGACGCGTTCCGCCCAGACGCGATGTCCTCCGCGGCGACGGACAAGATGCCGTTGGCGTCAATTTCGAAGGTGACCTTAATTTGTGGGACACCCCGCGGCGCCGGTGGGATGTCGGTCAACTGCAATCGTGCGAGCGACCGGTTGTCCACGGCCATCTCTCGGAGCCCCTGCAACACGTGAACTGGCACAACGGGTAGTTTATCGACGCTGGTGCTGAACACCTCCGAACGCC
>JBDQGY010000226.1:0-6792 GCA_040265175.1 Nannocystaceae bacterium
CCCCATCACCGTCCCCGTCCCCATCACCGTCTCCAGTGGGATCACCGTCCCCATCCCCATCACCGTCTCCAGTGGGATCACCGTCCCCATCCCCATCACCATCTCCATCTCCTGTCGCGCTCGCGGTGCCCGTCTCCATATCGCCGGTCGTCCCGGTCATGTCGCCAGTCTCCGTGCCCGTTGCGGTCGCGTCCGACGAACCCGACGCGCCGGTCGCCACGTCGTCACCTCCGCAGCCCCAAAGGCTCGACAAAAGCGACAAAGAAAATACCCGACTGACTAAGCGATAACGATCCATGGCGAAGCGTACCAAACTCCGCAGACGCCGCAATATCGATCTTTGGAAGTCATTCGCCCAATCTGGTCAGAGGACCCGTCGTACGGGAGTCAGCCGGCCAGCATGCATCAAACCCCGCGACCACGGCTGGCCCCGTGTCGACACGCTCTTCGACGCGATTTCAGCTTCGACGCGCCAAAACCGTACGCGACGCGCGCAATCGCGAGGAGCGTGACTTCGAACAAACAGCCACGGGCCCCCTCTCGCGAGAGGAGACCCGGCATGCGTCTCTCAAGATGCGAGGCGTCTAAGGAGTGAACAGCGCGCCCTCGACGATCCAGCGCCGAATGAGCGCGGCGTCCTTTTCATCCGTATTCGAATAGAAGCCGATGTGGTCAAATGGGTTCCCGACCAGCAGGTTCTGCAACAGCAACGAGGAGTCCGCATCGTTCACGCACACTCGGAAGGTGTCAGTGCCGCACGTGACATCGCTCCCCTCACTTGTAAGATTGTTCCAGACCTCCATCGCAGACCCGTCGTAGATGGAAGGATATGCGCCTTGCGTCGCCTCCGGGGTGTCTGCGACACCACCCGAGTAATGGCAGACACCACAGTTGCTTGACTGCACGATCGGGTAAATGTCCGTTGCGAAATCCACGGGCGAGAGGTCTTCGCGGCGTGCCCCTTGCTCAATCCACGCGCGCATCACCTGCACGGTCGGATCGGACGCGTCGGGGAAGATGTTGATGGGGTGAATGCTGTCGAACCCAGAGTCGGCCCCGCTGGCGAGCGGTCGGTCGATAAACAGCGACTTCTCCGGCGCGTTGGTGCACAAGCGCGCATTCCCTGCCGCCACACCGTCAGGATCGCTCGCGCTCAACAGCTCACCGTCACCATCAAGGGTGCAGATCAGTTTGGAATCCAGCACGGCCTGATTGTCGTAATCGGCGGGCAAAAGACCCCGCGTCAAGAAGAAGTAGACCGCCTCCGGATTGTTCGGGACATTCCACAGCGCCGGGTAGCCATAGCGCCAGCCTGCAGGCGTCGTGGGCGCCGCAGGATCGTAGTCAGGAAAGATGTCCGGGACCTCTCCAGCGCCGACCGCTGGCACCGGGTATTGCGTGTAGTCAATGACCGGGTAGTCAAGATTGTTGGTCCCGAGCACCGCGGCGCCCCCCGGTTGGTGACAGTTGACGCAGTTGTACTGCTCAAAGATTGGATAGATGTCCTGATCAAAGTTGTAGGTGACGGTCTCGTTGTTGCGCTCGAGCTGAGTGACCGCGATGCCACCGGTGGTGTCAAACTCGATCACCTCCGGGTCAAATCCATCGGCGAGCAGTGTCGCGGTGCCCGTCCCAAGATTCGTCGCGTTTTTCAGGCCAAGAATCGCGAAGTAGCCCGTCTCGTTGCTGAACGTCTGCGGGTCACCCACCAGACGGTTGTTGGCGTCCACATCGAGGAAGCACACGAAGGCGTTGTTCACAGAGGGGTCCTGGTTGGACTCGCCCTTGTCGGCGTGAAGGTTGAGCTTGGAGCTGCCTCCGTTCTCCATGGTCACCGAAAGTTGGTACTTGGTGACTCCCGCGACGCCCGTCAAGCCGTCCACCGTCGGGAGCGTGACCGCGTCGCAAGTAGCGTCGCCGTCGCCGTCTCCGTCTCCGTCTCCGTCTCCGTCTCCGTCTCCGTCTCCGTCTCCAGCTTCTTCCACGAGTCGACCCAAGATCACGTCACTAAACAGCAGGTCAGGGTTAGGGCCGCTCTGGGTCGCGTTGAGCCGAGCTTCAGCAAGAGTGTCGTACAAGCCGCATTCAAACGCGGTCTTCGCGAGCCACTCGTACTCGACAAAGGGAAAATCCTTCACG
This sequence comes from Nannocystaceae bacterium, assembly GCA_040265175.1. Lineage (GTDB taxonomy): Bacteria > Myxococcota_A > Polyangia > Nannocystales > Nannocystaceae > JAAZXR01. Next base: position 2,140 of record JBDQGY010000226.1, read on the forward strand.
TTGTTGACGGCGTTATCTAGGGAGACCGAGTCGAGAGTCTCGAAACTCGCGGGAATCGTGAGCGGCGTTTCATGGTTTCCGGTCACCGCGATGCCCGTCGAGGTCAAGGGTGTCAAGCCAGAGACTGAAAAGCTCCCGTCACTGCCGGTCGTCGAGCTTGGGAAAGGGGCTGGGTAGCTCCGGGCCTCCACATCAACGCCTGCCTTCGGCATCGTGACGCAGCTCTCGTCGATGAGGTGCCGCGGCGACTCTTCGTAGTCAAACACGATCCCGGTGAGGAGCGTCTCCTCCACCAGGCACGCGGGCCCAATGCACTTGCCACTCCCGCACTGATCGTTCTGCGTACACGGGACGCACAAATTATCGACGCACGCCGGATTACTAAATCCGCACTCGGAGGCGTTGGTGTTCGTACATTGAACGCAGGCGCCTAGGTTGCCGTTGGCGGTGAACTCACACAGTGGAGTGTCTGGAAAGTTCTCTCCGCACGCGGCGTCGCCACCGTCCGCGAATTCGCGGCAGGTGACGCAGCTTCCCGCGACACAAAATGGTGCGTCGGGATCGGTGCAGTCTGCGCTCACGCCGCCCTCGGCCTCCGCCATGCACTCGATCTCGTCGCCGTCTCCGTCTCCGTCTCCGTCTCCGTCTCCGTCTCCATCGCCGTCTCCGTCTCCGTCTCCGTCTCCGGAGTTGTCCGTCGCGTCGGCAATCGGTGGCGCGAGGTCTCCAAAGCCCTCGGGCTCCGAGAAGCACCCTTGGAGGAGAGACGAAACCATTACGCCGCCAACTCCGGCGAGCAGGAGACGATTTGAGATATTACGTGTGTTCATGGTGTTACCAGATGGGGTTCGAAGAGAACGAGAAAGGCGCCCACAGAGGACGATATCAGTTGTTGAAGGCTCCCTGGAGGATCCAGTCATATAAAGTGTTTTGAATGACGGGGTCAAACGTTCCCGCCGACGGCATCTGTCCCGCGACGCAGCCGTCGGGGTGGGGATAGCTTGGGCTTTGCGTGTGTACCCACAGAAGACTGTTTTCCGGATCCCCCGCCACGACGTACTCCCAGGTCGAAGTGGTCGGGCATTTCGCGAGAAGCGCCGTCGTCACGGTATTCGCATAGGTCCAATTGCCGCTTGCGCTCGCCAATTCGGCGTTCACGCCGCCGTGACACGAGTTGTTGCAGCCCCCCTGCGTGTTGTCGAGCGCCGAGAAAATGGGGTCCACATCTGTCGCAAACGAGACGCCTGATTTCGCCGAGAAAGCTGCGACTGGGGCGCTAATATTTCCCGCCTCGTCAATCGCCCGCACGAACAGATTCACCTGCGAGTTGGACGGGATATCTGGATGATCGACGAGCGTCGTCGACGTCGCGGTGCTCGCGGGCTCGGCCGCGACAAAGTCGCTGTTAAGAGCGCAGCCCACGGTGGGGAGATTGCGCACGCAGACCTCATACGTGATGGAGGCGTCATCGGAGCACGCATCGGTCGCGGCGTCGGCTGACCAGTCCGCGGTCAATGACGTCTGCCACGTTGGACCATAGTTGGCAGTCACGGTGATCGGTCCGCTAAAGACCGGCGACCCCGTGTCTACCAAGCCGACCGCGAGGGAGGCGGCCTCCACGTTGAGGTTCGGAACGTCGTCTTGCGCGCGGACGCGAACGTTCCAGTCCCCAGGTTCTGCGACCGTGACCATCTCCGTGTGGGAGGTAACGGAGCCATCGAGCCCGGTCACCGTACCCACGAGATTCGTGGCGAAGTTGGCATCGTCGCAGCCGTCCGGGGCGAGCGACGCGCAGATTTGGTACTCGATCAACTCCGGTGGAATGCCATCGTCGGTGGTGGTGTCAAACGTGACATCCATGGTCAAGCAAGACGCCGCGACCACGGCGGTCACCGGGCTCGCACCCGGCGGCGTCGTATCGGCGAGCGTCGTCCCCGATGCCTGGACTGCCGTGTTGACGCTCCAGTTGCCAGCGGTGTCGCGCGACTGCACCACGAAATCGTAGGCTGTGTCGCGCACGAGACCCGACACGGTAGCTGTCAGTACCCCGGCTGAGGTGGGGCCGGCCGCAGGCGCGCCCCCAAAGTCAAACGCCTGACCCGTCTCCGCCGCAAAGATGCGATAGACAAGATTGCTCGGCACGGTGACGTCATCACTGCCTGCTGTCCACGTGAGGTCGATGGTCGAGGGACTCGTCGGTACGGCGCTTTGAATCACGCCCTCCGTTGGAGGGACGCCATCGACCTGGGTGACGCCGTATAGCCAAGCCCCCCACGGACTGCAGTTCGAAGACTGATCGCAGGCGCGAACTTGGTAGTAAATCTGAACGCCGGGATCAAGGCTTGCGATGTCGTAGCCCGTCGCCCCCGGCGCCGTCGACACCGGCGCCGCCGGCTCGAACACTCCGCTGACTGGGTTGTTGACGTACCACTCGCAATTTTGCGTAAACGTGGAGATGTCTGAGGTGCACTGCTGGGGCGACGCCAATAGGCAGCTACCTCCGCAGACCTCGTACACGAGATCACCTTGAGCCGTGACGTCGTTGGGATCACTCGCCAGGTTCGCGCTCCAGTCCAAGGTGCCCGACGTCGCCGTCGTGGTGAGAATCGCGCCCGGGATGCTCGGCGCGTCCAGGTCCGGCAAGGTCGCCGCGCTGATCTCCACCGTGTTGGAATCTTCGTTGCTGTAGGGCGCCGGATCTTGCGCCCGCACACCGAAGGCGTACTGCTGATTCGGCGGGAGCCCGGTCACCGTGACTCCGGTCGCCCCCGCGCCAGCATTGAGCGTACCCACGGGTGTCGTAAACAGACTCCCGGCGTCGCCCCAGTAGGCGACATAGATCACCTCTGCGTGCGTGTGCACGTCGTCATCGGTGATCGGAGACCACGTCAGCGCCACGCTCGTCTCGTCGACCGGCGTGGCCGTCGTAATCCCACCGAAGGTGGGAGCCGTGGTGTCGGAGAGGACCGTCGTCGACGCCGCTTCTAGATTGTCGCAGCTGAGGTTGTACCCATCGACCGCGCGGACGCCAAAGTACACGAGCTCATCGGGGCTCAACCCCGTGACCGTATAGGACTCCGTGGGACCCGCGGTGGCGTTGACGGTGGCGATGGGCCCCCCGTCGTACACCGTCGCGGCCGAGTCGCTTTGGTACACGCGATACGTGAGCGCCGAGGATGCCGTCACATCGTCGGTGGCTTGATCCCACTCCAAGAGCGCCGTCGTGGACGAGGTGCCTGTGGCGGTGAGACCGATCCCCGTGCAGACGGGCGGGGTAGTGTCCGCGAAGGTAATGTCAGACTGCGGGGTGACGTTCTCGCTCCAGTTGTTCGCGAGATCGAGGGCCCGAACAACGACGTAGTACGCGGTCTGCGGATTCAACCCTGTCAGCGAGCCGCTTTGAACCCCCGCAGCCGTCAACAACACCGGGGCCACGCCAAAATCGTGACCCGCTGGGGTGGTCGAGCTCCATGCGCCGTAGCGAAGATCTTCCGGGGCCGTCTCGTTGTCTGTGCCCGCGTCCCACGAGAGCGAGAGCGTGGTAGCCGAGACCGCCTCCACGATCAAGACGGGACTCATCTCCGGTGGGGTGCCGTCGAGGCTCGACGCGGTCGTAGCCTGGGCGAACTCCACGTTCTCCGATTCATTCCCGGCCTCATCCCTCGCCCGAACAACAAAAGCGTAGGCAGTGTCCGTCATCCCCGACTCGAAGGTGTAGCTCTCCGCGCCAGGAACGGTGAGCTGCGGCGAGGTGAAGTCCGTGACCTCCGTCCCCTCCTGGGCATACACCGCGTACACCAGCTCTTCGGGGGCGTTGTAGGTGTCAGCCGCGGCGGTCCATCCGAGCACCACGTTGCCTCCGAGGACCTGCGCCGTCTCCACGCCACCGAAGGTAGGCGCGGTCACATCGAGCGTGGTCGCCGTGCGTGCCACGACGTTGCTCTCGGTGTTCCCCGCGACATCTCGCGCGCGAACCACCATCCAGTATTGAACGACCTCGTCGACCTCGTTGAGCACCTCCACGCTGGTCTCGCCTGGCGCGGTGGTCACGAGCAAATTGGCTTCGTCGTTTTGTGGTTGTGACTCCGTGGACAGATAGACGTCGTAGACGATCTCTCCCGCCGCAGAGACATTGTCCGTCGCCGCGGTCCAGGTCGCCGTCAAGCCGCCCTGCTCGTTCGCCTCGAGGAGGTCGAGCCCCATAAACTCGGGTGCGGTCACGTCGTCGGTCTCGCCGCTCACAGCTTCCGTGTTGTCCGACTCTTGGCCGAGCTCATCCACAGCTCTCACCACGAAATAATTAACCTGCGCCGGTGACACCCCCTCGATGTCCACCGTCGTCACGCCACCGGTGAGGGCGGCTGCGGGCGCGGCTTCGAAATCAAACCCATCCAAGGTCAGCGAGCGATACACGTTGTATCCCAGCGCCGACTCGGCGGTGACGTCGTCGCTGCCCGCCGCCCAGGTCAGTCGAATCTCGGTCTCCGACAGCGGCTCAAGCGTCGGCAGCTCGGTCATCTCCGGCGGCATGTCGTCGCCCGTGCCGTCTGTGCCCGTATCTTCATTCCCGCCGGCGGTGGTCACTGGATCGTCTCCGCAACCGGTGAGGTGCGACGCGAGCATCACCGCGAGCGCGGAGGCGGCGGGTGATAG
>JBDQGY010000227.1:0-6697 GCA_040265175.1 Nannocystaceae bacterium
GTGCAGCACGTGGACGACGCCGGGGTGCGCCGTGGCGAGCCCATCCGCCAGGGCCCCCGTGCCGTCCGGGGAATTGTCGTCCACCACGAGGATGTGGGCCTGCGGCACCTGCTCGCGCACCGCCGCCACGATGAGCGGGAGGTTCTCGGCCTCGTTGTAGGTGGGGATGCAGATGAGCGCCCCTTGGCCTTGGTCGGTCGCGGTCACGGCTGCGCGCACCATACCGCGATTCCTGCTAGGGGGTGGCGCCGGCCGGTCGCGGCCCCCCAAGCATGAACCGCGCTAGCCAACCGCCCCCCGCTTGGCTACCCTCTGCGCCATGCGAATTCTCGTCACCGGAGGCGCGGGCTTCATCGGCTCGCACGTGTGTGAACAGGCGCTGGCGACGGGCCACGAGGTGGCCGCCCTCGACGACCTCAGCAACGGCAAGCGCGAGAACCTGCCCGAGGGCGTCCCGCTCTTCGAGGTGGACATCCGAGACAAGGACGCGCTCGCCAAGGCCTTCGCCGACTTTCGCCCCGACGCCGTGTCGCACCAGGCGGCGCAAGCGAGCGTGAGCGTGTCGGTCCGCGAGCCCCTCATGGACGCCGACGTCAACGTGCTCGGCTCCATCAACGTGCTCGAGGCCTGCGCCGCCCACGACTGCGCCAACTTCGTCTTCGCGTCGACCGGCGGCGCCATCTACGGTGAGATCGCGGAGCCCGAGCTGGCCGCCGTGGGACGCCCCCCGATCCCCGAGAGCCCCTACGCCGCCGCCAAGCTCGCGGTGGAGGGCTACCTCACCTTCTACCGGGACCGCGGGCTGTCTTGCACGGTGCTGCGCTACGCCAATATCTACGGCCCTCGCCAAGACCCACACGGCGAAGCCGGCGTGGTCGCCATCTTCTGCCAGCGGCTCCTCGCCGGCGCGCCCGTGCAGGTCAACGCCCGCGCCGAGGCCGGCGACCGCGGCTGCCTGCGGGATTACACCTACGTCGACGACGTGGTGAAGGCGAACCTGGCCGCGCTTGGCGGTGAGTGCCCCCACCCCCTTATGAATATCGGCACCGGCATCGCCACGGACACCCAGACCTTGCTCGAGACCCTCCAGGCGCAGGGCGATTTCAGCTCCGAGGTGAGCTTCACGCCCCCCCGCGAGGGCGACGTGCAGCGCTCGGTCCTGGACGGCGACGAGTTCGTGCGCGCGTATGGTGCGCCTATTGATCTTGCCACGGGGCTAGTTCAAACCATGGCGTGGTTTCGTGACTCACCCTAACGTAAGCTGGTGGCTCCCGCGTCCGCTTCGACCGCCGTCAGTCGTCCTCTTGAGGTCACAAGGACGAACTTGATCAGTGCCGTGAGGTCGCGGATCAGAAGAGCCATTGCCATCGACGACACCATCCCGATCACACCGTAGGCTGGCAAGAGCAATGGTGTGAGAATGACGAGAACGAACAACTGCAGGAAGGAGACTTTGACGACAAAAGACTCGTGCCCAGCCATGATGAGTGCGGTGCCGCAGAGGCCCAGGAGACAGTTCAGCCCGAGCGAACCGGATAGGATCAACAAGGGCACCCAGGCATCCAGATATACCTCACCAAATGCTCCGAGGAGCCACGGACCGAGGATGACGAACATGAGCAGGCACAGCATCGCCGCGCCACCTGCCAACGTCGACGCGATACGCACTACCCGCCGAAGACCCATGTAATCTCCAGCAGCGGCGAGCCTCGAAAATTGTGGGGAGAACGAGATCCGGATCGCCCACAGGATCAGGGTCCCCAGCGACGCGATCCGCAGCGCCGCATCAAAGACGGCGACTTCCTCCGGACTACCAAGTCGCGCCAAAACGATCGTCGGTGCACGCGTACATAACGTCGACGCAACGAGGCCCACGAAGAGAACCGAAGATGCTCTCCGAAGCACCTCAGCATTCGGTACCGGGATATCGGCGCCGCACCGCTCTAGATAACTCGTTCGCCGAAGCAGCGAAGCATTCACGAGTGTGGCCATGAGAATCCCAAGAAAGGCAGCCTGCAGGATTCCCAACTCGCTCCAGCCGGAGATGACATGGCCAAGCGTCAACATCACGCATGTCGTCAACGGCAAAACCACAGATTCAGCGAACTGAGCCAGCCCCGCTCGTCCGCGGGCGCGGAGTCCAGTTGTCTGAACGCCAAGAATCGCGTGAAGGGGAATCGCCGCCAGCGCGGGCAAAAACGCTGAAGCGTCCGTGTTTGGAAACAGGCCGGCCACCACCACGATGCTCACCATCCCTCCACCCAAAAGACCGACTTGAAAGCTGCTCCGCAGCACTTTTCGCTCGAGCCACGCTAGTAGGTGGCCATGTCGCGACAGCTCCCGCAACAGTACAGACTCGTACCCCCGTGGCCCGAGAACCCTCGCAATCAGCCACAATGACGCAGCCAGAGCGTAGTTCGCTACGGCATCGATGCTCTCCCACTGCGTGACCAGATAATAGACTCCAAACTGGATCCCGATACCTAGCAGCCGAACCACGAGGGTAGCGATCGAACTCGACACGCTCCCCTTCGTTTCATTCGAACGATTCACGCCATGCTCTGTCGCTTCATGGGACGCCGTGGCGTCCTCTGAGTCTGGTTGCTTAGACATGAAGGGTGATCCCAACGTGGAGGGTCCGTAACCTTACCGCCATCCGAGTCGAAAGCGAAAACCCGACCTTATCGCCCCGCTGACATGAGCTCACTCCGCTTGTGGCATCTAATGGCATCCACCGCGGCCACTCGCGAATAGGTAAGGCTGGTACGCACTCGGTGAATGTGGTCGCCGGGCACTAGCTGACGGCCACCTCGAGGTCCGGGTACTCCTCAAAAAATATCTCAAGATTGTAGAGCATCCACAACAGACGAGAGTGTCTCGCACGCGCGTCGGCATCTCCGACCATCCTCGACAGCGCTGACCGATCGACAATCCCACTCCCGCACAACTGCCCCCCCTCGATCTTTGCCGTCATCTGCCTCGAGTGTTCCTGAGCAAACCACCTCGTCAGCGGTACCGGAAAGCCGACTTTTTTTCGAAACAAAATGCTCTCTGGAAGTAGCGGCCGCATGGCCTCCTTCAAGACCCACTTCGGCGTATCGTAGGTCTCGCTCGCATCGCTCCCGATCACGTCAGTTGGCCGCTCCCCGTCCTTCCAACGCAGCTTGAGGTCCGGCGATATCCGAAACGCCAGTTCCACCAGTCGGTGGTCGACGAATGGGACACGGGCCTCGACGCTAGTTCCCATCGTGGTCACGTCCACCCGCTGCAACAGGCCGGGAAGGTGGAGCTTCTCGAAGACGTACATCATCTGAGTCGCGTAGTCGGCCCCCTCAGCCTCACTGAACACATCACTGAACCGCTGAATTGTCGGACCCTCCTCAAACGACTGGAGTGCGTCTTCGCGGAACAACTTCGACATCACGCCACTAGACGTATAGCGATAGAGCGAAAGGAAGTGCTCCAGTTGGGACTTTGGCGGTTTTCCATAACGCTCGCGAAGACGTCTTCCGAGCGCAGACGTTGTCTCCTCCCCTCCCGCCTTCCATCGCCTTAACAAGGGGAGGTCATCCGCCGAACGGAAAATCCTTCCGTACCCACCGAAGATCTCGTCCGCGCCCTCGCCCGATAGGACGACCGTAATATCTTGCTTGAGTTGGCACGACATCAAATGCAAAGGGACCTCGTTCGGGACCCCGAGAGGCGCGTCCTTCAGACCGATTAAGTGTCGCATGCCATCCACGTACTGCGAGAAGTCCGTCAGGATCTCTCGATGCATGGTGCCGTAACGCTCGGCCACGACCCTTGAGTATTCGAACTCGTTGAAGTCATCCTCTTCGAAGCCGATCGTGTAGGTCCGAACCGGTTCCGTGGTTCGAGACGCCATCTCCGCGACGACCGCACTTGAGTCCACGCCGCCCGAGAGATACGCTCCGATCGGTACGTCGGCGATAGTCCGGAGCTGCACCGCAGACGAAAAGACCTCGCGAACCCGCTCCACTGCCTCATCTGCATCTGTGATCAAGTCGGAGCCGAGCACCCCACGCAAATCCCAATACCGTCGCGGGGTCTCACACTGACCCTTTCGAACCCAGGCGCAGTGACCGGGAGGGAGCACCTCGATCCCCTCAAAGAATGAGCGTCCCGAGACTGGATAGCGAAAGTAGAGGTACGAGAAGAGAACGTCGTGATCCAACCGCCGGCGTGCCTCCGAGACTCGGAGCAATGCCTTCACCTCTGACGCAAACGAGAACCGTCCCTCCTCTGCGAGATAGTAGAGCGGCTTGATTCCGAGGCGATCGCGAGCAAGGAACATCTCTCCAGACTCAAGATTCGCGACGGCGAGAGCGAACATCCCGTTGAATCGAGTAAGCGCTTCCTCTCCCCATGTCACGAAAGCGTTGAGAACAACCTCTGTATCTGAATCGGTTCGAAAGTGACATCCGAGTGTCTCTAGTTCGCGCCGCAGTTCTCTGTAGTTGTAGACCTCTCCGTTGTAGACGATGACATGCGAGCCATCGCTGCTCACCATGGGCTGATTCGCCTGCTCTCGGAGATCAATGATGCTCAGTCGACGATGTCCAAGGCTAACGCGACCCCGGAAGAAGCACTGATGGGCATCCGGCCCTCGGTGCGCCATCAGAGCGAGCGCGGCCTGAAACCGACTCTCGCCTACCTCTCCGTATACCCCGAGAATTCCACACATAGGCTCTTCCTTGCGAATGGCTCAGCGCAGACGCGTCATCGCGGAGACCCATTCCGGAGATTCATGAGCGTCTGGTTGATCAGCGTCGAGGATGTTCCCTTGGTGTAGCTAAAATAGACAAGCTCCACTCCTCGCTCACTCAGATCCGTCTCGATTCGATTCCACTTTTCGGTTCCCTTCCAGTCATCACCCACGAACATCACGTCGAACTTCAGTCGCTCCCACGCGGCAATCTTGTCCATGTCCTTCTGGGCGACGACGCGATCGACGTATCGAATGGCCGAGACAATCTCTCGCCGCTCCTCATATGGGATGACGGAGCGTTTTCCCTTGTACTCCACGAGTTCATCGATAGAGACCCCAACGATCAGGTGATCACAGTTCTCTTTCGCACGCTGTAGCAGATTGAGATGACCAATATGAAAGAGGTCATAGACACCGGTCGTGTATCCGATTCGTTGCTCGCCGCTCATGCTTGCTCGGTGGCCAAAGGCTCCGCAGTGTAGGGTTGCCTACAAGGGGGAGTCAAGCGCCCACGAGCGGACTCGCAAAACCCGCTCGTGGCGCGACGCACGTAGCGGGTCGGCATTCGCATCCTCCAGGCCGGTCGGGGTCTCCCTCAGGCTTGTCTACTCGTTCATCTCGCACGGGAGGCAACCCACGATATCCAGCAACTGGTGTGCATTCGCATGAACTGCTCTCTCTGATAGATCGCTAGACGCTTCTGGATCGACACGAACTCTGACCCGACGTAGCGCCTCGCAAAGCTGATCCTGAGAGCCGAGCACGGTGTTACTTACAACGTCATCAAATCTCTCGAAACAGAGATTACGCCCTTTCACGTACGCCTCGAAATCATCCATATAGACGATCACCTCTCCGCCGCAGGATTTGAAGTCATTGTATACGGAGGAAATGTCCGTAATGAGAAGATCGCTGCCCCCCAGAAGTCTGTACAGACTCAGGTCACGGGCCTGGAGCCACTCGTTGTCGATCGTCTTGAGGTGACTGTACTGAACCGGTTCTTCTGTCACCGCGGAGGGGTGAGCTTTGACGAGCAAGCTGAAATCGAGTTCTCGCAGCACAACGTTGAGCGCCTCAAAATCGATGGTGGACGTCTGAGTCACATTTCTCGCAGCCAGTGGACGCTGATCGGCATCTGCTGAAGAGACGTCGACATTTCGCGTCCGGAACGTCGGGAGCCAGACACCAAGACGTCCTGACACCGCAAGTTCGCGTTTGATGCTCGCATTCGGCACCAGGTAACCGTTTCGAGGCGAGTCGCACACGACGACTCGCTCCTCAGGTAACGCAAAGGCGCGCGCCAGTACTTTCTGATAGCGCTCGTCATTCGCGACCAGGAGGTCAAACTGGTCTAGGAATGGCACGTCACCGCGCGTCGAGGTTCCGTCGTGTCCATGAAGGAAGGTGCCAACAGCCTTGATCGGCATCCCATGCCAAACGTTGATCGACCGCTGTCGTGGAACCTTCCTCGCGAACGCGAATAGCGTGTGGGTCATGAACACCCATCGACTGGAGAGGTACCAGATCACCCCCGACACCGAGTACATCTTTAGCCTCTGACACCTAGGCGGCACCGAGCCTTGCGCCGAAACTGGGTCGCGAAGCAAGTATCCTACCTCGTAACCTCGTGACGCCAGAGCAACGCCAAGGGCGACAACCGCGTCCTCACTGTCAGGAAAGCTCGTCAACGCGACGCGCCGTCGACGCTTCGGCCAGCATCGGTTCATAATATGGAGTAGAGTTCCCGCCATAGTTCGTAGAATGTAAATCTTCATGCGTTTTCCACCTTTCGCGCGAAGAATCGTGCGTACACGTAGTGGCTCGAGTGAGCCGATTTATACTCGCCGGAGTGCCTACTCGTTCGAAGTATCATCGATTCCTTGGCACAGCGAACCGAGCAAACCTACGGTTCCTCAGAGCGCTTTTCTCTGTCGCCGGTCCGTCAGAACGAGAAGGTGCAAGCCCGAA
>JBDQGY010000228.1:0-6656 GCA_040265175.1 Nannocystaceae bacterium
CTCCTAGCGCTCTCTGTCGAGGCAGATGATCAACATGAAGATTCCGGCGAGCTCGACGCTGTCGTGACGTTCGCGCTCGATCCAGGGGAATCCATGGAAACTCGTACCCGCGTCCGATGCCCACGACGAGGACGACACTCACTGCCTCCATCCGTGGTGGCCACGAGGTTTCCGTTCGGTCTCTTCGTTAAGCGAAGGTTTCTCGCTGCCTCGACAGAGAGCGCTAGGAGAGGATATCTGGGACTTTTATTCGCGACGCCAACGAGGACGACCGCGTCCGCCTCTGCGTGAATTCGTCCGCTGGTGCTGATTCGGACGTTGGCGTTGTGGACGACGAACTCGCTCAGCACGCCGCTCATGATGATCAGTCCAATTTGGGCGCCAAAGATCACGTGCAGGAGATTGGAGCCCGAGTTGATCGCAGCGAAACCTACGGCGATGGTGAGGGTGATGAATAGCCAGCCCGCCTTTGTAATTTCCAGGCTTCGCCCACGGGCGGTGAGGAGGCGTCGCAGCGTCGTCCGTCGTCGGTTGGAGGATGGTGCGGTGGCCATCGTTACGCTCCAAACCTAGGTGGGCACCGCGACGGTGGCGAGGAGGTCACGAATCAATTCGGAGGCGAGGTGGATGTTGGACTGGGCGCCGGGCTCCATCATCGCGAGTCGGTGAGCGAGGGCCGGGGTTGCGAGATCCTGGAGTGATTGAACGCTGACGTGGTCGCGCCCCTGCAGGTAGGCGCTCGCCCGCGCGAGGGCGACCCATGCGAGCGCGCCGCGTGTGCTGACGCCGATGGAGATGGCGGGGTGTTCGCGCGTCGCGGCGACGAACCGCCGCACGAACATCGAGACATCCTCGTGCACGAACACCTCTTGTGCTCGCGCTTGCGCGGTCCCGAGGGTCTCAAGCGGGAGTACGGTTGAGATACTCCGGGGGTCCGGCGCTGAAGCGCCGGATAATAATGCGGCCTCGGTCGTCGCGTCTGCGTAGCCAATTTGAGTCCGAATAATAAAACGATCCTTTTGCGACTCTGGCAGAGGATACGTCCCATGGTGTTCCAGCGGGTTTTGAGTGGCGATTACTGTGAACGGGCGAGGTAGCGGCAGGCTTTGGCCGTCGATGGAGACCTGAAATTCACTCATCGCCTCCAAGAGGGCGCTCTGGGTTCTCGGTGGCGCGCGGTTAACCTCGTCGGCGAGGACGATGTTGGCAAACAGCGGCCCTCGCTTGAACTCGAATTTCTCAATCGACGCCTTCCACATATTGGTGCCGATGAGGTCCGCAGGCAGAAGGTCGCTCGTGAATTGAACCCTGGAAAAGGCGCCGCCGATCGCCGCGGCGATGGACTTCGCGAGCGTGCTTTTGCCGACTCCGGGGATGTCTTCGATGAGGATGTGCCCGCGTGCGATGCATGCCGTCATCGCCAGCTCGATGACGTCATCCTTGCCCCGGATCACGCGTCCGATGGCTGCGATGGCGTCTTGGATCTGCTGTCGTGGACTGCTCACTGCGTGTGGAGCGCTGGCCGGGATGTCCATTCTCGAGAGTGTAGTACACGAAGGAAGAGTGTGCTCAACGAACCTTGCGCGCCAGATGGATACCGTCACGCACGGACAGGAGAACCTGCTCAACTCGGGGATCGGATGCGAGTGTTTTATTGAGCTGCGCGATCGCGGTAGCGTCATCGGAGTTGGGCGCCAGCACCGTGCCGCTCCACAGGGCGTTGTCGACCACGATGAGTCCTCCCACGGGGATCAGGTCCATGGCGGCATTGAAGTAGTTGACGTAGTTCGTCTTGTCGGCGTCAATGAAGACTAAATCAAAGCGACGTTCTTCGCGCACGAGCTCGCGCATAGTGTCGAGGGCGGGCCCCAACCGAAGTTCGATCTTTGAGCCCCACGCGGCCTTGTCGAAGTATCGTTGCGCCACCCGTGTGGCGACTGGGTCGATGTCGCAGGTGACGAGGTGGCCCTCGGCGGGGAGGGCCGAGGCCATGGCGAGGGCGGAGTAACCACTGTAGGTGCCAATCTCCAAGACCCGCGATGTGCCAGAGAGCTGGATAAGCATGCGCAGCAGCTGCCCCTCCACGCGGCCCACTTGCATCTGCGGGAGCGGGAGAGTCTCTCGCGTTTCTTCTGCGAGGGTGTCAAAGAGTTCACCAAGCGACGCGGTGTGCTGATGAATATACTGTTCGATCTCATCCGGGACGACGAACGCCATGGGAGCACGGTACCATGACGGGCTCGCTTCGGAAGACGCGCGGGGAGAGGGGCGAGCGGTGCTGCGCCCCGCGTTCGCTACTCGGGAGTGCCAAAATCAGCGACCTTGGCGTCAGGGATGAAAACCACATCTACCGCGATCGGTTGGCCACCGTCGGAGCATACGACCTGAAGGAGGCTGCCCCCGGGAACCTCCATCACGTAGGTCTTTGTGCCTCCGGCGCCGCCCTCTTGGAGGAGCTGGCGCCATTGGCGGTCGGGGAGGGTGTGGAGTCGAGGAGGTCGCCTAGACATGGCCTAATACGTACCCGATATCCTTGGCGATAGCACCGCCTTTATGAGCGAGGGCGCGAGCGAACGATGCGCGGTGCTCGTCGTGAAGGGGTTCCCTCCCCAACACCACCGCTGTGTGTGAGGGGAGAGGCCTCAGCGGAGAGTTCGAGGGGCGAGGCTTCGACGAGATCCGACACGGAAGGCCCGCCGAACAGCGATCACGGCGCGTTCTGAGCGGTGTCGAGGCGCAGCGGCTTGCGTCGCTTTGGAGACGGGAGGAAGATCGAGAACACGGTCATATTTTTCTCTTCCCCAATTTCGAGGCTGCCCATCCCTAACTCAAAGATGGCTCCGGCGATGGGCAGGGAGAGGCCGAGGCCCGAGTGACCGGGGAGCCGTGAGAATCCGCGCTGAAACTCGTTGAGCTCCGCGCTGGTGGGGGCAGGCATCGGTGAGCGTACCTTCACGACGACGTAGCGCATCTCGTCGTGGTCGATGTGCTGACCGACGTCGACGACGAGCGTGCCTTCGAGGAGGGGTTCGGCGGCAAATACAAGGACGTTTTCAATGGCCTGCACCGTCCGAAAAGGATCGATGTAGACGGGGGGGAGTCCAGGCACGAGGTTCGCGATGATATCGACGGGGCGGACAAAGCGAGCCTTGGCTCGCCTCGTCGCGCGGGAGAGGAGGGTCGCGGGCGGCGTAGGCTCTGGGTGCAAGTCGAGCTTGCCCGAGTCGATCTTCGCCGTATCGAGGATGTCATCAATTTGCTGAAGCAGAGCTCGTCCGTTGTCGTGAATCGTCTTGACCAACTCTTTGTTGTCATCGGACAAAGGGCCCTCAATTCCAGACAGCAACAGTTCCGAGAACCCCAAGATCGAGTTCAGCGGGGAGCGAAGATCATGGCTCATGTTCGCGAGAAATTCGCTGCGGAGCCGCCCTGCTTCGTGGGCGCGCTCGATGGCGACATAACGCGCGATGTTGGTCTCCGTGATCCGGACCACGAGCCCTTTGAGGGTGTGCACGAGTTCGGAGATCTCCGGGCTCATAAACTGCGCCTGCGAGTTCTTTTCGAGTCTTCCGCCCTCCACGACCTTTCGAATCTGCGCGGTGGCGAGCCCCAGGTCTGTGTGCAGAGCTTGCATAACTCGGATCGCGCTGAACAGCCCAATGCCAACGCCGAGAAGCATCGTGACCAGCGCCAAGAGACCTGTCGAGAATTCCGGAGGTTCGATCGCTACGAGCACTCGCCGCTTTGGATCACCGACTCGGAGGATTTCGCGCTCGTGCGGCTGCGAATCTTCGAACAGATTGATCGCGCCATACCGTCGGCCATGCATGGAAACGGCGACGTTCCGATGGTTCGCCAAAAAACTCCCTAGCTCCGACTCGGACCGCCGCTGAAGCAGCGCATGGGCGGTGACAGCGTCCGCCCGCGCACGGAGCGTCGCGTTGGCGAGCCCCGCCTCGTGGACGTACGCGGTGGCCCCGAGGATAGGCGGACAGACCATGCCGATGAGAATCGCGGCGGTTGGGAGGCCAAATCGCTGCGCGAGGGACGGGGGGTCCTCACCGCGAGTTTTGGTTGGAACCCGGCTCCGAAACGGGGCGAAAATCGCCTGGCTGCGGGTGGCGAGGATGGCCGACCAGGGGGCGGTAGTCGCGACACATGCGCCCGCGAGGAGAAGGACCGCGGTCATCGACACGTCGGTGTTGAGATGAATAATGGCGATGGTCGCGATGGCCGTGATTGTCGCGATGACTCCGTAGATCGCGGTGATGAGAATTGTCGCCCGTCGAAATGCCACGGTGTGGGCTGTGGACCGGCCGGGGTCGCGGGAGGCCACCACCCACGGTGACATCAGCGCGAAGGGCAACGTTGGGAAGCCTGCGAACGCGAGCAGCCAGCCTCGGACCCTCGAGGGGTGATTTCGCCGCGGATAATCTTGAACTCGCGGCAGCGCGATGAGGCTGAGGAGCCCGACCCCAGCGAGCGCGATTCCGTGGATCATGAGCACTTTACGGAGTGCGTAGGTAGGGGGCAGGCTGTGCTTGCTGATCGCGAGCATCCAGCCGACCGTTTGCAGCGTCATGAGGAGCCAGCACAGCCCGACCAACCCGAGGATACGTCTCGCTGTCGTGAAGGCGACGGCCCGGGTCGCGAGAACGTCGGCAGGGGATGGGGATTCCTTAGGCATGCTCCTCCGATTCGGAGGCGGCCTGTGTGGACTCGGTGGCGGAAGAGGGCCCCGACCGTGGGAGCCGCGCGAAGAACGATGAGCCCTCGCCGAGGGCGGAAGTGGCCCAGATCTCTCCGCTATGTCGTTCCACGACGGCCCGCGAGATCGCGAGGCCGAGACCGGTTCCGCGGCTGCGTTTTTTGACCTCGCCGACCTGCTTGTAGGCCTCGAATACCATGGTGAGACCTTCTTCACTGATCCCGACACCCGTATCCTTGACCTCGATATTGAGGGCGTCGGCGTCCGTCTCGAAATCGCAGGTCACACGGACACTGCCCTCCTCGGTGAATTTGATCGCGTTGCTGAGCAGGTTGGTGAGCACCTGGCCGATGCGTCGGCCGTCACAATTGATCGCCCGCGACCGGCCGCGTACCTCAAAGTCCAACTCGATCGGCTTGTCGTGCACGAGCGGGCGATGAATAGACACGATCTCTCGAATCCTTGGAACGAGGTCCTCGCTCTCCAAGGAGAGACTGAACTCGCCGGTCTCGACCATGGTGACATCAACGATGTCGTCGATAAGGGCCAGTAATTGGTGCCCACCTGCGCGTACGAGGCGGAGGTCCTCGCGTTGCGCCGCGGTGAGATCGCCGCTGCTGTCCTCAAGCATCAGATGAGCGAATCCACAGATTGAGTTGAGCGGGGTGCGGAGCTCGTGGCTCACCGCCGCGAGGAATTGTTCTTTTTCGCTATGGGCGACCCTGGTCTTCTCCAGCGCTTGTTCGTAGATAGAGATCTCGTCCGTGAGGTGGACTCGGAGTCGCTCGAGCTCCGCGAAGAGGCCGCTGAACACCCCGACCACGGGGGTGCGGAGCGGCTGACTCACCTCGATCACAGATTCCGAGGCGAGCTGTTCGAATCGACTGGTGACGGAGGTCAAGGTGCGCGCGTAGACCTCACCAGAAAAACGTCCCGCCGCGTAGCCGAGCCCGACGGATCCGATGACCAAAACTGCAACGAGGAAGGTGGTCAGCGGCCGGGCGGCGAGGTAGGTCGCGTCCATGCGAGTAAGGAACATGGAGACGATGATGAGCGCGATGGCGAGCGCGATGTGACCACCGAGTCGTCCGAGATGGTTGGACAGGTCCTCCGTTTGAGCCCCTCCAAAGCCCGGGTCATTGCGCGCGCGCGCGCGCCTTCGATATTGCCGGGCGAGCAGTGTCTGCCGCAACAGTACGGCGACGAGCAGGGCCGCTGCCCATCCGATGGCCGCGATCGGGAGTACGAAGTGAAGGAGGAGCTGCGGCGGGGTCGCAGCGGAGCCCACCTCCATCATGAGGCGCGACGCCCCGAGCGTGGCGATTGGCGCGCCTACGCGGAGGGGGAGGGTGAGGGTGCGGCTGGGATCTTTGAGCGAGTCCCGCGGAATTGCCACGACGATCAGCACGCTCACCAGTGTCAAGAGGGCGGAGGCGTAGCCGGAGAGTTGGAGCCCCGCCCGTGTGGCGGAGGCGAGATCACTGTCGATGTACAGGCCGGCGACCAGCAGCGCGGCGATGAGGCCTTGGGCGATACACCCGACGAGCACCAGCATCACCAAGGATCGCTCGGTGCTTGTGCGATCCTGCTGCGGGGCGTCGAGCATGATGATGCACAGCATAGCAACGCCGCGCAGCGTCTGCTGTGTGGCCAGGTTCGCCGCGCTAGAGAGGCTTGGCCGCGATCAGGGCGACTGCTGTTGGCCGCGGGCTGGTCGCGCGCGCAATCACCGTCGTGGACGGCCGGGGCTCAGCCAGCCTTCGCGGCTTTGACGAGCTCGAGGATCTTGGGGAGTTCTTCCTCCCACTTGCCAACGAGGCCGTAGTCGGCGACCTGAAAGATGGGCGCCTCTTCATCTTTATTGACGGCGACGATGGTTTTGGAGCCCTTCATCCCGGCGAGGTGCTGGATGGCCCCGGAGATCGCCACGGCGATGTACAGGTTGGGC
>JBDQGY010000229.1:0-6655 GCA_040265175.1 Nannocystaceae bacterium
CCCCACCTCCGCGCCGCCCTCGTCGCGCTGACCCTGCTCGCGCCCCTGGGCTGCACCAAGCGCGGAGCCCTCACGGGTACGGACGACGCGGGTGATACGAACACCGACGGCACCACCAGCGAGGGCGAGGCCACCTCGGCCACCTCGAGCGACGCCACCACCACTGCGGGCGACGACGGCGACGACACCGACATGGACGACGGCGGCGACAGCACCGGCGACGACTGCGGCTCGTTTTTGGGATGCACGGACGTGCCGGAGGTCGACACTCCAATCTGCAGCCCCTGGACCCAGAACTGCGCGAACATCTACGGCGCGGAGGGAAACAAATGCACGTTCGTGATGAACGAGATTTTCCCCGAGTACGACTACGAGGTGTACGACTGGTGGTCGTGCCGATCCTTCGGCGAGGACACGGTCGGCAGCGCGTGCCAGGGCGGGCTGCCTGGGTCGTTCGGCACAGATAGCTGTGACAACACCGGCGTATGTCTCGGCGCGGTGGAATCGGGAGAGGTCAGCGTATGCACAGAGATCTGCGTGGGCTCGCCCGAAGACAGCGCCTGCCCTCAAAGCGGCGACACCTGCGTGCAGCTCAATCATGGAATCCTCACGATCTGCATCGCCGAGTGCTCACCGTTTGCGGCCAACGAATGCCCCGATGGTTGGTCGTGCGCACCTGCGGTCGAGTTGGACGGTCCACCCACCCAGATGATGTGCTACCCCAGCGGCGCGGCCCCTACGGGTGCACCTTGTGACGGCTACAGCGGAGGTGCCAACGTGTGCGGCCCCGGCCTCATGTGCGCGCCCGGGGAGCTGTACAGCAGCGGCGGTACGACGGGACCGCGCTGCACCCCCTACTGCAGCCTCGCCGATCCCGGCGGCGCCTGCCCCGTGCCCGGCCAGCAATGCCTGCCCCTGTTCGACGCCGTGACCCACCCGCAGTACGCCACGCTGGGCGCCTGCCTCGAGTCGGTCACGGCGAGCGGGAATCCGTGGTTCGACATCGTCTACGGGTTTTGAGGCCCTACGTACAGGCGCGGCGCTCAGCCCCCAACACACCTCGGCGAGGCTTGTCGCCGATCTCACCGCACTCTTCGCACACCGGTCCTGCGACCACGGTGGCGCGTCGCGGCGGACCTGCGTTAGCGTGCCGCCGTGCGCATCGCCTTGATCTCTTGCAGCAGTCTCCCCGAGTGGGAGGTGGACGACCAACCATTTCGCGCCGCCCTCGCCGCGCGCGGCGTGGAGGTGTGCACGCCCGCCTGGGACGACGCCGACCAGGACTGGGCCGCCTACGACGCCTGCGTGGTGCGCACCACCTGGGACTACTGGGATCGCGGCCCCGAGTTTTTGGCGTGGATCGATCGGGTGCAGCACCTGCCGCGCCTGTTCAACCCGGGGCAGGTGCTGCGCTGGAACCTCGACAAGCGCTACTTGAAACAGCTCGAGCAGGCCGGCGTCCCCATCGCCCCCACCGAGTGGCTGGAGCCGGGACAATCTGTGGACGTGGCCACGCTCATGGATTCGCGCGGGTGGTCGCGCGGATTTTTCAAGCCGGTGTTTGGGGCCTGCGCCGCCGGCACCCTGCGCTTCGACGTGTCGGGAGAGGGGCTCGCCGCCGCCCAGGCACACATCGAGGGGCACCTCGCCCGCGAGGCCATGATGCTCCAACCTTACCTGCCGCAGGTGGAGACCTTCGGGGAGGTCTCGGCCTTGTTTTTCGACGGGCGACTGTCCCACGGCGTGCGCAAGATCCCCGTGGCCGGCGACTACCGGGTGCAAGATGATTTCGGCGCCTCCGACGAGCCCTACGCCTGGGACGGCGACGAGCTCGCGCTGGCCCAGCGCACGGTCGCGGCCGCCGCCACGCTGCTCAAGCTCGACGCCCCCTTGCTGTACGCCCGCGCCGATTTCTTACGTGGCGACGACGGCGGCTTGTTGCTCACAGAGCTTGAGCTCGTGGAGCCGAGCCTGTTTTTCCGGCACGACGAGGGCGCCGCGGAGCGCCTCGCCGACGCCCTCCTGGCGCGGCTTACATAAGCGCGCGCGACCCCCCTCGTGAATCGAGGAGCGCCGCGCGCTGTCCCTTCGTGACCTGCGGGTCTAGTTGCCTAGGCCGCTGAAGTCGTCTTGGGCGAACTCGATCCACTCGTCCGCGGGATCGAAGGCGTCCGAGGGATCGGTGTCTCCCGCGGTGACGCTCGCGTCACGCCGGAGCGTCTGATTTTGGGTCTTCACGGTGGACGTGGTCCCCCAGTACGACCCGGGATCGGTGCCGACCTGGCCGAGGCTGTCGGCCACGTCTCCGTTCACCGTGAGCACGACGGCGTCATCCCCGTTCCAGAGGCTGCTGCTTGTGATTTGATCCGCCACAGCGAGCACGGCGCCGGCCGCGTTGTTGTCGGCGAGCACGAACTGCTCCCCTGGCGCGATCACCCCGCTCAGGTTCACCACAGCGCCTGCCGATGTGTTGCCGTTAAAGTAGACGCTCACGGCGGCCCCGAGGGCGTCGAGGTCTGCTGGCGCGTTGCCCACATTGGTGAGCTCGATGGCCTTGTTGTTGCTGCTGCCCTCCACGTACTCCGTGATCAGCAGCGCCGGCGCGTTTTGGACGCAGGCGTCCACGCCCTGCACGTCGTACGGACCGGACGGCATGGTCTGACGCGTGGAGTTGCTGCCGCCCCAGTTGCTGTCGTCGGAGATGGAGGCCAGCAAGCTCGCCGCGTCCCCCGAGGTGCCGCCGTTGTAGCGGGCGTTGTCGATCTCCGGAATTGACACCGCGGTCACCCCGTCCACGAGCCCCGTGGGGATCGCCGAGGTCGTCGACGAGGTCGCGTCGGATTGCCAGGTGCCCCCGTTGGAGTGCAGCGCGTACAAGAAGTTGGGCGCGCTGTCGTCACCTTGGTACGCGAGGATCTGATCGCCGCTAGTGGAGAAGAACAGCCCAGGGTTGGTCAAGGTGATGACCTCGCCCGCGTCGACCCCCGTGCTCGTGGTCCACGTATACGTGCCCTCGGTGTCCCTAAATTCTCCGATGGCCTTCCAGCCGTTGTCGGTGAACTTGATCTGCGCGCCGGCGCCGATATTGGTGAGCGCCACGAAGGCGAACTCGTCCGGGTTGTCGAAGTTGTAGCCGACGATGGCGATGTCCCCGGCGGACAGGTCGGTGGCGCAGGTCGGGGGCGCCACCTCGATGGTCAAGCGCGCGCCGCTCCCACCCTCGGTGGAGATGAACTTCACGAAGCCCTTGGCGTCTTCGTCGGTTTTCTTAATGAGCCACCCGTGGGCGGGCGCGCCGTTGGCAAAGTCCGCCGTGACGTCAAAGCTCACGGGCGTGGTCTGCTTTTTCTCCACGATGGCCGTACCCGAGGCCGCGGCGGCGAAGGCTCCGCCCGCGCTCATGTCCCACGGATCGCTGCAGTCGGCGCTGTTGCCGGGGCCCATGTCATCGCTGCAATTCCAGGTGGCGTCCTCGGTCCACGCGGTGTTCATGGCGTACACCTCAAGCTCCTCTCCTCCCGCTGGGATGTGGTTGGTCATGTCCACGTCGAGCTCCAAGGTCGCCGAGACCACGTCGCCGCCGGCGATGAGCGCCTCAAGGTCGGCGGCATCAAAGCCAACGAGGGCTCGATTCGCGCCGGTGCGCTTAACTTGAATGGTGATCTGGTCGCCCGACTGCAAGTCAGCGTTGGCCTCGCGCACATAGGTGTCTTGCGTGGCGACAGCGTCCACCACATAGGTGTCGTCGGTGGCGTTGCGGTCGCTCATGGGACCTGGGTCTTGAACAGTACAGCTCGCCGTGGCCCCAATCAGGCCCGCCAAGCACAGCGGATAGGTGTGTGTCTTCATCGATCGAATCTCCTTGTTGTTAACGTGTCGTCGTGTGTCTCGACTGGCCTACCTTCTCTGCTACCCGTGCGGACTGGGCGACAAATCGGTCACGTTTTTTTCCAACCCGGCCCGCCGTCCTGGTCTTGAGTTTGAGAGTCCTTACCGGGATGAAACCTCTCGATTAATGTGGGGCCGCCAACAAGAACACGGGCGCGCCGTCCCACTTCCATGCATATCCGGCTCTCGTAACGGCCTGGCAGCCGCACCGGGCGATGAAGCCTCATTCAACCCCCATACCGGGGCGGACCCGCGCGCGGAGCGAACCTCTCCTAGGACGAGGCGCTCAAGTGACCGGGCCCGCGCTTCCCGATGTAGATTGCGAGACAGGTCGCGACGATGGAGAGGCCGACCGCGAGCCCCCACCAGATCCCTGCGAGACCCGCCTCAAGCTTGAACGCGATCAGCCAGGCGAAGGGGATCGCGAGCACGTAGTAAGCCATAAAATTGAATGCCGCCGCCGGCTTGGTGGTGCCCCCCCCTCGAAGCACACCGCCGCCCACGACCTGCACACCGTCAAACACCTGGAAAATCGCCGCGATGGGCAAGATGGCCGCGGCCGCATTGATCACCTCAGCGTTGTCGGTGTAGAGCGCGGGCAGACCATGGCGGAACACGACGAAGCTCAAGGCCGGGAGAAGCATGACCCCGCCACCGAGCGCGAGCGCGATAAACGACGCGCGACGGGCCATCACGGCGTAGCCCGCCCCGAGCAGATTCCCAATCCGCACAGCCGCCCCGATCGACACGCCCAACGGCAACATGAACGAGAGCGACGCGAGGTTGAGCACGATACTGTGGGCGGCCAGCGGATGCTCCCCGAGCACCCCCGCCATCAAGGTGGCGATCTGAAACGCCCACATCTCGAGCCCGTATTGGAGTGACACGGGCACGCCGTGGGCGAGCACCTCCCGCAAGCCACTCCAGCGCCACGCCTCTCGACCCCAGGGCACCCACGAATCTCGATGGAGTCCAAACCCCACCGTCCAGGCCCACAGCAAGACCAACAACACCACCCGCGTGCTCGCCGTCGCGATGGCGGCACCCTCGATACCCATGGCGTCAAAGCCGAGGTGGCCAAAGATGAGCGCCCAGTTCGCGACCACGTTAAACGCGTTCCCGGCCAAGACCACCCAGAGCCCGGGCGCCACCCGCCCCATCGCCTGCAGATATTGGCGCAGTGCGTTGAACACCATGAAAAACGGGATGCTCAAGATCTGCAGGCGCACGTACTCCCCTGCCATGGCCGCCAGCCCAGGCGATTGATCGACCAAGAGGAGCGCGGGCTCTGTGAGCAGCCACAGCAGCGCGAGCGGGAGGCTGCTCGCGACGGCGATGACCACCCCCCGTTGGAGCGCCAGCCCCAGGCGGCGCTTGTCCCCCGCTCCGTACGCAAAGGTCAAGATGGGATCGAGCCCGAAGATCAGCCCGAGCCCAAAGATGATCGTTCCGAAGATCCAGACGTTCCCCAAGGACGCCGCGTCCAGCTCCGCGACGCCCAAGCGCCCGAGCATGACCATGTCGACCACGCCGAGCGTCATGGTGCCAAGCTGCGTCAACGCCACAGGCCCGCCGAGCGCCGCGAGGCGCCTGACCTCCCAGGTCCATGGCTTGTCGCGTTCGACCGCGTTCATCTCAGTATCATCCCCACGCTCGACGGGGGACTACCACCCAGTCGCGACCGCGGCAACTTCACGAGGACTGAACGCAACGTTCGCGCGAGAGCGACGAGCAGCGCGCGTCGAGCGAGGGCGCGAGCGTCGCTTGGGAGCTGGTCTCCGCTACGCGACGACACCAGCGCGGCCCAATGAGCCGGAAAATAGGGACCTGACGCCGCAAGCGCGGGTCTCCAAGACAAATTCGCACCGCCTCCATCGCCTCGTGCCTCGGTCGCAGCGCCCCGCGTTGGACGGCCGACCACAGCGCCTCTACCCGCTCGCGTGACACCTCAAGACGCGCGGCGAAGGTGGCGGGGTCGAGCGACACCCGCTCCGCTGTGGCCACCGCGACGCCCGCCGCCTCCTCGGAATTCATGAGCGTCCGCGGGCCACAGCGGTAGGCCGCGCACAGGGCTTGCAGCACGCTCAGCGTGTCGTACACCCCACGAGATCGTAGCGGCGCGTGCCGGAGCCGACGCCGCTCGCCCGCTTCTGCTTTACCGTCTTGACACGTTGCCCACACCGGGAGCTCGAGGCGGGACACGCCGGCCGCTCGGCTCAAAGCCCCCATGTCGAGCCAGGGCGACGCGCTCGCCCCCACTGTCTCTCGAAATGTCGACCACAGCGGCTCGAACAGACCTTGGGCGTGCGCGTCTTCTTGGGCGCGTTGCGCCAGCTCCACTACCAACCCCGGCACCGCGCGAGGATCGACCACCCACGACGACCGCTCGGGAAACGACCACGCGCCCGTCGGGAATAAGCTCGCCAGGCTCGCCGCCCGCAACGCTCGCTCCACGCGCTCTCGCACCTGACTCGCGGCGCCACCTTGGACCACCAGCTCCACCCCGCACGCCGACAGCCGCGCCCCCAACACCGGCCCCACCTCGCGACGCAGTCGCTCCCAAAACGGGGCCGCGATCGCCATACGGCGCAGGTCGAGGTGGAGGTGGGACGACGACGCGCGGAGATAATGAGTCTGCATACGGCGGCTCTATGCGCGCCGCGTGCCAAGGGGCACCTCCTTCGCTCGCGATGCCCAACGAGGACCTCTCCTCCCACCCAACCCTCCGCGAGGGTGGCATGAACCCTCTCCAGGGTCAGCCTCCCTC
>JBDQGY010000230.1:0-6561 GCA_040265175.1 Nannocystaceae bacterium
ACTATCTGACCTTGTGGGGGTTCGCACCGACATTTGACTACGCGAACACCCCACCGCATCTGACCCTCTTAGGCCCCACTCCCCCCTGCCCACTCAGACGCCCCTGCGACGGGCCAGCCCGCGACCTCGGCAACAAAAGTTGCACGCACAGGGGATCTTATTCACGCCTTCAGTTCTCTCGTCGCGCGGTCGATGCACTGTCGGATGCTCTCAACTCACGCTGCGCAACCCGTCAAGGTACTCGTTGTCGATGATGCGGCTGCGCTTGTTGAGCAGCTCACCACCGATCTCGGAGACGGCGGCTACAGTGTTGTGACCGCCCACGACGGTATCGAGGCAAAACTTCGGTTGCGTGAACACTCCGACATCGAACTCGTGATTGTCGACCTCCACATGCCTCTTATGGACGGCCAAGCGCTGCTGGAGGATATCCGCGGGATTGAGGGGCTTGAGGACCTGCCCGTCGTGGTCTTGACCACGGACAAAGTCCCCGTCAACCTGGGTAGGGCGATGAGCAAGGGTGCCACCGGGTGGATTCTAAAGCCCTACGATCGCGAGCGCCTCCTTCAGGCGATCGCGAGGATCGTCGGCGGCGCTTCCTCGACTTCCTCCTAAGTTTCAGCGCCCTCGTCCGCACCATCGAGGGGCGTGGACGGTGCGTGTTCGGACCCAGCCTCACCGCGAGCCCGTCCGCCCTCATGACTCTCTAGGCGCAGCGTTTTTCGCCGCAGAGCATCTCCACCTCTTCCTCCTCGGCGGGGTTTGGAGCCTTTGACTCCTCCTTCGCGGCGTCGTCGGAGTTGGCGGCGTCATTGGAGGCTGTGGTGACGGCGGACTTTGTCTTACCTTTGCTGCAACTCGCCTCTGCCTTCGCGGATCCGCCACAGCTGCTTTGCCCACCGCGCGCGGTGCGAGCCTTCGGTACCTCGGAGGAGTCTCCCCCTCCGCTCGCACACCCCGCGGAGAGCGTGCCGCTTCCCATGAGTGCCAGCGTTGCGAAAATTGTTTTTGCGTTCATCTGCTTGTGTTTCCTCTCTGGTGTTGATGTGCCCACTACGGGTTCAACAAAATCATCATGGTCCGACCCCGTTCCCGTCAGGGGAACTTCGTGTCAAGTCGCGTTCCAAGCCAACGAAGCCCGGGCACGGAACGTTACATTCCAGACGGCGCTGGAATGGGCCAGGCCGCCGGCGCGAGATTCGCGCCCGCTTTTTGGCTCGCTGCCGTCTCGCGATGCTCACGCCAAGTTCATCGACCATCCTCGTTAACACTGTAATCTCACCGGCGTATCGTGCGATGTTCGTAGCGTGAGCGCCCGAAAAACAACGACGGACACCGAGGGCCCCCATGGGGTCGGTTTGGGACTTCGGTGGGCGTTCCTCGATGAAGTCCTCGCGAGACAGGTGCCAGCCTCCATTCGATTCTTCGAGGTGTCTCCGGAGAACTACATGCGCCGCGGAGGCTTCTATCCCGAGGCGCTTCGTGAGGTCGCCAAAGAGCATCCCGTGCTGACCCATGGGCTCATGCTGAATATCGGGTCTAGCGCTCCCCTCGACGGCGCCTACCTCGCGACGCTTCGCCAATTTCTAGAGGGGATGGGCGCGACGAGTCACTCGGATCACCTGTGCTGGAATGGAACGGACGGACACATCCTCCACGACCTCCTCCCTCTGGCCGCGTGTGAAGCGACCATCACCCACGTGGTCGAGCGAATCCACCGGGTTCAAGATGCCCTGGGGATGCCCCTCGCTCTCGAGAATATCTCGTACTACATGCTCCCTGGATCGACTATCCCAGAGGAGGAGATGATCGCAGAGGTGGTCGATCGCGCCGACTGCAACCTGCTCCTCGACGTTAACAATGTGTGGGTCAACGCGCGCAATCACAATTTTGACCCGGTGGCGTATCTGTCGTCGTTGCCCCTCGATCGGGTGGTTCACCTGCACGTCGCGGGCGGCGAGCGGGTCGACGGTTTTGATGGTCTCATCATCGACACCCACGGGACCGACGTCTCTGAAGAGGTCGCGGACCTGATGGCGTGGGTGATCGAGCGAATTGGCCCCCGCCCCGTCCTCTACGAACGGGATCACGACATCCCGGCGCTCGAAGTGCTCGGCGCTCAAGTCGCACAACTCAACGAACGCTACGATGCCGCGCTCGCGCGATGGAGAGCTTCGCGATCCTCAGACCACGCGCCGCCGGTGTTTGACCTGAGAGCGCCGAACTCGTCGGAGCCCTCCCCCGACAGCTCCGCTGCCCCCCCTTTGATCGCATCGCTGCAACGCGGAATGAGCCGAATGATCCTGCATCGGGAATCGCCGACCGCGGGCCTTGAGCAGGCGGTCGCCGACCTTCACCCGGAAGCCCAACGAGCGCTCCAGGCGTTTCCACCAGCGCGACACGAGGTGTACCGAAAACTGGTCCGCAACGGTATCTCCGGCACGATCTACGCCTTCATGCCGCGGACCCGGGCGCGTCGCGGCGTCGAACAGTTCGACGCCGACATCTCCACCTGGCTCAACGAACAAGGGCCCCGATCACCCTACATTCGGGACCTGCCGGGCGAGTTCGCGGCGTGGATCTCTTCGCGATGGGATGATGATCCCCGCGAGCCCTCCTACCTCGCGGAAATTGGGCGCTACGAACTGATGGAGATGCGCGTCAAGGCCGACCCCGACGCAGCCCGCCCCGCGACGGCAGCGCCGCCGCTCTCTCTCGACGCGATCCTCGATTTCCACGGCAGCGCTTGTCTCGGAGCGTTCTCCCACAAGGTGCATCTATTGGCGCGAACCAAGGCCGACACCACAGCGCCAGAGAAGGCCGAGACGAGACTCCTCGGATACCGCGATGAAACCCACGAGGTGAGGTTTCTTGAACTCAGCTGCTTGGCGTTTGAAGTGACGTCCGAGCTCCTCGATGGTCAATCATTCGGCGCAGCAGTTCGGGTGGGCACCGCCCGCGCGAACGAGGACCTCTCCGACGATTCCCTCGCGCGCGTAGGGCTCGTGATCTCGGACATGGTAGACCGCGGAATTATCCTCGGTGTGCGGGCCTAGCCGTCCAGTCTGCGCGAACGAGAGGCCACGGCGCGCGCGGTCACCGATGACGGCGGCATGTCGCCGCGCTGACACGTCGACGCCTAGAAGCTGCCCACCCAGGCGTAAAGATTGGGAAATGCATGCAGCACCTTCGCCTCGTACCGCTTATCACGCTTGCTGATCACCGCCGCGCTCAACAAGATGATCGACAATCCAAGCGCGACGGTCGCGCCATAATGAAATCGCGCGCGGGCGCGGCGCCTGCCCGACGCCCAGCTCGCCACATACGCCAGCGCCACCACGGGCATCATGCTCGCAGCTCCAAAGACAAAGAGTTTGGCGCCCGCCACAGCCGCGGTCTCCCTCACCTGCGCGAGCTCTAAGACACCGCCGAGCGTCGGCCCCGCGCAGGGCGACCACAGCGGCGAGACCATCGTCCCCGTCAGTCCAGCGACCGCGAGATCGAACCAGTGCACCCAGCGTGGGCGGGTCTCGTTCACACCAACCTTATCGAGCAGCGCGCCCCACGGCGCCAGATATAGCGCGCCGAGACCGACTAGACTGTAGCTGGCGTATTTCTTGAGTTTCCTCGGACTCAGCGGCAAGTCGACGTCATTGGCGTAGCCGAATTCAAAGTACACGGTGGTCATGGCGTAGGCGAGCGCCATCGACAAAAACACGACCGCAGGGAACCACCGCGACCGCTGAAGCCCAACCGCAACCAGCGCCGGGAGCATCAGCAACACGCACGGGCTCAGCGATGTCACGAGCCCCGCGATGAATGTGTCCCCGACTCCTGGTCCCAACGTTAAATGCACTCCAGGAAATCTACGAAATCCTCGGGGACGCTCCTCGCCGCACCTGCCTCAGCCTTCAAGAAACTTGATGAGGCGCTCTTTGCCCGTCTCACCGACAGATCTCGCCTGCTCGGTCCCTTTGACGTAGCGAATAAAGCTGCTTTGACGTTGCACACGAAGCTTGCCTTGGAGGTCCTCGGTTTCGTCGTAATCGTATCGGCAGATCACGGGACGACCCTTAATTGAACTTCGGGACAGGGGCTCGAGCTCCCGCCGCTGCTTCTCGCAACTCGGACACCAGTCGGCGTGAAACCAGGCAACAAAAACGTTTTGAGAGGCCTTGTCCAAATCGAACGACGCCTCCTCGCAGTCGTGAATCAGCTTATCCCCGTCAAATGATGCGGCAGGGGCCGCTTCGACCGAAGCCTTGGTACCCTTCACGCGCCCCTCCGCGCTTTTTGCGCCGTCCGGTGACCCGCCCGCGGCCCCATCGGATTTGGAGTCCGCGCCCATCGACGTGGCGACGGCATCGCTCGTTGCCACCTCCCCGCCATCTTTCCCGCAGCCGGTGAGAGTGAGACTTCCGGCGAGGGCCGCCGCCTGTCCAAATCGAAACGTTAGCTTGTCCTCTCGCATCTTCAGGCTCTCTCCATCGTCGGTGGGATTGGATGTTAGCGCGCAGTTTCTGTCAAGTTCGGACGGCAGTGCGACATTCGCCAGCCAGGTCGATGGCGTCGCCGCCGCGATCCTCCGCGCGCTGCAGACTCCGCAGAAGTGACGTGTCCGCTCCCACGCACGGTGTTTGGCGCTCCGCACCGATACGGAGCCTCTATGCGCCGTAAACGGCCCAATTCGCGTCGGCCTGCGGGTCAAACCGTCAACCAGCCGCGACAATGGCGCGATCACGCTGCTTCGCGCTTAAGAGATTGATGAAAATAGGCGATTGCCAAGTCTAGACTGAATCATGCGCCGCATTTCAAAGTTCATTGTCGCGTCCCTTGTCAGCGTCGCCTGCATCACGCTCAGCCAGTCCACCAACGCAGCGGGAAAGGCGACCATCAAGAACTGCGAAGAGGAGGCACACGCGAAGCGCCTCAAGAAAGAGAAGATCTACGTGGCGTGGTTTCACGCCTCGTGGTGCCCGACCTGCGCCGCGCAACAAGTATCGATCGATGAAATCCTCAAGGGCGACGTGGAGGGCAAGCCGTTCATCTGCAAATTTGACTACGACTCGACCGAGGATCTCCAAGAGGAGCTAAACGTGGCGCGACAGTCCACATTCATCCGCTATGCCTCCGGCGCCGAAAAGTCTCGAATCGTCGGGAAGACAAGCGTGGAACACATCAAGCGCTTCCTCGAAGGCCGCTGACCCCTTATGGATGGCCCCATCTCTGGACTCTCAACCGTCAGTTTTGGAGCGGCGTTTGTCGCGGGCCTCGTTACCGTCCTCAGCCCCTGTGTCCTGGTGATGCTGCCCATCATCATCGGCACCGGGCTTCAAAGAAATTGGTGGTATCCACTGGTCGTCTCCTTAGGGCTCACGGTCGGATTCGCGTTGGTCGGGATCTTTTTGAGCCAGCTCGTTGCGAGCCTCGAACTTCCTCCCCGCGCACTTGAGCAGTGCACCGTGATCCTCCTCGCGGTATTCGGAGTGATCCTCATCGTCGACAGGCTGTCCGACGCTTTCTCTGCGCTCGCCTCGCGGAGCCTCGCACCGCTGAGTTCAAAACTCAGCGGTGGAGCCCCTGCGAACGGTTCAAAAGATCTCAGCGGGGTCTTCGCGGCGCTCACCTTGGGCTTGTCGCTTGGCATCATCTGGGCGCCATGCGCCGGCCCCACGATGGGCGCCATCCTAACCATGGCGGCCACAGCCTCTACCGGATACGCGTTCGCCCTCATGGGCACCTACGCCCTCGGCAACACGCTGCCCATGCTCCTCATCGCGTATGGCGGACGGGCCGCGGCCAACCGTTTGCTAAACCTGCGCGGAGTCCAGCATCGCGCTCGCAAGATGCTCGGCATATTGCTGCTTGGGTACGCCGCGCTCAACATCCTCGGACTCGACAAACTATCCGAACGAAAAGTCCTTCAGTCATTCCCCGATTTCTTCGACTGGGTGGCCTCCTATTGAAATTTCTGGCGTGACCGACCCCTTCCCCCCCCCTTGATCTCCATCTGACACACAACCTCTCCGACCCGCCTACTTCCCGAACGAGCAGCTCCATGGCAGACACCCCCTCCGAAGATCCCCAACAGGCTCCCGATGCCACTGGTGCACTTGTTGGAGACCCTACGGTCGACGACGCCCCGCCCATGGAAGCCAAGGAGATTGATCGGTCGCAGGTGCAGGCCATCGAGCGAGAGGTTCGGAGTTCTCCCTTCTTGTGGCTCACCTACGTGCTGGGCATGGCGCTCACCGCCCTGCTCATCCTGGGTGCTTGGTACTTCGTTCGCAACCAGGAAAAGCGCAGTTTCGACTTTGTACTGCGTCAGGCGTCGGCCGAGATCGAACGGAACGCGCGCTCCGTTGAAGCGGTCAGCTACGGAATGCAGGGTTTGTTTCACTCGGTAGAAAAGGTCGACGGAGACCAGTTCCGCTACTTCTCCGAGCAGGCGGTGAATCGGTACCCGTTCGTCACGGAGACGGCCTATTATCCAAAAATTCTGAACGCAGATCGCGACGCCTTCGAGGCCGAGGCGATGGCCGCGGGACTCGGCGCCGGAAT
>JBDQGY010000231.1:0-6556 GCA_040265175.1 Nannocystaceae bacterium
CCCAAGTTCCGTGCGAGACAAGGGTCGGTGCGGGGCGGTGATGTCCATGGAGTCGTTGTCCATGGCTTCTTCGGAGGACTCTGTCGGCAGGGACACGGGTGTCTCCGCGGCTGCGCGCGCCTCGGGGAGCGGTCCGGTGTCTCCGAGGAGCGGACCGCGTTGGATGGCTGCGTCGCCGTCCATGGATTGCAGTGAAAAATCCGCGTTCGGGAAGTGACCCGGGGTTTCGCGCATCGGGTGGCCAGCGGGCGGTGTGCGCTCGCGACGGCCCTTGGGCGCGGCCGGAGGAAACGCTTTGCGGGGCACGAAGCCCGCGCTCGCGCGGGGACGTCGCGGGGAGCCGGTGGGCTCATCAGAGGATTCCGCCGGCGACGTCGGCGCGTCAGCGGGTGGCGGTGACGCAGGAGGAGCCGCGCCCATGGCGATCATCGTGCCGCGCGCCTTGGGAGCTTCCCCCTCCTCCAGAGGCTCTGCCCCTTGATTCTCCTCAGCCGCTCCTTCAAGGTCGGCGTCGGAGTCATCCCCGTGACCCGTCATGCGGTGATGCTACGTTATGCAACCGGGCGTCGTCACCTACGGAGTCCTAAGAATTCCGGCTTTTATGGGGAATCGTCCCGCCGGGCAGCCCCGCGAGGGGGCGCTGGTGACGATAATGCGAGACGACCATGGCCGCGAAATGCGAACATGGTCGTCATGGGTGGAGGCTAAGGGGCTCGAACCCTTGACCTTCGCGCTGCCAGCGCGACGCTCTCCCAGCTGAGCTAAGCCCCCAGTTGTGGTGTCCGCTCTCTCTGGCGCGGAGGCCGTGAATAGCAGCGTCCGCCGAGCCACGTCAAGCCTAATCGGTAGAGCCAACCCAGCGCGGCGTTGGCAGGCTCCTAGGCGCCGATCTTGCGCACAGCGGATGAAATGCGGATGCTCTGTCTCCCATCATGAATGCGCAAAATCCGGCGGACTTGCTGAGCCTCTTCGAACAAGGGGGCCCGTTGATGTGGGTCATCTTGATGGCCTCGGTCGTGGGGCTGTTTTTTTTCCTCGAGCGGATGTACACGCTCGCCCCACAGCGGGTGCTGCCCCGGGCCTTCGTGGATCGTATTCGCGCGATGGCTGCGCGGGGCGAGACGCGGGGGGCTCAGCTGCTCTGCGAAGAGAACGGAGCCTCGGTCGCGTTGATGATGGCCGCGGCGCTGCGAACCAGCGCCCGAGGGGCCACGCGGGCAGAGATCAAAGAGTCGGTGGAAGAAGTCGGGGGTCGCGAAGTAGCGCATCTTGATCGCCACGTAGAGATCGTGGGGACAGTGGCATCGGTGACGCCGCTGCTTGGGCTGCTCGGCACTGTGTGGGGGATGATTCAGGTGTTCCAACGCTTCGTGGACGCCTATGCGGACGGCGCTGCCACGCCGGACGTATTCGCTACCGGTATTTGGACGGCGCTGATCACCACGGCGTTCGGGTTGTTCGTCGCGATCCCGACCCTTGTCCTGTACAAGTACCTCCAGGGTCGCAATGACAGGCTGATCGTGCTGATGGAAGAAGACGCCATGGGCCTGGTGGATTTGCTGGAGGAGACGCGCCGTAACGGAGTGGCCCGTGACGGTGAGGAAGACTCCAAAAACTCGTCGTCCTCCGATCAGGGACGCGACGCGCAAGGCGCGGGTGAGGCGGCGAACGCGTAGGCATGGGTATCTTGCAGCAAGCGCGAGGCGGTCGTCGTCGTCGTCGGTCAGAGGCGACCATCGAGATGACGCCGCTCATCGACATTACGTTTCAGCTGCTCATCTTCTTTTTGTTGACCGCGACGTTCCAGGATTTCTCGTCGCTTGATGTGGAACTCGCCCAGGCAAAGAACGCCGAGAAGCGAGAACAAAAGCAGTCGGTGCTCGTGAGCATCGCGGAGGATGGCCGCGTCGAGATCGATCGGGTGCTCGTGGACCTCCGGGAACTCGAACTGCGGCTGTGCAAGGCGCGCGAAGAGGGGCGGGTAGCCGTGAATATCCGGGCCGACAAGAGCTCCCGCCATGAGTCATTGGTGGGGGCGATGGATGTCGCGAAGCGCTGCGGCTTCGAGGCGCTGGGTATCCTGCACAGTCAAAACTGAGCGTCCGCCGGCGAGCCCCTGCGCCCCCTCACGATCGCGCGCCGTACTTTTCGTCCATCCACGCACGAATTTTGGGGATGGCAGCCACCTGCTGAACAAGCGCACGCAGCCGGGGGGTCTCGTCGAGAAGGTTGGTAGGGATGCCGTCGAGGATTCCCCCCACGAGCCAGTCGAGGGCGCGCCATAGGGCGATGTCTGCCACGGTCATCTGCGATCCCACCGCCCACGGTCCAGCGCCGAAGCTCTCGACCCGTCGTTCGAGGAGCCGCAAAAACGTTGGGAGCCCCTCTTCGCCCAGCACGCGCCGCATCTCGGCTTTGCGCGCTGGGTCCTTCTCGCCCATGGAGGGTCCAATCAACGTCACGAGCTGTTCGATGGCGTGGAGCAGCTCATCCACGCGGGCCGCGTCGAGGGACGTGTCGGGGTACAAGCCCGCCGCTTTCGCGCAAAATCGGGCGATGGCCGGGGTCTGCGCGATGGCCTCACCGTCCACCTCCAGCACCGGGAGTTGCCCGTACGGCAGCTCTCCGGACGCTTTCATCCTGCGAAACTCCTCTCGCGTCGGCCGTCGATCTTCGAAGGGAATATCTGCGAGGTGCAGCGACAGGCGGGCGGTTTCAGCGCGCCAAAAAGGGAAATTGAAGTAAGTGAGTCGAAGCTTCATCGGGGGAGGGCGGATCCTTGGGGCCGGGGGATGTAGGCGAGGAGTATACAGGCCACCGCTCGGATCGGCCGGGATGGAGAGGCCCGCGCGCAGTCCGCACGAACGATCGTTCGTGTCGATGAAAGCACGCGCGTTTTTTGGTCCTGGATGGCGTCGCGCTTAGGTTGAACGAAGAAATGACCTGGCTGAATCGGTTGCTGATCGCGGGGCTGCTCGCGGGGCTGGTGGCGTACGCGCCCACTGAGTTCGAAGCAATTCGAGCGCCGGGAGATCTCGAGCGTGTCACCGCCGAGCGCGATGAGCTGCGCGCCGGCAACGTTCGGCTCCGCGAGGAGCTTCGACTGCTCGAGGCGGAGGTCGGCGCTCTGCACGCCGACACGCACGAGCCGGGGGACCGAGACGTGATGCGCCGGGAGATCGAGCGTATCGCCCGCGAGGATCTGAACATGGTTCGGCCCGGGGAGATCGTCTTTGAGTTTGTGACCCCCGCGACGTCATCGTCGGGCGCGAAGGAGCCCCGCCGGTGACAGCGCTTTTGCGGCGCGGTGTCTTTGAACTCCGACGTCATACGTTGGAGTGGTGGGGACTCGTGGTCGCGGCCAGCTTCTCATTGTGCCTCGGGCTTGGGATGTTCTCAGGTCCCCTGTTGGTGCGCGGGAACCTGATACCGCTCGCGGGGTTGACCTGTTTCGCCGTCACCTTGGCGCGGGCGCTGGTGCGCGAGTTTTCGGGAGACACCGACGGACCTCGTACGGCGTCCGCGGCCACCATGCGTGAGGTGGAGTTGGGGTTGCTGCTTTTGACGGGCGCTTTCTTGCTCGTCGCGCTCACGGGCGGGAATCGCAGCTTCTTGTATCCACTTGTCTACGGGCTGGTGTCGTTCTTGGTCCTCGTGAGCGAGCGTTCCATCTCCACGATCATCTGGGTGGCGGCGGCCTGCGTGCTCGAGGTGCTCGTCGAGTTCGCGTCGCCGCGCGTGAGCTGGTCCCTCGGCCTGTATCACGCGGTCGCCATCTTGTTTTTTGGGGCCGGGAACCGGCTGGTCCTGGGGGGCCTCGCCCGGCGCTTGCGCGGTGAACACGTCCGCAGGCTTGAACTCGATTTGGCCCAGATGCGCCAGGAGGCCCGAGATTTCCGCCTCATCGCCTCCCAGCTGCCGCCGGAGAGCCGCGCGGCGCGGACGCGAGAGCAAGAGGAACTGCGGATGGCGCGGGCGGCCGTGGACGGCATTCACGACCAACTGTTCTTTACGATCGAGCTATTGCGCTCGTCGCTCAACCTCCACACGTGCGCGCTCTTGTGGCTCCAAGATCGTTCGGCCGGAGCGAGCCGCGGCCGCGAATTACCGAGGCTGTTCATCAAGGAGATCGCCACGTCGAGCGATCTCGTGCGGGCCAACCCGCTGCTGGACGGTCCGGGGGTTCTGAGCGCCGTCGTTCGTGACCCCAAGGCGCTGCGGTTGAAGAACCTCAACGGCCGCCGCGTGCCTCCCTACTATGAGGGGCCCGAGGCGATTACAGACCTGTGCGCCGTGCCGCTCCTTGAGGGGGCGGTCGTGCGCGGATTCATTTGTGCAGACAGGGTGGACGGGCGGCCCTTCTCCGACGAAGAACAGGCCGCGCTCGCCACAGCGGCGGAGCACGTGCTCCGGGTGATCGAGCAAGAACGCGCGTTCTCAGCGGTGGAGCGGAGTAAGTACGAGCAAGAGCGGTTCTACCGGGCGAGCGAGCTGCTCAATGAAGCCTTGACGCTCGAGGCGGTCTACGATCGGACCTTTGACGCGGTGGCCTCGATTCGCGATTGCTCCTTGATGGCGTTAACAATGTTTGACGAGAGCCGCGAAGGTCACCGGATCTTGGCGTCACGCCTGGATCCAGCGCTCAAGTCGGATCGTGCGTGGAGCTCTGTCGAGCAGCGCCTCGAGGGGCTCACGTTCTCCAACGGAAAAGGGCTGGTGAGTTCGGCGGTCAAGAACCGCCACTACATGCCTGTGAGCGGGGAGATCCTCGATGGCCACACGGTGATATTTGACGCGGACACCCGTCTGCGTCGCGCGAAGAGTGTGCTGGTGTTGCCACTGGTGCACGGAGAGACCGCCATGGGGGCGTTGGTGTTGGCCTCGGAGCGGGGACAGCACTTCCCCTCTGAGGTGCGAGAGATGCTTCGAGTGATCTGCCACCAGGTCAGCACGAGCCTCCAAAACGCCCGCATGTATCGCTTGATGGAGGAGCGGGCCACCACCGACGGGCTCACCGGGCTGACCAACCACCGCGCGTTCCAGGAGCGCTATGAGAACCTGCATGCGCTGTGCGAGCGAACCGACCAGCGATTCTCTGTCATCTTGACCGACATCGATCA
This sequence comes from Nannocystaceae bacterium, assembly GCA_040265175.1. Lineage (GTDB taxonomy): Bacteria > Myxococcota_A > Polyangia > Nannocystales > Nannocystaceae > JAAZXR01. The sequence continues at coordinate 5,121 of JBDQGY010000231.1, forward strand.
CTTCAAGAGCGTCAATGACACCTACGGGCACCCCGTGGGCGACGCGGTCCTGAAGCGGGTGGCGGCGATTCTTGAGGCGCAGGCGCGGAAGGTCGACATCGTGGCGCGTTATGGAGGAGAAGAGTTTGTGCTCGTACTCCCCGACACGGACGGCCCCGGGGCGGAGCTGTTCGCGAACCGGCTGCGGGAGGAGGTTGGCGCTCAGGTGATGCACTCCGAGAACGGAGATTTCAACGTCACGCTCTCCATGGGGGTCGCGACTTTTCCCGACGACGGTCGAGCGCGTCAAGAGCTCGTAGACAAGGCAGATCAGGCCCTGTATTACTGCAAAGAGCACGGCCGGAACTGTGTGACTCGCTGGGTTAAGGGCTAAACTCCCGCCGCGTTGATGACGGGCTCAGTTGCTGCGCTTGCCAGGCGTACGCAACAAGCGCTCACGAACTCGACCATGCTGCCGCTGTTTGTAGAGTACGTGGGCGCTCTCGCCTTGCTCATTTTGCCGGGCGGTCGCGCGATCTAACACCTGGAACTCCGCGAGGATGAACACCACCCGGCCCTTGTTATCGGGGGAATCGATGCCGTGCTTCTCAAGGAGGGTGTCGACGCGCACGGGGAGATCGGCGATGAAGTTCAGCACTCGAAACTCTTGGCTGCTGAACTCGTTAGTGTCGGTGGGGTCGACCTCCCGATCGTCGTCCTCCGTGCTGTTGGATGTGATGGAGTGGAGCTGCGACATCTCGACCAAGTTGTTCACGGTTTGGCCTGGAGCGACGTAGTTGAAGGGTATACAGCGATGCAGCATCACGTGCAGCGTAGGGCCAAGGTCCTCGCGATTCTCGACGATGACGCGAAATCGCAGACGGTCAAAGATGCGAGCGGCGCTCGTCTCTCGCTTGACGAGGAGCTTGGTCACCTGTGACTCGCGGGTCTTTCGCGACCACGAAAATTCGACCACGGGAACCCCCGCTGCGCGCAGTTCGTCGAACATGAGCACCACGCTAGACTCGACCTCCGCGAAGAGCGCGCTGTCCGGGATGGGCAGCACCGTGCGGAGCTCGCGGGCGTTGAGGTGATGCATGATGTGCATCACCTTCAGCATCGTGCAGGCGTTTCGCTGAAATTTACCCTTTTGGGACGCCAGCATCGGCAGTGACTCCACCGGGGCGTGGTTGTTCACGTAGTCGTCGAGCCGAAGCTTGAGGCAGGTCGTGATGTAGTTCGCGGCTTCGGTTCGCAGCGCCTGCAGACGTCGCAGGTCTGCGTCACTTTCCACGTCGAGCCCGCATAGTTGAAAGAGCCTGCTGGCTTGTGATTCGTCGTCGATGTACAGCCGGTGCCAGTCGATGACCGACTCGCTGCGCAGCAGCAGCTTCATTTCGTGAAGATCCTGGAGGCTCACCTCGGTGAGCGGGCGCCCCGCGTCGTGGGATCGCGAG
>JBDQGY010000232.1:0-6555 GCA_040265175.1 Nannocystaceae bacterium
ACGGCATACGGACGCCAGCTTCGAGCCCGCGACTCAAGATGGTCTCAGACGTGCTCGCCTCCACCTGCAGCGACCGGGACCCCGCGAGAAAGGTGAGCCGCGCCGAACCAGTCGTTGCGTTCGCCCCCTCCTGCGGCTCCGGGGAGGCAAAGCGTTCCTCCTCGATCTGCGCCGCAGGGATCCCGCGTTCTCGCAAGGTGGCACGGGCCGAGTCCAACATGCCCGCAGGCCCACACACAAGATACCGCTCCGCGGGCGCCGACAGGGACGCGAGCGCCGCGTCCAACGCGACGGTGAGCACCTCGGGGGTGAGCCGCCCCTCCACAGGCTGTCCGGCGGGAGAGTCGCGTTCGTAGATGTGATGGAGCGCCAAACGCCCTCGGCTCATCTCCGCGAGGGCAGTCAGTTCATCTGCCAACAGCGCGTGCTGGGGTGACCGGACCCCGTGAATCAACACGAGCTCGAGCCCCTCCCGATCCGCTCCAAGCAAGGAGTGGCAAAGCGCCGCCATCGGTGTAACGCCACTTCCCCCCGCGATCATGACGACTCGACGAACCTTACCGTCGGCGAGCGCGTCGCCGAAGCTTCCCGAGGGTCCCAGCAGCTGAAGCCGCGAACCTTCTCGCACCTGCTCGGTCAAGAAGGTAGATGCGCGCCCATCCTCAACCCGCTGAATCGTGAGCCGCAGTCGTGTGGTGTCGCGACAGTCGTGGCTCGCGGAGTAGGCACGCTTCAACGCTCCTCCGGGATGCGGCACCCTCACGGTGTAGAACTGACCAGGCTTGGCAGGTGGCATCGCTCCTCCAGCGCAGCGAAGCCACAAGCTCACAGCGTCCGTTGTCTCCTCGACGCGTCGTTCCACCACGTAGGCGGTACCGCCGAGCACCGCGTCAGGTTGCGTCACGGCGGCGTGCGTCTGGCTCGGGGGGAGGGAGGCCCACCGCGCGGAGGTGCGGCCTCGACGATCCTCATAGGGCGCGGGGTTTCGCCCAGACACGCCACGCCACACCATCTCGAGGTCGGCTCGAAGTTGGTCCATTCGGCTCCGACGAACTTTGGTGAAGTGCGCGCGTAGACGACCCATAGACAGAATTCTAACACATTCATGTATACTGTCTAGTGACACATTACATAACAACTTTTCTTCATAAAATCAGAGTCTTGGAGAATCTAAGGGGCGTGCCCAGGACTCCACCCCCCCTCGTCTCGGAGATCCTCTGGTCCTCCATCACGGGAACCTTTACGGTCGGTTTGATGGCTCGTCGCGACAATTGGAACTGGGTAATGGTTGGCGCGCTCGCGCTTGGGCTCTCGCTCCCCGCGTGCGGAGAGGACGCAACCAGCGGCGTCGAGGACGGCGACGGCGGCGAGGACACCGACGGCGGCACCAGCAGCGACGGCGACGGCGACACCGGAGACGACGGCGACGGCGACACCGGAGGCGACGGCGACGGCGACGGCGACGGCGACATCACCGGACCTCCACCACCGGTCTTCGATCAATGGGTCAAGATTGAGTTGCCAGACACGGTGTGCGGAAACGGCAGCCAATATAAGTTCTTCGCCAACTGGCACGAAGGTGCGAAGAATCTCGCGGTGGTTTTTGAGCCCGGTGGTGCCTGTTGGGACCACAATGGGTGCACCGGAGGTGGTCTCGGGGTCGCGAACCTCAACGGAATCCCAGATGACCATATGCTCATCTGGGGATTCACCTATCCCATGCTCAATCGCGCGTCGGGGAGCGCCATCAGTGACTGGAATCTAGTGTTCGTCCCCTACTGCACCGGCGACGTTCACACCGGCAACAACGTGATCACCTACGAGGATCCGAACGGTGTCGAGGATGACGTGGTCTTTAACCACGCCGGGCACGACAACACCATGGCGGTGATCTCCTGGCTCAACCTTTATTTCCCACAAATCGATGATCTCTTCGTGAGCGGCTGCTCGGCAGGCGGCGCGGGCACACAGATCAATTACTACTTCCTGCGGGAGCTGACGAACGCTGCGCGAGGATTCGCGCTCAACGACTCGGGTCCCATCTTCCCCAACTCGGTTCACTCCTCTCCGCTCCACCAGAAAATTAGAAGCTCGTGGAATGTCGACCCCGTGATCGACGAGATCCCCGAGGCGGCGACCGTCAAGGACGACTTCGGGAACATCACCAACGTGATCTCTGACATGTGGCCCGCGGATCGGATCGCGATCACCTACTTCATGCGCGACTACAACTACTCGCGTTATTCCTACGAAAACTTCTTCGACGGCCTCACCAAGGACGCCATCCACCAGCTCTGGTACGAAGACACCGAGCTCCTCGTGGACCAATATGAGGCGCGGGAGAACCTCTCGTACTTCATCCCGTACGAGCGATTCCTCAACGACAGTCACTGCTCGACGATCTTCGCGTTCGCGGGCTCCGAGATCGGCGAGGAGAACGTAGGGAACTTCATCGACGATCTCCTTGACCCGTCGCAACCGCTCGAGAGCAAGATCGACTGGGACGGAAGTCTGGCCCCGTAGCGAGCGCCACAGCTCCCCCAATTCGCGCTCCAACGCGCTCAAGGAGCGTCCGCGGTGGTCTCCGTGCTGCGATTGCCCATGGCGTCAGGCGTGGAGCAGTCGCGTCTTGCTCCGGGCACAGCGTCTTGAAACACTCCCGCCATGCGCATCTTGGATCTCCGGGGAACTCATCGCGAAATGGGCCAGCAATTTGGCGAGCAGTGTCGCGGTGAGATCGAGACTTTTTACAAACTTCGGGTCGCGAACGCCATCGCTCAAGCCAAGCAGCACGGGGGACGAGACGTCGACGAAGCGACCTTGCTCCGCGTCGCTCGAGCGTGCGTGGAGCCGACGCGTCAGTACCACCCCGCGGGGTGGGAAGAGCTTGAGGGCATCGCCGACGGGGCCAATATGAGCCCCGAGAAAATCCTGGCGACGAACGGACTCACCGACCTGCGCGACATCCTCGCGTGGCACGGCGATCTTGAGTCCTTTGGTGGGTGCTCCAGTGTTGTCGTGGGCGCCGACCGCAACCAAGACGGGCACGGCCTCTGTGGTCAAACCTGGGACCTCGCCACCGACAATATGCCCTACGTGCTGGTGGTTCGACGCTCGCCCGACGATGGACCAAGCACGCGCTCACTCACCACCGTAGGCTGTCTCTCGCTCATTGGGCTCAACGACCGGGGCATCGCCGTGGGGACCACCAACATCCGAACGAAAGATCCACGAGCCGGCGTCACCTACCTCAGCATCATTCACAAAGTGCTGCATTGCGACACGCTTGAAGCGGCGACAGCGGCGGTCGTCGACGCGCCACGCGCCGGCGCGCACTACTACTACCTCATGGACAAAGATTCCCACGCCGCGGCCATCGAGTGCTCCGCGAGCCGCGCTGAAGTGAGCCCCGTGCGCGACGGTGTGTTCGTACACACAAATCACTGTCTCGTCCCCTCACACCAAGAGATCGAGGCCAGCACACCCGCGACCTCGTCCCACGCCCGCCAGTCTCGACTTGAGTCCCTCGTCGACGAGGCCAAGAACGCGGTCACTCCTGGGACGATCGAGGCAGCCTTCGGTGATCGGGCCAACGGCGAGAACGCCATCAGCCGCGTCGACTTTAACGGCATCAGCAGCAACGGCGCCGTCGTGATGGAGCCCGCAACTGGCTTTTTCCGGGCGTGCCACGGCACACCCCACGACGCTGAGTGGCTTGAAATCCCGTCCGCGTGACATTGCCCGTCGTGGCTGACATGATCGCGGCCGTGTGCGCCCGACATCTACTCACGTTGACGCTTTGTCTCCCCCTCCTCCCCGCCTGTCAGGCGCTGCAGAGCGATGGGCGCGCATCCGAGGAGGAGCGAGGCAGCGGCGGTGACGCTGCTGCACCCGAGGAGCTCATGAAACACATTACGCTCGAAGACATCGCGACCTATCCGCTACCCGGGATGTCGTTTCCACAACGGATCAAATTCACCAGAGACGGGAAGGCCATCACCTTCCTCGATTCGAAGGACGGTTCGCTTCGCCGAGAGCTGTTCTCGTTGAATCTTGAATCAGGGTCCCGCGCGCTCGTCCTAAACGCAGGCGACGCCGGGATCACGGAGGAGAACATCTCCCTCGAAGAGAAGCTTCGCCGCGAGCGCGCGCGCGAGCGGGGGCTCGGGATCACCACCTACCAGTGGTCTCGGGAAAACGACACGCTCCTCGTCCCTCTCGCAGGCGCCCTGCAGGTCCAACACGGACTCCAAGGCTCCTTAAAGACCGTGGTCGCGAAGTCGGAGTCTCCGCCCCTCGCACCTCGCCTCAGCCCGGACGGCGATTTTGTCGCCTATGTCATGGACGAGGAACTTTACGTCTCGAACGTCGACACCGGAGCGCGTGTACAACTCACGACGGGCGCCCGTGGGACAGGAAAGACCAACGGACTCGCGGAGTACATCGCCCAAGAAGAGATGGGCCGTAGCACCGGATTTTGGTGGTCCAAGGACGCGACTCAGCTCGCCTTTATCCAGGTAGATGAGACCCATATTCCCGAGTACCGCATCGTCCACCAAGGTAAAGACGCGGTCGGCGAAGGCGCCGAGGAGAACCATCGCTACCCCTTCGCGGGGGAAGCGAACGCGAGAGTTCGTCTCGGAGTGGTGCCGCGCGTGGGCGGCACCGTTCGATGGATGGATCTCGGAGACGAGAGCGACATCTACCTCCCGCGGGTCCAATGGATGCCCGACGGATCGCTGTGGGTGCAGCGACAAAACCGAGCCCAAACGACGCTCGATCTCCTCCGATTTGATCCTTCCACGGGCACCTCGTCACAGATCCTCAAGGAGACAACCGAGGTGTGGATCAACCTTCACAACATGCTGCGCCCGATCGAAGAGGGCCCCCTCGCTGGCCATTTTTTGTGGGCCTCCGAGCGCTCCGGGTATCGACACCTCTACCTCTACGACGGCGAGGGAACCATGGTTCGCCCGCTCACCTCCGGTGAATGGATGGTCGACCGCCTCGTCGCTGTCGACGAGAAGGGCGGCCGGGTGTTCTTTGAGGGCACCAAAGACGACCCTCGAGAGCGGCACCTGTACGTGATCGGGATGGACGGCGCGGGGCTCTCCCGCGTCACCAAGTCTCCGGGGATGCACTCCACGACGATCAACAAGACCTTCACGGCCTACATCGACACCCACCACACGACGGAGTCCGCCCCCACCATTCACGTCCGGAGCCTGAGTGACGGCACGATCGTGCAGACGATCCACGACGAGGTGGATCCAAGGACAGCGAAGCTGGGCCTCACACCGCCGGAGCTTGTCTCCTTCAAAACCCAAGACGGCGTCACCCTCTATGGAGCGGTCTACAGACCTCCAGAGCAGTCGGACCCCTCACCGCTGATCGTGAGCGTCTACGGTGGCCCCCACGCTCAGCGCGTCACGAACAGCTGGGGCATGACCGTCGATCTGCGCGCCCAGTACCTCCGCCAAGAGGGATTCACGGTGCTGAAGGTAGACAACCGAGGCTCCGCGCGACGGGGGCTCGCGTTCGAGGGTGCGATCAAGCACGACATGGGCAACCTGGAGGTGCGCGACCAGGTCGAGGGGGTCGAATGGCTCGCTGCTCAGGGCGGCGTCGACCCCTCAAAGGTCGGAATCTACGGGTGGTCTTACGGAGGCTATATGTCGGCGATGGCACTCGCGCGGGCCCCTGAGACTTTCAAGGTCGCGGTGGCGGGGGCCCCGGTCACGCATTGGGACGGCTACGACACCCATTACACCGAGCGCTATATGGGCACGCCCGCGACCAACCCGGACGGGTATGCTGCGAGCGCGGTGATGAAGCATATCGACGGCATGACCGGACACCTCATGCTCGTCCACGGCCTCATCGACGAGAACGTGCATTTTCGCCACACGGCCCGACTCATCAACGCGCTCATCGCGAAGCGTAAAGACTACGAACTGCTCATGTTCCCCGATGAGCGACATATGCCCCGCGCGCTCGCGGATCGGGTCTACATGGAAGAGCGCGTCTTCGATTTCTTCGACGATCACTTGCGCCGCTGAGCGACCGCGCGACGTAGCACGTCGCGATCGTGGGTATAGTGGTACTCGAGCTGGTCGTGACCGTAACGCTCCGCCGCTCCCACCGGACAGCTCGCGCGCGCCTCAGCGTAGACTCGCCATGACTCAACTGGCACGCGTGTCGCGCCCACGGGAATTGGCGCGGCGCGGAGGGCCTCCTCCATCGCGGGGCCGCACGGTCCTGGACAGCCATGACAAGGACCGACCGCTCCCGTCTCGAGACTCGCCGCGGCCCACGGCGTGACGATGGCGGCGCGAAACGAAATCCAAGGGCCCCACTGAGGGTGTGCGACGAGCCCTGCAGGCCCAAGGCTCGCGAGCCCCGCCTGAATTGCGAGGTCACGCATGGACGGTGGCGTTGCTTCATGGGCGCACCTGACTCTCCATCGGCCTGCCTGCGCCTGTCCGGGGGTGAGCAGGGCCCCCATCGCCGCCGAGAGCATATGCTCGGTGACCGCGTCGAGAGGATCGGAGCACT
>JBDQGY010000233.1:0-6554 GCA_040265175.1 Nannocystaceae bacterium
GGCGTCGAAGGGCAACGTCCCCATCATAATTCCGAGATATGATCGCTCCAGCGAGTGCGCGCGAAACATCGCAGCGAGGGCTCGTTGGGCCGCCTCGGTGCGCGCGACCACCATCGCCCCCGACGTGTCCTTGTCGAGTCGATGCACGATCCCTGGACGCGCGACGTCGTTGCCCTCGAGCGTGGGAAGCTCCTCTGCCTCCACACCAAAGTGGTGAAGCACCGCGTTCACGAGGGTGCCATCCGGGTGTCCTGGACCCGGATGCACCGGCATCCCCGCGGCCTTGTCCACTACGAGGAGATGCTCGTCTTCATGCAACACCGACAGTGGCAGCGCCTGGGCCACCGCGCGCATGGGCTCCGCCGCCACCGGCTGCACATGCACCCGCAGCGGCACCTTCACCTTGGCCGAGCCCTTCAGCGCCGTCCCACGCTCGTCCGTGACCTGACCTTGAGTGAAGGCCCTTCCAAGCTGGGCCCGGTTCAACTCCACCCCCGCATCCACCGCGGCGCTCACCAGCGCCTGGTCCAAGCGCTGAGGCTTGCCCGATTCCGCAGGAACGAGATCAAATGTGAGTCGCGTAGCCGACATGACGTCAGCGTCGTCGCCTACCAGATCTTTGTTTCCATCGACGCCCCGGGCTTGATCACCCGATCGACGATGGCCCGATCAAAGAAGTTGCGGCGGAAGATCTCTGGGGTGACGCGCGAACGAAAGAGGTCGCGTCCCTCCGCGATCTCCTCGGACAGGAGGTCAAAAAACGTGTCGTTCACGAGCCCCTCCTCGATCTTCGCCTTGTTGTACAACTGAATGTCGGAGGCGATGGCGCGCGCCAGGGACTGGGCGCGAGGCTCGTTGTCGATCTTTTGAGGACCTGCCATGTGGAAAGTATACCTTTTCGCGCTCGGCGCATCCAGAGTCAGCGGTACACTCTCTGGGAGTGGAGAGCCTCACCGCCACCCTGCCATCCTTGCTCGCGGCGACCGTGGCTTTCGCCATTGGTTCCTCGGTCGTCCTCCGCGACCGCAAACGGGACGATTTTGTGCTCTACGGGGTCTTTTGCTTCAACCTCGGCCTCTATCACCTCGCGAGCTTCTTCGCCGCCTTTGGCGGGGGGAACGAGTTTTTCTCCTGGATCGCCCAGACCGTCAGCCTCGTGCTCCCGTGGTCCGCGGACCGCTGCTTTAGCTCGCTGATTCCGGTGGCGCCGGGCGTCAACCGTACGGGGCGACTTCGCACGAGCCTCCTCCTCGCGCTGCTGTTCGCGCAAACAGCGGGCTTGCTTGTCATCTTTCAGATCGCCCCCTTCGGACTCGGTGAAGTCGAACCAGAGGTTTGGCGGTACGTGTCATGGGGCCTCAACCTCTACGTCATCGCGGGCCTGCTGCTGGTGGGGCGGCAGATGTGGCGCGCCGCCGCCGCCGCTGAGGGGACCACGCTCGCGCCACGCCTCCGGTATCTGTTTTTCGCGAGCCTTATCGCGCTCACACTCGGCAGCCCGCTCATCCCTGCCGTGGGGCCCATCATCACGGCAGTCTATCTTTACTTCGTCGCGCAGACCATCCAGCGGGACCGTCTGCTCGAGCTGCCGGAGGTCATCGCCCGCATCGCCACCCTCGGGCTCCTGGTGATCGGCGCCACTTCTGTCTTCGCGCTCTTGTTAATCTGGATCCCGTTGCAGCCCGGCGCGAGCCGTTCGCTCCTGTTTTTCAACGTGACCGTGGCCTCCTACGCCGTCATCGTCTTGCTTGAACCGGTGCGGACCGCCGTGGAATCACGAATCGAGACCCTGCTGTTTCGTGATCGCTCCGCCTTGAGATCGGTGGTGATCTCCTTGCGCGCGCAGCTCCTCAACGTGATCGATCCCAATGAGATGGTGCAGGCCGTGGTGGATGCCCTCCGCGACTCCAATCGGGTCACCCACGCGAGCTTGTTCTTGCTAGACCCTCGCGGCGCCTATCTCTCGCTGCGCGGTGAAATCGAAGACACCCCGGTCCGCCGCCTCGATTTCGCCACGCGCCGCCCGTTGCTTGAACTGATGCGTCGACGGGGCGCCCTGCTCCGCGACGTGCTCCAGCGCGACAAGGAGCGCTCCGATCGAGAGACCAACGCAGAGTTGGCCCAGGCCATCGAGACCATGGGCGAACTTGGCGCGAGCTTGGCCGTGCCCATCCTCGGGCGACTCGACCAGCGCCACGAGGAGCCCGAGGTGCTCGGCGCGCTCTTCGTAGACGATGAGAGACTGCTCGAGCCCTTCGCCCGTGAGGAGGTCGACTTGTTCCAGTCTCTGGCCATCCAAGCCGCCATTACGTTGCAAAATTCAGCGGTGTACGAGAAACGCAAAGAGCGAGACCGGCTCGCAGCCCTCGGGGAGATGGCCGCTGGCTTGGCCCACGAGATCCGTAACCCCCTGGGAGCCATCAAGGGCGCCGTTCAGATCGTGCAGCCCGACATGAAGAATATGAACCCCACCACCGCGGAGTTCCTCGGCGTCATCGTGGAGGAGGTGGATCGCCTCAACCGAGTCGTAACCCAATTCTTAACGTATTCGAGGCCCTACAAAGGCGAGCTTGACCCCGTCGACGTCACCCTCGTCCTCGCCGCCACCATGCGCCTCGTCCCCGCCGAACACGAGGACGTGGTGCGCGCAGAATTCGGAGAGGATCTTCCGCTCGTTCGGGGGGACGCCGACGCGCTCCAGCAGGTGTTCCATAACCTCGTCCTCAACGCGCTCGATGCGATCTTCTTGGTCCCCGGAGAACCCGAAAGTCCGCCGAGTGTCGTCCTCGATGCCCGTCTCCGTCCACGGGGACTCCCGAGCGGCGACGCCATCGCCATTTCGGTCCGCGACAACGGGCCAGGGCTCTCGAATCAGACCATCACCAACCTCTTCGTCCCCTTCCACACCACCAAAAGCGGGGGCACGGGACTCGGGCTGCCGATCAGCCAGAGAATTGTGGAGAATCATCTCGGCGTCTTCGAAGTCGGGAATAATGCCGAGGGCGGCGCGTCTTTCACCGTTATTCTGCCCGTGGACGTTGACGCGGCCGAGTCCAGCCTTGACACTCCCCTAGAGCCTAACTCCCCGTGAACGAGTCAAAATACCGAGTCCTGCTCGTAGACGACGAGCCAAACCTACGCAAGGTCCTCAGCGCGCTGCTGATCCAGCAAGGCTTCGCGGTGCACGTCGAGAATGACGGAGAGGCGGCGCTCACCCGTGTCCGCTCCGCCCCCGCGGACACCTTTGATGTTGTGATCAGCGATCTTCGCATGCCGAATATGAACGGCATGGAGCTGTTGCGCGCGCTCAGTCGCGAAGAGCCAAATCTCCCGGTCATTATCCTCACCGCCCACGGATCCCTAGATACGGCGGTTGAAGCGGTGAAGTCCGGCGCCTTCGATTTCCTTGAGAAGCCCTTCGATCGCGAACAGATCCATCAGGTCGTGGCCAAAGCGGCGGCCACCCGCGCGCGACGCGGGCCAAGCCTGCGCCGCAGCCAAGACGACGCCGACGACCCCTGCAAAGCGGTCGGTATGGTCGGTGAGTCGGAGGCCATGCGGAGCGTGCGAGAGACTGTACGAACCGTCGCCGCCAGCCCCTCGACCGTAATGATTGTCGGCGAGAGCGGCACAGGCAAAGAGCTCGTCGCTCGCGCGCTGCACCTCGGCTCGCCGCGGACCGATCGACCCTTTATCTCCGTCAACTGCGCGGCCATCCCCGCGGGACTCGTGGAGTCGGAGCTGTTTGGGCACGAGCGCGGCGCCTTCACCGGAGCCGTCGCCAACCGACCCGGTCGATTTGAACTCGCCGATTCGGGCACCTTGTTCCTCGACGAGATCAGCGAAGTACCGCTTGAGATTCAAGTCAAGCTCCTCCGCGCGATCCAGGAATCCGCGTTCGAGCGGGTGGGAGGCGTCAAAACGCGGCGCGTCGATGTTCGACTCATCGCCGCCACCAATCGAGACCTGAAGGCCGAGATCGAGGCGAAGCGTTTCCGCGAAGACCTCTTCTACCGACTCAACGTGGTGCCAGTGGAGCTCCCCGCCCTGCGCAACCGGCCAGAAGACATCGCCCCGCTGGTGCATCATTTTGTCGCGCGGTGCAACGAGCGCCTGGGCAAGGAGATCTCAGGCTTCTCGGATGACGCCCTCGCGGCGCTCCGAGGCTACGCCTGGCCGGGCAATATCCGGGAGCTTGAAAACCTCGTGGAGAGGATGGTGCTCTTTGCCTCCCAGGATGTGATCGCGCGGGACGATCTGCCCGACAACTTCCACGAGCTTGAGGGAGACGACTCCGCGATGCAGGACCAGACCGCCGGAGGCGGTGTGAGACATATTCGGCTGCCACTGTCCAGCCTTGGGCTCGACCTCAAAGAGGCGGTGAAGGCCGGCTCACGACTCGTGGAAGAGGCCCTCATCCGTGAAGCACTGGGGCAGACCGACACCAACGTGACCCGCTCGGCCCGACTCCTTGGAATTTCGCGACGCAGCCTCCAGTCGAAAATGAAAGAGCTTGGACTGCGCGACGCGGCGCCAGCCGCCGGCGCGGAGCCCTCGGCCCCAGAGCCCGACCCCGAACGCTGAGCCGCCCGCACCCGAACAACCGCTAGACGGGAAACCCGCAAGCCCTCGAAGGTTTTCCTTCAGTGACTCCCGGCGAGCCCCCCTTGAGGAAGCCGTCTCTAGGTGGACCACAGGGGCTACAAGCGGGCGCTCCCCTCCGGCCAAGATCTTGGGCCTCTCGCAGTGCACGCAGGAGCCCCATCCGCGCGCTTTGGCTCCGCGAACATCTTGGGTGCGTTGTTGACGGTGTACCTCGCGCGCTGGTAGCGTGCCATGGCCTGTAGGTCTCTCATGCGTTTATTTCGCGCCCTCACGCCACTGTTCGCCCTCTCCCTCGGATCCTTGTGGAGTGGGAACGCGCATGCCGGTGAGGCGACCCGCATCGCGACCGCAGCGGAAGAGGACAACCCCTTCGACTTCCACTTCGGAGCGAGCTACGCCTTCGACTACAAGAAGGCGGCCATCCTTCGCGAGTTCACGCAAGACGGCGCCAACCGTCTCGGTCGGGACTTGATGTACTACCAGCAGCGTCAGACCGTGAACGTCGCGATGGAGATCGGCATCTACCGCAACCTGTCGTTGTACGTGGAGCTCCCCGTCGTGGTGGCAGACAATCGAGCGTACGCCTTCGATCAAGAGAGCGGCGACTGCGTGTACCCGGAGGACATCACACCGACGGGATCGCTCGGCAGCTCTGACATCAACTGCGTGAACAAGACCAACAGTTCGACCATCCGTGACGGGATCCTCCCTCGCAATGGATTCGACGCCCGTAATCCTGCGAGCGCGTACACGGAGTTCACCTCGGAGGACACCTCCCGCATCTTCAACGGACCCACCCGGAAAGGGATTGACCAACTCCACGTTGGCATCAAGTACGGGATCCTCGACCAGGACAAGCAACCGCATCTCCCCACCTGGATCCTCGGAGTGGAGGGGCGTTTCGCTATCGGCCGGCCGATGGAGTTCTCCCGCAATATCGCGATCGATGAGCCCCTAAGCAACAGCGCGGTCGGTCGTGGCACACACGAGCTCGGCGCATGGACGGCCCTGAGTCGCCGCTACCGGTTCCTCGAGCCCTTCTTTGGGGCGCACTGGCGCTACGCCTTCCGCGCGTCGGAGACCACCTTCCAAAAGTTCGACAATATGGGAGTGAGCAACCCGCAGAGCACCACGGGGCTCTATGTGGGTGCAGAGTTCATTCCGTGGGAGAACAAAGCCAAGCAGCAAAAATTCTCCATCACGCTCATGGGGACCGCCGACCTCAAGTACGGAGGTCGCGCCTACAGCGAGGTTTGGGAGTTGCTCGCCGACAGCCCCGCGCTCGTGGGCACCTACGCGCCTGGAGAGGGTCAGTGCAATGTGCAGGAGGCCCTCGCGTTCGCGGGCACCAACCCTGCCGACCCCGTCGGGTTCTACGACGCGGCCAACGCCGCCCCGAACAGCGGAGATTGCCAGCCGTTTTCGGGAATCACCGACGTCGACGACTTCGCCCGATTCGGCCTCCGCGCAGCGATGAACTTCCACCTCGGCAAATACGCGCGGCTCAACTTCGGCGCCGACGTTAAAACCGACACCCAGCACTTCCTCACCAACGCAAACCGCGGAGACCCGGAAGCATTCGGTGATCCCAACATCGTCGAGGGCGATGAGGTGGGTGTGAACCCCGTGCGGCGTGACGTCGTCGACAACGTAGGCCGCCGCTACGCGATCTCCAACGTGTTCAACGTCGTCGGCTTCACCAACTTTTTGCTGACCTTCTAGACCTCGTCCGTGCCATCGACGAGGTCGTCGGTGTCCGCATGCGACGCACCGGCGAGGCGCGCGTAGACGTCCCGAATTGGCAGCCCCGTGTGCTTCGCCACCGCCTTGGCGCGGGCCTTCGGTTTGAGCGACGAGTCCAGCATGATCGTCAGCACCTCGCGGGCGCCCCGTTGCAGATCCCTGGTAGAGGCCTCCCTCAGCGAGTCCGGCGCCGCTGCAACGACCAC